>JBIMKC010000018.1:5448-23310 GCA_043673925.1 Chromatiales bacterium | reverse complement strand
GGACGGGACTTCAACCCGCTAGACATGCTACTGTTACTGCGAACGGCCAGGATCGATTACTGCGAAGAAAATAATTGACCTGGCCCCTTATATCCCTTGGTTAGCTCCAAAAAAAAGGGGAGCCGGCACCGCGCCAAGATTCGGCACCGTGCCGGGTTCCTCAGCTCACGTTGACTTGGATCCGGCGCGGTTGGGCGTGCTCGGCCTTGGGGATGCGCAGCTTGAGCACCCCGTCCTTGAACGCCGCGTCGCTCTTCGTGGTATCTAACTCCCGGCTCAGGGTGAATAGCCGCCGGAAGCGCAGCGTCTGGACCTCCGCGTAGGCGGGGGTCGTGCCCTCCGGTATCTCCAGGACAACCTCGCCTTCGATGAGCAGGGCGTCACCGTCCGCGCGCACCGTGAGCCTGTCCCTGGGCACGCCGGGCAGATCCGCAAACAGCGTGATCCCGGTCTCGTCTTCGAGCACGTCCACCGCCGGCACCATCGCCGGGCTGTGCCGTTCCTCCGCCCCCTGTACAACTTCTCGCTTCTCGCTCATGACTCATTCCTCCTAACTCGATGACTAGACTCACTTGACCTCGATACGCCTCGGCTGGGCCGATTCCTGCCGCTGGATGGCGATGCGGACGACGCCATCGCGGTAACTCGCCTCGACCCGCGCCGGATCGGCGTCCTCCGGCAGGCTCACCACCCGCTTGAAGGAGCCGGTGGCGCGCTCGTGCGCGTAGAGGCTGAGCTGTTCGCTCTCCTCCGGTACATCCGAGGCCCGCTCGCCCGCGATGGTCAGTAGCCCGCGGTCGATGCTGACCGAAAGCTTCGCGGGATCGATGCCGGGCGCGAACGCATAGACCTGGATGGATGTCGGCGTGCTCCCGATATTGATCGCCGGAAACGCACCGCGACCGACCGCACGTATGCTCGATGGCAGACCCAAGCCCCCGAAACCGTGCTGCATCTCACGTTGCAGCCGCTCTAGCTCGGCGAACAGATCGGTCGGAAACCGCAACAAGGATTCGTACATGACTGTACCTCCACTATTTTCGTGTGAAGAAATATACCTCCGCTTCCGCCAGCTTCGGCGCACCGCGGTCATGGGTAGGATACAATATGGGGCCTGCAAACCATTGATCAAGATCAAGCCCGTCTTTGCTATGGGCTACCGAAGGGCGAGTGGCAACATTTTTCCGGTATAGAATATCGAGGTGCAACCAAAGGAGTTGCTCTGTGCGCTAAGATGAGGGTCGGCTCGGCCGGCGATGGACAGGAAAGCACGTGGAGTTTAAAGACTATTACCAGACCTTGGGCGTCGCGCGCTCGGCCGCCGAGGGCGAGATCAAGCGTGCTTACCGCAAGCTCGCGCGCAAGTATCATCCCGACGTCAGCAAGGAACGGGATGGCGGCGAGCGCATGAAGGCGATCAACGAGGCCTACGAGGTCTTGAAGGACCCCGAGAAACGCGCCGCCTACGATCGACTTGGGACGGGCTGGCAGCCCGGTCAGGACTTTCACCCACCGCCCGACTGGGACGCGGGCTTCGAGTTCCGTGGGAGACCCGCCGGCGAGGCCTTCGGTGGGGACTTCAGCGATTTCTTCGCCACGCTCTTCGGCGGCGCGGTTGGGGCGAGGCACGGGGCGGGTTTACACGGCCGCGGCGAGGACCGTCATGCCAAGGTCCTCATCGACCTCGAGGACGCCTTCCGCGGAGCCACGCGGACCGTGACACTGCGCGTGCCTGAACTCGACGCTAAAGGGCGGCTTGCGGTACGCGAGCGCACGCTGAACGTGCAAATCCCCACGGGGATCCGCGAAGGGCAGCTCATCCGCTTGGCCGGGCAAGGATCCGTCGGGCCGCGGGGCGGGAGGGCCGGTGATCTCTACATTGAAGTCGGGTTCAAATCCCACGCACTCTATCGGGTGGACGCCCCCGATCTCTACGTGAGCCTGCCGGTCGCACCCTGGGAGGCGGCGCTCGGCGCCACGGTCAAGGCACCTACGCCGGGGGGCACGGTGGAGGTCAAGGTCCCGCCCCACTCCCAGGGCGGGCGCAAGCTGCGCTTGCGGGGCCGCGGGATCCCGGGCGAGTCGCCCGGAGACCTCTATCTCGTATTGGAGGTGGTCTTGCCCATTCCCGAGACGGAGCGTGCGAAAGAACTTTATCAGACCATGGCGCGGGAGCTGGCCTTCAACCCTCGCCGCGGCTTGGGCGTGTGAAACGAGATGGACGCGGACATCGTCACAGGTATTCTCGTCAGCGAGCAAGGTGCCTTGTCGCTAGAGGAGGTGGTCGAGGCCTGCGGGGCCGAGGTAGAGTGGATCGTGGAGCTGGTCGAGGTCGGTGTCCTGTCGCCCGAGGGCCCGGATGAGACGGCGTGGCGCTTCGGCGCTCTGGATCTCTTGCGTGCCCGCCGGTTCTCGCGGCTAGAGCGCGACTTCGGGGCGAGCGCCGAGGCCGCCGCCGTGATCCTCGACCTCCTCGATGAGATCGAGCGTTTACGCGCCTGCCTCATACGCGCGGGCGTGGAAACGGTGTGAACGACAGCGTGCGGATGTCGAATCGTCGCGCACGGCTTAGTCCGACTATGGCACAAGTCGATCAATGCATGCCATGCGAGGCGAAACACCTTTGCTAATGCGAGGAGAATCTAGTGCTCGTCATCAATCGAATTCTCTGTCCGGTCGATTTTTCCAAGCCTTCCGCACGCGCCTTGGAGTACGCCTTGGCGCTGGCTGAGCGGTTGGGGGCCCAAGTTGATGTGGTCCACGCCTATGAGGCTCCGGCCTATGCGGTCGCGGACGGTACCGTGGAGCTACCCCCTTACCTGCAAGAGGGTCTCGCTAAACGGCTGCGCGAGCGGCTCGATCAGTTCGTCAAAGAGACGGCCGCTGAGGCGCCCAAGACGACCGTCCATCTGGCCGAAGGCGTGCCCTACCTCCAGATCGTAGAGGTTGCTAAGCAGCAACAAGCCGATCTCATCGTCATCGGCACCCACGGGCGCACCGGCCTGTCGCACATGATGTTGGGGAGTGTGGCGGAGCGGGTGGTTCTCACCTCCGAGGTCCCGGTACTGACCATCCGCTCGGCCAGCTAGTGCTGATGGAATGACGGCCTCGCCGTCCTAGCACGCCGCCAGGCTCGTCACCTTAAGCCAAAGTAGCGATGTCCAAAGCTTACGCATGCTTGGATCTCGCCTCCCCGCTCGCAGCGGTCCCAACGCGGCTTGCTTAGCCGGGAGCCACGGCATCTTGGGTGACGACGACCTTACGGAACATGCCAGCCTCCATGTGATAGAGCAAGTGGCAGTGAAAGGCCCACTCGCCGAGCGCATCGGCGGTCACCTCGAAGGACAAGCGCTCGCCGGGCTTCACGTTGATCACGTGCTTGCGCGGCTTGTAGGCGCCCGCCCCGTTATCAACATCGAAATAGGTCATCGCCGAGCCGTTGATAAACCGCAGCCGTACGCGCTCGCCCGTTTTAAACAGCGCTGTCCAGTTCGCGGCGGGTGGTTTTCCGTTGACGAGAAACGTGTAGGTATAGCCCGTGACATCGGCGATGTCCGTGGGATCCATGCGCATGCGGCCCCAGTCTAGACGATCGGAAATCGTCGTAGCCCAACCCTGGTTCGCGACGTCGCGGAAGAAGTCGGAGGCCGTGCGCTTATAAAAATTGTAATACCCGCTTTGCTTTTTCAGCTTGGCGTAGATCGTGTCTGGATCCTCGTCGGTCCAGTCCGTAAGTATAACGACGTAGTCACGATCATAGCGGTAGTTTTCGCGCCGGGCCGGGCACGGACCCATTGATCGTCGGGACCACTCGATCCCGGCCTGTCAGGTTAATCACCCTTTTTCTATGACGAGGCCGTATTCACCCCCGTAGGCTAAACGGGTCAGTCCCCATGCGCCGGCCAGAAATACGCCTATCCGCCGCACGGTTTTCGTCTCTATCGTGCCCAATCCAGCCGCACCGGCGGCGAGCGAACGCGCGTAATGTTTTGAAAGAAGCGCTCTCATCAGGTTATCGTTGTCAAGGCGTGAGCCAGAAAATCATCGGGCGATCTCTCGCCGCAATTGCCGGGATCCCGGACTACTTTTCGCGCTCCACGATGTAGCCAGCGAGGCGCTGAAGCAGCTTGCCGGCCGATCCGAGACTGGAAATGGCGGCTAATGCGTCGTTAAAGAGTTCCGCAGCGGCTCGCCGGGCGCCGTCCAACCCGAGGAGGTTGGGGTAGGTCGGTTTGTTGCGCGCCATGTCGGACCCTTGGGGCTTGCCGATGACCTCCGTATGCCCTTCGACATCCAGGATATCGTCCTGGATCTGAAAGGCGAGCCCCACGCATTTCCCGTAGCGATCGAGCCGCCCCAAGATTTCTGGATCCACGTTGGCTTGGGACAGGGCGCCTAAACGCACGCTCGCGCGTATCAAGGCCCCGGTCTTATGAATATGTATGTTTTCGAGCTCGGCGATGTTGAGCGTCTTGCCCACCGCGGCGAGGTCCAGCGCCTGTCCGCCTGCCATTCCGCGTGATCCGCTGGCCGTCGCTATGGTGTCGATCATCCGCAGCCTTTGTTCGGCGCCGACGCGAATGACCTGGTCGTGTGCGAGCACATGAAAGGCGAGCGCCAGGAGGGCGTCTCCGGCGAGAATGGCCGTGGCCTCATCGTAGGCCTTGTGGCAGGTTGGACGTCCGCGGCGGAGATCATCGTTGTCCATGGCCGGAAGATCGTCGTGCACCAGGGAATAGGCATGCACCAACTCCACGGCGCAGGCCGGCCCATCCAAGGCCTCGCGTTTGACGCCCAAAGCCGTTCCCGCCGCGTAGACGAGGAGCGGGCGGACGCGTTTACCGCTGCCTAAAACGGCGTAGCGCATGGCGGCGTGCAAGCTGGCCGGAACCTTGTGAGCCGGCGGCAGCCACCGCCCCAAGGCTTGATCCACGGCCAGGCGGAATTGTTCGATTGACGCGCCGGCGGTCACAGGTGTTTTAACTGTCCATCACTGGCCGGCCGGTAGCAACAACGCCATCATGGGTATTCACAACCCGTCATTGTCCCCGGCGCCAGGAGCAAACGGCGTCAACGCTTGAGTACCGTTTTTTTCAAGAAGAATTTTAACCCGTTGTTCGGCTTCACTCAGCGCCTTCTGGCAGGCTCTTGTTAACGCCACCCCCCGCTCGAAGTGCTTTAACGACTCATCGAGGCTAAGCTCGCCCGCCTCCATCTTGTTGACCAAGGACTCTAATTCTCGGAGCGCCTGCTCCAAATCAAACCCAGTGTTTTTTCGCGCCACGCCCTATCCTCCCAGTGTGTTACGGTAAACTACCGAAAATTCGGGGTCAATGTGCGATGCGCTCATGAAAATTCAAGCCGCCCGTCGCGCTCGTTTCGGTTGACATCGAGGCGGGCGAATCCTAGACTTCTCTATGCACTTAGACTTAGTCTAAAAAATACGGCAAGCAAATTCGTGGAGGAGGCATGAGCAACGAAGAACACGGCACGGTCACCACCAGCGACGAGCCGTCAACAGCGACGTGCCCGGTGATGAGCGCCGCGCACCAAGCTGTTGGGATCACGGCGAACCAGCACTGGTGGCCCGACAGCTTGAACCTGAGGGTCCTGCGCCAGAACCACCCGAAGGCCGATCCCATGGGCGAGGACTTCGACTACGCCAAGGAGTTCAACAGCCTCGATTTCGATGCGCTGGCGAACGACGTCGATGCGCTGATGACCCAGTCGCAGGACTGGTGGCCGGCCGACTTCGGCCACTACGGACCGTTGTTCATCCGGATGTCGTGGCACGCCGCGGGCACGTACCGCATCGCGGATGGCCGTGGTGGCGGCGGCAGCGGCGCGCAGCGCTTCGCCCCGCTCAACAGCTGGCCCGACAACGCCAGCCTCGACAAGGCGCGCCGGCTGCTGTGGCCGATCAAGCAGAAGTACGGCCGGAAGATCTCGTGGGCCGACCTGCTCATCTTCGCGGGGAACCGCGCCCTGGAGACGATGGGCTTCAAGACGTTCGGCTTCGGCGGCGGCCGTGAGGACATCTGGGCGCCCGAGGAGGACGTCTATTGGGGTCCGGAGCGGGTGTGGCTCGGCGACGAGCGCTACAGCGGCGACCGGGAGCTGGCGAATCCGTTCGGCGCGGTCCAGATGGGCCTGATCTACGTCAACCCGGAGGGCCCGAACGGCAACCCGGATCCGAAGGCTGCGGCCCGGGACATCCGTGAGACGTTCCGCCGGATGGCGATGAACGACGAAGAGACGGTCGCGCTCATCGCGGGCGGCCACACGTTCGGCAAGACCCACGGCGCCGCCGATGACGCCAAGCACGTCGGTCGCGAGCCCGAGGCTGCCAGCATCGAGGAGCAGGGCCTCGGCTGGACCAACAGCTACGGCACCGGCAAGGGCAACGACACGATCACCAGCGGGTTGGAGGGAATCTGGACCAACGACCCGATCCGGTGGGACAACGGTTACTTCGAGAACCTGTTCAAGTACGAGTGGGAGCTGACGAAGAGCCCGGCGGGCAAGAACCAGTGGGCCCCCAAGAACCCCGAGGCGCAAGGCACCGTGCCGGACGCCCACGACCCGTCAAAGCGGCAGGCTCCGATGATGCTGACGACGGACCTCTCGCTCATCGTCGATCCCGTCTACAAGGAGATCTCGAAGCGGTTCTACGAGCACCCGGACCAGCTCGCCGACGCGTTCGCGCGGGCGTGGTACAAGCTGCTGCACCGTGACATGGGTCCCGTCGCCCGCTACCTCGGCCCGTGGGTTCCGAGCGAGCAGCTCCTGTTTCAGGACCCGGTGCCCGCCGTCGACCATCCGCTGATCGACGACGGCGACATCGCGTCGCTGAAGGGCAAGATCCTCGACTCCGATCTGTCCATCTCGCAGCTCGTCTCGACCGCGTGGGCGTCGGCGTCGACCTACCGTGACACCGACAAGCGCGGGGGCGCAAACGGGGCGCGGATCCGCCTCGAGCCGCAGGCCGGGTGGGACGTCAACGTGGCCTCCGGCGTGTCGCGGGGGTTGGAGACCCTCGGGGGGATCCAGAAGGAGTTCAACGGCTCCCAGACGGACGGGAAGAAGGTCTCCCTCGCGGACCTGATCGTGCTGGGTGGATGCGCCGCGGTCGAGCAGGCGGCGAAGCGGGCCGGCCACGACGTGCCGGTCCCGTTCACGCCGGGGCGCACCGATGCCACGCAGGAGCAGACCGACGTCGAGTCCTTCGCCGTGCTCGAGCCGACCGCCGACGGGTTCCGCAACTACCTGAAGAACGGCCACGCGCTCGCCGCGGAGCACCTGCTGGTGGACAAGGCGTTCATGCTGACGCTGTCCGCTCCCGAGATGACCGCGCTCCTCGGCGGCCTGCGCGTCCTGAACGCGAACGCCGGGCAGTCCGAGCACGAGGTGTTCACCGACCGACCCGAGACGCTGACCAACGACTTCTTCGTCAACCTGCTCGACATGGGGACCGAGTGGAAGGCGACCTCGAAGTCCGTGGACGAGTTCGAAGGCCGCGACCGCAAGACCGGGAAGGTCAAGTGGACCGGCACCCGCGTCGATCTCATCTTCGGGAAGGACTCCGAGCTCCGGGCCCTCGCCGAGGTCTATGCCTGCAACGACGCCGAGCAGAAGTTCGTACGTGACTTCGTGGCGGCGTGGGACAAGGTCATGAACCTCGATCGCTTCGACCTCGCCTGATCCGAGGGGAGAGGACTCCGTCGAGGGCTTTCGATCAGGATCTGATGGCCGCGCGCGGCGCGAGGGGGCTCGACCCTCGACGTCCGTCCGAGCGGCGTCCTCGGGGCACGTTAGCAGGGCCAAGGGTGACGCGGGTGGGACGGACCCCGCCTCCGCCCCGCGTCGTTTCACGCGTGCGAAGCTCGCCGCCTACAACGGTAAGACGCCGGGGCGGCGCATGCTGATCGCCTACAAAGGCAAGGTCTATGACGTGACCCGCAGCTATCCATGGGCGCTTGGCGTGCACTGGGCCCGCGTCCATGCCGGAGAGGATCTCACGGGTAAGCTGGATGAATCCGTGCATGGCGAGGAGATGCTCAAGCGCGTCCCCTGCGTGGGCGTGCTCTTAGATTGAGCTATCAACGGTGGTGTAGACCGCTCTGGAGGAAGCCTTGACCCGTGCGATGTTCACGAACTCATCTTCGAAACCGCGGGTGAGGCATGAGCGAGCGACCTGAGGCCTACCGCGAGGGCAGCCTCGAAGCGCCGACGCGCCATCCGTTGGCCTGGCGGGAACCGGATTTTTACAGCGAATCCGCGCTTAATGCCGAGCTTGAGCGCGTCTTCGACGTCTGCCACGGATGCCGCAGATGTGTGAGCCTCTGTCATGCGTTTCCTACGCTCTTTGACCTGGTCGACGGCTCGGCGACCATGGAAGTCGATGGGGTGGCAAAGGGGGACTACCGGAAGGTGGTGGAGAATTGCTACCTGTGCGATCTCTGTTTCATGACCAAATGCCCCTACGTGCCCCCGCATCCTTGGAACATCGACTTCCCGCACTTGATGTTGCGCGCCAAAGCCGCGAGCTACCAATCCGAAGGCGCGAGCGCGCGAGACAGACTCCTGTCATCCCCCGATGTCGTGGGCCGCATCGCCAGCGTGCCGGTGGTGGCTCCGATGGTAAATCGCGCTGCCGCCAACAGGACCGTGCGGCGGATCGCCGAGAAAACCTTGGGCGTGCATGCCCAAGCGCCCTTACCCAAATATCAGGAGCGCACGCTGAGACGGCGTATCCGTAAGCGCAAAACAACGCCGATAGCGCCGCTCGCGACGCCGCACACCAAGGGCCGCGTGGTATTGTTTACCACCTGTTATGGGGATTATAACGAACCCGAGATCGGAGAGGATCTCATCGCCATCTTCGAGCACAATGGTATTCCGGTGCGGGTACTCGAGCAAGAGGCGTGTTGCGGGATGCCGAAGCTGGAGCTTGGAGATCTCGGTTCGGTGGAACGCCTCGCTCAACGTAATCTCCCGGCCTTGGCGCGCTCGGCCAAGGAGGGTTGGGACCTCGTCGCGCTGGTGCCGTCGTGTGTCTTGATGTTCAAGAAAGAGATCCCGCTGCTGCTGCCCGAAAATCCGGATGTTCAGCGCGTCGCCGAGGCCTTTTATGACCCGTTCGAGTATTTAAGCCTGCGCCTCAAGGCGCGGCTTTTGGTCACCGATTTTAAGAACCCGCTGGGTAAAGTGATGTACCATGTCCCTTGTCATCAGCGCGTGCAAAACATCGGCCCCAGGACGCGGGACATATTGAGTCTGGTGCCGAACACGAGAATAGAGGCCATCGAGCGCTGTTCCGGGCACAACGGCACCTATGGGATCAAGCGCGAGTTTCGCGAGGCCGCGGTCAAAATCGGGCGCCCCGTCGCCCATCGCGTCGCGCAAGCGGACGCCGATTATTTCACCAGCGACTGCGCGCTCGCCGGGCACCACATCGAGGCCGGATTGCATAAGAGCGTGAGGACCCTGCACCCCTTGCAGCTGTTAAGATTGGCCTACGGAATCTAATGTCCGATGCGAAAATTAGAGCGCGGCGATCTCTGGACCCTGGAGCGCTACGCCGAGGAACGCATCCGCTTCCGGACCGAAGTAATGGCGCACAAAAAGTCGAGAAGCGTGCATATGGGACCGCATTGCACCTTGCTCTTCGAGGACCGGATCACGATCCAATATCAAGTTCAAGAGATGCTGCGGGTAGAGCGGATCTTCGAACGCGCGCCCATTCAGGACGAGCTGGACGCGTACAATCCCTTGATACCCGATGGCGGAAATCTCAAAGCGACGATGCTGCTGGAATACGATGACGCCGAAGAGCGCAAGCTGGCCTTGGCGGCAATGATCGGGATCGAGGATCGGCTATGGATGCAAGTTGCTGGCTTCGATCCCGTGTTCGCGATCGCGGATGAGGACTTGCAGCGTTCTACGGAAGACAAGACCTCCTCTGTGCATTTCCTCAGGTTCGAGTTTGCGCCCGCGATGCGCATTGCCCTCGGCGACAACGCCGGACTTAGTGCCGGCATCGAGCATCGCGCCTACCGGCACGCGCTGGATCCCCTGCCCGATGCGGTCCGCGCCGCCCTGATCGCGGACTTTGCTTAGGAAGCTCTGCAAAAGTGTCGCGAGCAAGCCCAGACGCGCGAAGCCGCGGAGCGAGTCGCGAGACATATCAGGTAGATAGGCGAGCGACGAGCGAGCACGCGACAAAGCAGATGGGCTGCGCAGTAACTTTTGCAGAGCTTCCTTAGAGCAACTCATTGCCGAGCGAACCCCGTACGTGAATCGACGCTACGATGCGGCCGACATCGAAGTCCTCATCGGACTCGATCCGGTGCGCCGGCGGCCGGGGATGTACACCGACACCTCGCGCCCCAATCATCTGATTCAAGAGGTGGTGGACAACAGCGTCGATGAGGCGATCGCGGGTTATGCCAAGCGCATCGACGTGGAGTTGCATCACGACGGATCCGCGACCGTGACGGATGACGGCCGCGGCATGCCGGTGGATATTCACCCGGAGGAAAAAGTGTCGGGCGTGGAGGTCATAATGACGCGGCTGCACGCGGGAGGAAAGTTTTCGGGAAAAAACTATCGCTACTCGGGTGGCTTACACGGGGTGGGGGTCTCGGTCGTCAACGCGCTGTCGCGGCGCTTGGAGCTGCGCGTTCGCCGTGACGGCCGCGAATATCAAATGATCTTCGAAGCCGGCGAAAAAAAGACCGATCTCGAGGTCATCGGCACGGTGGGACGGCAAAATACCGGAACGGCGATCCGCCTCTGGCCCGACGGGCGTTACTTCGACACCATGAAAATCGCCATCCCGCGCTTGCAGCACGTGCTGCGCGCGAAGGCGGTGCTCTGTCCGGGATTACTGATCCGGTTCACGGACGAGGACAGTGGCGAGCACCAGGAATGGCAGTACGAAGACGGAATCACGGCCTATCTCTCGGAGGCCTTGGCCGGGCGTGATCTCCTGCCGCCGCAGCCGTTTACGGGGAGTCTGGAAGGCATGCACGAGGCTGTCGATTGGGCATTGCATTGGGTCACGGACGAGGGCGAGATCGTCACCGAGAGCTATGTGAATCTTGTGCCGACGGTGCAGGGCGGCACCCACGTGAATGGTCTGCGGCAAGGGCTCGCCGATGCCGTGCGGGAATTTTGTGAGTTTCGCAATCTCCTGCCGCGCGGGGTCAAGCTGGCGCCCGAAGACGTTTGGGAACGCTGTGCGTATCTGCTCTCGGTGAAGCTCGAGGAACCCCAGTTCTCCGGACAAACCAAGGAACGCTTGACCTCGCGCGCCTGCGCGGCCTTCGTTTCCGGGGTGGCGCGCGACTCTTTCAGCCTATGGTTGCACCAGCACGTCGAAACCGGCGAGCGCATCGCGGCGCTCGCGATCGAGCACGCCCAGCGGCGGCTCAAGGCGGAGCAGCAAGTCGTCCGCAAGAAGCTGACCGGAGGTCCGGCGTTGCCTGGCAAGCTCGCGGACTGCACTTCCCAAGAACCGGCCCGCAGCGAGTTGTTCCTAGTCGAGGGAGATTCCGCCGGCGGCTCGGCCAAGCAGGCGCGGGACAAGGAATTCCAGGCGGTGATGCCGCTCCGCGGTAAGATCTTGAATACCTGGGAGGTGGATCCTGGCCAGGTCCTCGGTTCCCAGGAAGTACATGATATCGCTATCGCGATCGGCGTGGACCCGGGATCGCCCCGGATCGAGGGCTTGCGCTACGGGAAGATCTGCATCTTGGCGGATGCGGATTCCGACGGCCAGCACATCGCTACCTTGCTCTGCGCTCTGTTTCTACGCCATTTCCGTCCGCTGGTGGCCGCGGGACACGTGCATGTCGCGATGCCGCCGCTCTATCGCATCGATATCGGTAAAGAGGTCTTTTACGCCCTTGACGACGAGGAGAAGCAAGGCGTACTCGATCGGATCGCCGCCGAGAAACTCAAGGGCAAGGTCAACGTGCAGCGTTTCAAGGGGCTCGGGGAGATGAACCCCTTACAGCTTCGCGAAACCACGATGGCGCCCGAGACCCGGCGTCTGGTGCAGCTCACCCTCGCGCAAGATCACCGGAGCGACGAGCTCATGGACATGCTGCTCGGGAAAAAGCGCGCCGCCGATCGCCGCGTGTGGCTGGAGCAGAAGGGGGATCTGGCGGCGGTTTGAGTGCGCTTCGCTCGCCGCGTTCCGAGGCTTTGCATGCGGGCCGCTCAGGGCTAAAATCCGCGGCGGATCCCATCTCAATACGCGTATGCCCGAGTCGCTAGAGTTCAACTTCGACAATGTCGAGCGCCGGCCGCTGCACGAGTTCAGCGAGCGCGCCTACCTCGACTATTCCATGTACGTCATTCTGGACCGGGCGCTGCCCCACATCGGAGACGGCTTGAAACCGGTCCAGCGGCGTATTATTTATGCGATGTCGGAGCTTGGGCTGTCGGCCGGTTCCAAGCACAAGAAATCGGCGCGCACCGTGGGGGATGTGTTGGGAAAATTCCATCCCCACGGCGATATGGCCTGCTACGAGGCGATGGTGTTGATGGCGCAACCCTTCGCCTACCGCTATCCGTTCATCGACGGGCAGGGCAATTGGGGATCGACGGACAACCCCAAGTCTTTCGCCGCCATGCGCTATACCGAGGCGCGCCTGACCCGCTATGCCGAGGTGGTGTTGAAAGAACTAGGTCTCGGGACCGTCGAGTGGGCGCCGAATTTCGACGGGACCTTGGAGGAACCGCGCTTGCTGCCGGCCAGGCTGCCCAATGTGCTCTTGAACGGCACCACCGGGATCGCGGTCGGCATGGCCACCGACATTCCTCCGCATAACCTCGTGGAGATTATGCAAGCCTGCGTTGAGCTTCTCGATCGGCCGGAGGCCACGATCGCCGATCTGTGTCAGCACGTGCTGGGCCCCGATTTCCCCACCGCGGCCGAGATCGTGACCCCGCGCGAGCAGTTGCGGGCAATCTACGAGAGCGGCGTCGGGACGGTGCGCATGCGGGCCATCTACGAGCTGGAGGACGGCAACATCGTCATTACCGCCCTGCCGTACCAAAGCTCGGGGGAACGCATCCTCGAGCAAATCGCCGCGCAGATGAACGCCAAGAAGCTGCCCATGATCGAGGATCTGCGCGACGAGTCCGATCACGAGACGCCGGTGCGGCTGGTGCTGGCGCCGCGCTCGAACCACGTGGATGCCGACGCCGTGATGGCGCACCTCTTCGCCACCACCGATCTCGAACGCAGCTACCGCGTCAATATAAACGTTATCGGCTTGGACGGCCGCCCGCAGGTCAAGGACCTTAAGACCTTGCTAACGGAGTGGCTGGAGTTTCGGACAGCGACGGTGCGCCGGCGCTTGCAGCATCGCTTGAACCAAGTCAACGAGCGTTTGCACATCCTCGAAGGGCTGCTCATCGCCTATCTCAACCTCGATGAGGTCATCGCCATCATCCGCAATGAAGAGTCGCCACGAGCGGTGCTGATGAGCCGCTTCGGCCTCACCGAGATCCAGGCGGAGGCGATCCTGGACCTGAAACTCAGGCATGTGGCGAGACTCGAGGAGGAGAAAATTCGCGCCGAACAGAGCGAGCTTGCCGAGGAGCGCAAAGGCCTGGAGCAGACCTTGGGATCGAATAGAAAACTCAAGGCGCTGATCCGCGCCGAGATTCTGGACGACGCCAAGCGCTACGGCGATCCGCGCCGCGCGCCGATTGTCGAACGCGGCGAGGCGCGGGCGCTCGATGAAGCCGCGTTGATCCCGAACGAGCCCATCACCATCGTGCTCTCGGAGAAGGGTTGGGTGCGGGCCGCCAAGGGGCATGAGATCGATCCCGTGGAACTGAGCTACCGGGCGGGTGATCAGTTCAAGGCGGCGGCCTGCGGACGCAGCAATCAACTGGCGGTATTCATCGATTCGGCCGGGCGGTGTTATTCCCTAGCGGGACATTCGCTGCCCTCCGCGCGCGGTTTGGGCGAGCCCTTGTCCGGGCGCTTGACGCCGCCCGAGGGAGCGACGTTTGAAGGCGTGCTATTAGGGCAAGGTGATGCCCGCTACTTGATGGCCTCGGATGCCGGCTACGGGTTTGTCGCCAGGCTGGAAGATCTGCATACCAAGAACAAGGCCGGCAAGGCGGTGCTCACGCTCCCGCGCGCCGCGCGCATACTCTCGCCCGCGGCCGTCCATGACATCAGCGGTGACCGCGTCGCCGCGGCCACGAAAGCGGGACGTCTTTTGGTGTTCCCCTTGAAGGAGCTTCCCGAGCTTGCCAAGGGTAAGGGCTTGAAAATGGTCCATATCGCGAGCGCCAAGGTGGTGTCGAGAGAGGATTATGTTACCGCCGTCACAGTCGTTCCCGCGGGTGCGTCCTTGGTCGTGCGTGCCGGTCAGCGACACCTTACCCTCGCTCCCGCGGATCTCCCGGCGTATGCTGGTGAGCGCGGCCGAAGCGGTAACCGGCTCCCGAGGGGCTTCCAGAATGTCTCGGCGCTGCTGGCGCAGCAGCGATGAGTAATAAAATGGCCGAGGCAAGCCCCGGCCAATGCAGGACGGATATGAGTGGGGAGGGGGAGCCGTCCTGCGGTAATAACTATCGGCTTAGCATCGGCATTACTTTAGGAGAGCCGCAATGGGCGAGCGGAGCACTTTAACCTTGAGTTGGTTACCCCCAACTACCGCAATAGGAGGATCATCCATGATACGTATCGTGTTGTTCCTGATAACCAACCTCGCGGTGATGCTGTTGCTCGGCATCATCGTGAAGGTGTTTGGCGTCGAAACTTATTTGGCCGGCCAAGGGGTCGGGATGAACCTGAACGGGTTACTGATCATGGCGGGTGTGTTCGGCATGGGCGGTTCCATCATTTCTTTGTTGATCTCGAAATGGACTGCCAAGCGCATGATGGGGCTGCAAGTCATCGAGCAGCCCCGCGATGGCGCCGAAACGTGGTTGCTCGATACCGTGACGCGCCAGGCGCAAGAGGCAGGGATCGGGGTGCCCGAGGTGGCGATTTATGACTCGCCGGACTTGAACGCCTTTGCCACCGGCGCCAATCGCAATCATGCGCTGGTTGCGGTCAGCACCGGTCTTCTGCAGCGGATGCGGCGCGAGGAGGTCGAGGCGGTGCTGGGGCACGAAATGTCGCACGTGGCCAATGGCGACATGGTTACCTTGGCCTTGATCCAAGGCGTGGTCAACACCTTCGTATTTTTCCTCTCGCGGGTAATCGGCCAGTTGGTGGATCGGGCCGTATTTCGCAATGAACGTGGGCATGGGCCGGCCTTCTGGATCACGACGATAATCGCCCAGATGGTGCTCGGCGTACTGGCGATGATCATCGTGATGTGGTTCAGCCGCTGGCGCGAGTTTCGCGCCGACTCGGGCGGGGCCAAGCTGGCCGGGCGGGACAAGATGATTCGGGCCTTGGAACGCCTAGGTGCTTCGGTTCAGCAAGATCCCATGCCCGAACAGCTCCAGGCCTTCGGGATCGCAGGCAAGCCCTCGGGCCTCGCACGGCTGTTTATGAGCCATCCGCCGATCGAAGAGCGCGTCGCGGCGTTGCGTGCGCTTTATACTTGAAGCGGCTCGATCGGCGGGGGCTTGGAATGATGCGGCGATAGGGATACGCTTATGGTTTCGATGCCACTTGATCGCCTGCGCATGGGCGAGCCGCGGCCGGATAACGATACTAACATAAGGCAAGGTGGAGGAGCACATGAACATCCTACTGGTCTACCCCGAGATGCCCTACGCCTTCTGGTCGATGAGCAATTTGCTCAGGATATCGGGAAAGCGGGCCAGTTATCCCCCGATCGGATTGCTTACCGTCGCCGCCATGTTACCCAAGGAGTGGAATAAGCGTCTCATCGATCTCAATTTAAATAAGCTTGCCGACGAGGATCTCAAATGGGCGGATTATGTCTTCATCGGCGCCATGAATGTTCAAGCCACCGCCGCGCGAGCGCTGATCCGGCGCTGCAAGGCGGCGGGCGTCAAAGTGGTTGCGGGTGGCCCACTGTTTACGCACGAGTACGCCGCGTTTCCGGGCGTTGATCATTTCGTGCTCAACGAAGCAGAGGTGACCCTACCGCGATTCCTCGCCGATTTGGCAGAGGGCTGTCCCAAGCCTATCTACACGTCGCCCGAGATGGCCGATGTCCACACGACCCCGGTCCCATTGTGGGAGCTGGTCGACCTGAGTCAATACGGGTTCGCGATCGTCCAGTATTCGCGCGGTTGCCCCTATCAATGCGACTTTTGCGACGTGACGGCCCTCTTCGGCCGGCGGCCGCGTACCAAGACCTCGGCGCAGATCATCGCCGAGCTCGAGGCGCTCGGGGATCTGGACCGCTTCGATCTGGTCGTCTTCGCCGACGACAACCTCATCGGCAATAAGAAACTCCTTAAAACCGATCTCCTGCCCGCCTTGATCGAGTGGCGCCGGCACAAGCAGCGCGCCGTCGGTTTTGCCACCCAGCTGACGGTAAATCTGGCCGATGATCCCGATCTCATGCAACTGATGTTGGACGCCGGCTTCCGGCATATCTTCGTGGGTGTGGAGACACCTGACGAGGACAGCCTGATCGCTTGCAAGAAACGGCAAAACACGCGCCGCGACTTGCTCGACAGCATCCGGCAACTACACCGCTCGGGCTTCATCGTCACGGCCGGATTTATCGTCGGTTTCGATACCGACACGCCGGCGATTTTCCAGCGCCAGATCGATTTCATCCAAGACTGCGGAATCGTCATCGCCGGGGTCAGCGTGCTCAAGGCGCCTCCCGGCACCGAGTTATACGATCGCATGAAGCGCGAAGGACGGCTCATCTACGAGTTCGATTTTCACGAGAGCCAAACCAATATCGTGCCGAAGATGGATGCTCGAACCTTGAGCGCGGGTTACAAGCAAATACTGACACACCTGTGCGCGCCCGAACACGTGTTCGAGCGCGCGACGGCGTTCATGCGGGATTACCGTTCGCAGTACTTAGGGAAATTGCCGCTCACCGCGCCGTGGAGCCTCACGTTGGTACGGCGGTACCTGGGCATCCTTTGGCGGATCATCTATTCCGTCGGGCTCAGAGGCCCACAGCGCGCGCATTTCTGGCGGTTGATCCGCTGGACCGCGGTGAATCGCCGCGATCTCATCGATCTCGCTTTCTTCTTTGGCGTATGGATGTATGAGTTTCAGGAGATGTACAAGAGCTACGACGCCTCGGGCCATTTCGACATTTACAAGGTGCCGATGGCGCTCGCGGAGCGGACCCAAACGGCGGTGATTTCGGGGGTCGCGAGTCTGTCGCCATCTTAGCGCGTTGAGAAAACACATTTTCTAACCAAGAACTTCAGCGGGGTAGGAGCATGAAAACTATAATACCGATATCACTCCTTGTGTGCGGCGCTTTGAGCGGTTGCAGCGACATCAACGCCAATTCCGCGATGATCACCACCACCAAATTCGACGGCGCGTGGCAGGTCGGGGGCGGCACCAAGACCGCGCGTCCCGGCGAGCACGAAAGTTGCGGCTACGGGATTGGGGACGGAACCATCACGATTAAAGGCGGCAGGGTAAGCGGTAACCTCACCGATAATTCCGGCTATGCCTATGCGCTTGAAGGCGCGATCCAGGATTCGGGGAAAATGGTGGGCGGATTCACCTACGAAGGCTACGATGCGGCGACCTTCGAGGGATTGCTGTCGGCGGCCAACGGCGGAGGAAGTTGGAAAGATATCAACGGTTGTCCGGGGACCTGGCAGGCCACGAGGAAAGAGAGTGTGCCGGCCAATCCGGTCAACGGAATAGCGGATATAACGCCGTCGTCTTAAGGTACATATATAGGGCTGGAGTGA
>JBIMKC010000018.1:2191-5348 GCA_043673925.1 Chromatiales bacterium | reverse complement strand
CGGAATAGCGGATATAACGCCGTCGTCTTAAGGTACATATATAGGGCTGGAGTGATGGCGCAGCCCGTAATCTCCACCCTACGCGGGATCTCGCCCTGATTGTGGCCTGGGTCCTCGGCAAGGCCACCGAGATCACGGGGCAACATCGCCGCTATCAAGGATAATGAAATCCAAGTGGCAGGAGGGGACGCGCGGTGGCTACGCGTACGAATTAAGCCGTCGCTTTGGGCCGATGGGGAGCTGGCCGCTGCGCGCCTTGCCGACGGAACACTGGTCTGTAGCGCTGCTCGATCACCTCGCCTAAATTCACACCAGCAAGGCGGCAACTAATCCGCGCATTCATCGACTGTGCCCGCCGTCGCAAGGTGACGGGCACGGCTTCTCGGCAAAAAAACCGAAAGGAACAACAACCATGCCTACAAGACTCATCACACTCCCCACAACCCTCGCGCTGGCCGCTGCGAGCTTCGCACTCCCGGCCCTCGCTGCTGAGGAAGCCGCCACCACCGACATCGGCACGCTCGACAGGGAGTCGGCCGAACAAGCGTTCAAACAACGCCCTTACTCGCCGTATGCGGGCCGTAACTTTCCCACGCGGCCGCTGTTCGGCGACACGCATACGCACACGTCGTTCTCAATGGACGCCGGCGCGTTCGGTGCCCGGCTCGGTCCGAAGGACGCGTATCGCCTCGCCAGGGGCGAGGAGATCACCGCCTCCAGCGGCCAGCAGGTCAAACTTTCCCGGCCGCTCGACTTCCTCGTGGTGACCGATCACTCGGATGGGTTCGGCTTTTTCCCGCTTTTGTTCGGTGGTGACGCGAAGCTGCTTTCCTACCCGCAAGGGCGGAAGTGGTATGACATGATTCAATCGGGCAAGGGCGCCGACGCGGCAATCGAGATCATCGTGAGCTTCTCACAAGGAAAAATGGCCGAAGGTCTGATGCCTCTTCCCGGCACCCCCGCTTACCGAGGGGCGTGGCAGGAGACGATCAAGGCGGCCGAGGAAGCGAATGAGCCGGGGGGATTCACGGCCTTCATCGGCTATGAGTGGACCTCGAACACCGGCGGAAACAACCTGCACCGCAACGTCATCTTCCGCGACAACGGCGACAAGGCCAGCCGGGTCGAGCCGTTTATCACCATGAAACCCTTGGGCAGCGACAACCCGCGTGACTTGTGGAAATGGATGGACGCCTACGAGGAGAAGACCGGCGGCGACGTACTCGCCATCGCGCACAACGGCAACCTGAGCAATGGCCGCATGTTCCCGATCATCGAGCCGGGCGTCGGGAAAAAGATCGACCGGGAGTATGCCGAGACGCGCGCAAAGTGGGAGCGCCTCTACGAAGCCACGCAGATCAAGGGCGACGGCGAGTCGCATCCGTTCCTCTCGCCCAACGACGAGTTCGCGAACTTCGAGCGCTGGGACAAGGGCAACCTGGACTTAAGCGAACTGAAGAAGCCGGAGATGTTCGAGTTCGAGTATGCCCGGTCAGCGCTTAAGAACGGTCTCAAGCTGGAAAAGGAACTGGGTGTCAATCCCTACAAGTTCGGCATGGTCGGCTCGACGGACGCGCACACAGCTCTCGCCGCGGTCGAAGAGGACAACTTCTTCGGCAAAACCTCCGGCTCCGAACCCAGTCCGACCCGGGCGACACATCCCTTCGTAAAGACGGAAAAAGCCGTCATCATGGGCTGGGAACAGACGCCTCCGGCTACGCGGGTGTTTGGGCACGCGAGAACACGCGCGAGTCCATCTGGGATGCGATGCAACGACGCGAGACCTACGCCACCACCGGCCCGCGCCTGATCGTGCGCTTCTTCGGCGGTTGGGACTTCGAGCCCGAGGACGGCCACAACCGAATGCCGGGGCAGGTCGGCTACACGAAGGGCGTGCCGATGGGCGGCGACCTCCGGGACGCACCGGCTGGCAAAGCGCCGACCTTCCTCGTCGCCGCGCTCAAGGACCCCATCGGCGCCAACCTCGACCGGTACCAGATCATCAAAGGCTGGCTCGATGCAAAGGGCGCGGTGCACGAGATAGTCTATGACGTGGTGTGGTCCGGCGATCGCAAGCCTGGCGCCGATGGCAAACTGCCGCCGGTGGGCAACACCGTGGACGTGGAGAACGCAACCTGGACCAACACCATCGGCGCGCCGGAATTGCTCGCGGTGTGGAAAGATCCGGACTTCGATCCCGAGCAGCCGGCCTTCTACTACGGGCGCGTCATCGAAATCCCGACACCGCGCTGGACGGCGTATGACGCCAAGAAGTTCAGCGTGAAGATGCCGCCCGAGGTTCCGATGACCACGGCCGAACGCGCCTACACCTCGCCGATTCGGTATATTCCGGCGAAGTAGGAACCCGTGAGGTTTCACATGGAAAAACTCCTGCGCGAACCGCTGGTACATTTCCTTCTGGTGGGGGCGGGACTGTTCGTCGCCTTCGGCTTCATGGGCGAGCGCAGCGGCAGCGAGCCGGGAGAGATCGTCGCCACGCAGGGGCAGATCGAGTCGCTGGCGATCGGCTTCGCTCGCACCTGGCAACGTCCGCCCACGGACAGGGAGCTCGAGGGTTTGATCCACGAGTATATTCGCGAGGAAGTCTATTACCGCGAGGCGATGGCACTCGGGTTGGACAAGGACGACATCGTCATCCGCCGCCGTCTTCGGCAGAAAATGGAATTCGTCACCGATGACGTCGCTGCCCAAGCCGAGCCCACCGATGACGAGTTGAGCGCGTATTTGAAAGCACACCCGGAGACGTTTCGCGTCGAGCGGCGGTTCACGTTCAGTCAGGTCTATCTCACCCCGGAACGCCACGGCCAACATTTGGCGCGCGATGCTGAGCTACTCCTCGCGAAGTTAAACGAGGCCGGCGGCCAAGCCGATGTCTCGGCGCTGGGCGACCCCTTCTTGCTTGGCCATAAGTTCGAGGCGGTGCCGGGCAGCGAGGTCGCGAAGCAGTTTGGCGAATCGTTCGCGGCTAAATTGGGTGCGCTTTCGCCCGGCCACTGGCAGGGGCCGGTCGAGTCGGGCTACGGCGTGCATCTGGTGTTCGTCGGCCAGCGCACGGGGGGAGGTGTTCCCGCGCTGGAGGAAGTGCGGGAAGCCGTGCGACGCGAGTGGGCCAACGCCGAGCGGCTGGAAGCCAACG
>JBIMKC010000018.1:0-2091 GCA_043673925.1 Chromatiales bacterium | reverse complement strand
GTGCGGGAAGCCGTGCGACGCGAGTGGGCCAACGCCGAGCGGCTGGAAGCCAACGAGAAGTTCTATCAAGGGCTGCTCAAACGTTACACAGTGACCATTGAGCGCCCGCAGCCGGCGGACAAGCTCGCGGCGCAGAGCGGGCGATGAAACGCGTCCTCCCTGTCTTCTTGCTGCTCGCCGCCTCCGCCGTAGGGGTGCTCGCCCACGAGGTCCGGCCTGCCTATCTCGAGCTCAAGCAGACCGGCCCGGAGACTTACGACGTGTTTTGGAAGGTGCCTGGTCGAGGCGAGGATCTGCGGCTCGGCCTCTACGTGGAACTCCCGGCGGGCACCACCAACCTGACCGAGCCACGTGCCTCCTTCGTCAACAGCGCCTTTGCGGAACGCTGGAGCATCAAGCGCGCCGGCGGTCTGACCGGCGGCACGATTCATATCGCCGGTCTCAGCGCGACGATGACCGATGTGCTCGTGCGCGTGGAACGCCGCGACGGAACCCCGCAAGTCACCCGGCTCACGCCGTCTGCGCCGTCGTTCGTGGTGGAAGCCCTGCCGCATGCGCTGGAGATCGCCCGCACTTACCTCGTGCTCGGCGTCGAGCACATCCTGCTGGGCATCGACCATCTCCTGTTCGTGCTCGCGCTTCTCATGCTGGTGAAAGGCTGGCGGCGACTTGTCGGCACCATTACCGCTTTCACGCTGGCACACAGCATCACCCTGGCCGCGGCCACGCTCGGATTCGTGAGCGTGCCCGGCCCACCCGTCGAAGCTTGCATCGCGCTGAGCATCATGTTCGTGGCCTGCGAGATCGTGCGTCGTGGCCAGGGCCGGTCGGGAGGATTGACCGAGCGCTGGCCGTGGGTCGTGGCGTTCACGTTCGGATTGCTGCATGGCTTTGGTTTCGCCGGCGCGCTCCACGAAGTCGGCCTCCCGCAGAATGCCATTCCTCTCGCGCTGCTGCTTTTCAACGTCGGCGTCGAGCTCGGACAACTCCTCTTCATCGCGTCCGTCATGGCCGCGCTGACAGGCGCGGCTTTTATCGGCAGGAGACTCAGCCAGCTCGGCATCGATCCGAAGCCCGCGTACGCCGCGTCGGAATCAGCGGCCGCCTATGCAATCGGTAGCGTCGCCGCCTTTTGGCTTATCGACCGCACGCTTAACTTCGTCACCTGAACAAGCCAGCACAGGACGCATACATGAAACGAAGAATACGAACAACGGCGAGGGCTGGTCGGCCCTGGAATACTGGACATTGGTCGAATCGCCTCCCTCAGGACCGCCTCCCATTCGATCAGAACAACCGGCCGAGATACAGGTAGATGCTGTCGTTGCCCTGCTCGGCGTGACCGTAGGCCAGGTACACCGGGCCGAGCACCGTATCCACACCCAGGAACACCGACCCGGCGAGCAATGCGTCGCCGGGCGCCAGGCTGATATCGTCGCGGTCCTCGTAGACGTTGCCGTATTCGAGCGAGACGCCGGCATAGGCGGGCAGCCACTTGACGTTGCCCAAATGGCGGTAGTAACCGCTGCGCAGCAGTAGCGCCTGTTGGCCGCTAAGTTGGTCCTGCGTAAAGCCGGACAACTTGGTAAATCCGCCGGTGCGGAAACGGTTCTGCACGGGCGCAACGCCGTCGGCGGTGTAGTCGAATTCGAAACTGCCGAAGAAAGTATTCTTCTCCCAGGAGTGGGCGAGCCCGCCCATAAACAGCAGTTGCGAGAAGTCGGAGTCCGCCCCCAGGCTCTCCACGGACTCGATCCATTCCACGCTGCTGATGGCCCCCGAACGCGGCCAGTTTCGGTTGTCGAGCGTGTCGTAGTAAAGTCGCAGGTACGCCTCGGCGCTATCGAAATCGAAGTCGGACGTCGCAGGATCACCGATGCGCACCTCCCCATCGCCCGCGTAGCGTCGCAGTCCTACTCTGATCTCGCCCCAGCGGCCGAGCACCCGGCCGGCGGCCAGACCGCCACCGTAACGCTTCACGCGGAACTCTTCGATCTCGTCACCGTCCTCGAATCGACTGAAACTGCGGCTGTCGTAAAAGAGCTGCGGCGTAATGAAATACCGCAAGCCGACATCGAGCGGCTGGTAGAG
>JBIMKC010000017.1:10896-23930 GCA_043673925.1 Chromatiales bacterium | reverse complement strand
GGCGGGCGCGGGGTAACCAGTCCTCTGGATGACTCGCATTAACGCCGCGCGCCATCAGTCGGCGCGAGCCCGGCCCGGCCAGTCGTACCGCATCGCCCGCTCGGATAACCACCCGGTCGAGTTTCGGCGGTGGGCGTTCGTCCCTCCGCGATCCGGGATCGGATCATCAAAACCTCGCTAGCCGGATCGACCGCTTCGCCCGGGTGGCCGCCACATAGTACACGTTGATTTCTTCGCGCAAGGCACTACGATTGATCGGCTCGCCTTGCCGCACGGCTTCGCGCAACTCTTGCCGCGTTATGAAATACTCGAAGGTCCTCTCGACACACGCGTAATCCCGGCCTTTAGCCTTGGAGGAGATCCGCTCGTTGTTCCGCGGTGACGGAACGGAAGCGCATCAAAACCCCAGGGCTCAGACCAACTCCGCGATCGCTTTCGCCGGCTAATCACGCATATCTCAGTGCTTCGGCGATCCGTAGCCTGGCGGCTCGCCACGCGGGTAACAATCCGCCGACGAGGCCCATCACGAGGGCGAAAACCAAGGATTCCATCACGATGGCCGGCGTCAAGGTAAAGTCGAACGATAACTCGGCGAAGGTCTGCCAGTTCATGGTGGAGACACTCACTTTCTGCATCAAGGAGGCCAGCAGGATCCCCAAGGAGCCTCCCGCCAGACCGAGAAGACACGATTCGGTGATAAACGCCGACAAGATGTCGCGCCGGTGAAACCCCAAAGCTCGCAGGGTGGCGATCTCTGAGGTGCGCTCGGCCACCGAACTGTACATGGTGATCATCGCTCCGAGCACGGCGCCGATCGCAAAGGTCACGCTCAGCGTGGTCCCCAAGATACTTAAGAAATTCGACATCACCTCAGACTGGTCGGCATAGAACTCGATCTCCGGCTTGGCTTCGAGCGTAAAGCGCGGGTCCTTGTTGATCCTTAGCTGTACGGATTCGAAGGTATGCCGGTGGGCCAGCCGGAAAATCACCGAGGAGTACGCGTTGCGGCGAAACGCCTGCATTAACTGATCGACATCGCCCCAGATCTCCGAGCTGAAGCCACTGTTCCCCGCATCGAAGAGCCCAACCACGGTCCATTCTCGACCGCCCAATCGGATCCGCTCCCCGAGGCCGGTCCCGCCAAAGCCCTGGGCGATCTTGACGCCGGCGATGATTTCCGCGGTTCCCGGCTGGAACATCCGGCCTTGAACCACGCGAACCTGCGGCCGCAGCCGTAAGCCCGGCGTTGATAGCCCGCGAATCGTGACATTCGAAGGCTTCCCGCTCCCGCGCTTCGCGAGCACGATGAGCACCAGGGTTTCCTTCGAAGCCAAGCGCTCGCCCGTGGGTCCACGCGCGATGTGCGGCAGACTCTCGATGATCGCCGCCTGCTCGCGCTCCACGCTGCTTTGCACTTCGGTTTCCGCCGATCGGCGAATGACCATGACATTGTCGCCACGGCCGGTACCCACCAAGGTTTGCTTGATGCCTTCGGCAAGCATACGCATGGTCGCGAACACGAATACCACCAAGGCCATTCCCCCGATTGTCAAGAGTGTCGTTACCCGGCGCGCCCGGAGATTGCGATGAATATAATAGAATGGAACGGCCACTAGGGGGCGTCTCGCAGCGCCGAGGCGATGGACTCCTTGGCACCCAAGGCCGCGAACAACCCGGCCGCCAGCCCGACCAGCCCGGCCGCCCCGAACGCCAACGCAATGGTCGTGGTGGATACGGTGAAAATCGGAAACAGGGTCCCGACGCGCGCGGCGAAAGCCTCTGCGACCGGGAAGGTCAGGGCGATCCCGAGCAGGCCTCCCGAGCAGGACAGGAACACGGATTCGCCCACGATGAGGCCGAGCACATGCTTGGAGCCGAAACCCAGAGCCTGCAACGTGGCATACTCGCTCCTCCGTTCCCGCACGGCCATCGTCATCGTGTTCGCGGCCACGGCGAGGATGATGGCGATCACGAACAGCGACACTATTTGAACCACCACCAAGATCGCCTCCGTCATGGCGACGAACCCGAGTTGAAAGGCCTTCTCGGTCTCCGTCAGCGTCTCCGCCATCGAGTTCTTGAAAAGCGCATCGATGTCCCGGGACACCCGGGCCGCCTCAGCGGCGCGGTGCAAGCCGATGACGTAGATGCCGGCGTGGTCCTGGCGTCCGCCGGGCTGTTTCTTCTGCTCCTCATTGAGATAGTTCCAATGGAAGAACAGATTCGTCTCGTCGATTTTCGGCTCGGCGCCGGTATAAATCCCACGCAGCACAAACCGCCACTCGCCGGGGTAAATCGTACCCCGCAACGGGACCACATCGCCGACTTTCCAGCCGTATTGCTCGGCGACCCTGCGGCCGACAACGGCGCCACCTTGGTCTTTAAGAAACGCGCTCAGCGCTTCGGGCGGCAAAACAAATTCAGGATATAAGGCCAGATAGCTTTTGGGTTCGATGGCGAACTGCGGAAAGAAATTCTTCGCATCGATATAGATCCCCGCGAACCAATTCGCGTAGCTCACCGTGGCCACCCCGGCGATCTGGCGAATGCGCTGGAGGTAGCTGATGGGCAGCGGAAAGACAAGCGAAATCGCGTTGCGGGTGATGAGCCGCTTGGCGGAGGTCGCCTCGGCGCCCGCATACCAGGCATCGACCACGGTGCGCAGAAGCCCGAAAGCCACGATGGCGATCATGATTCCAGCCAAGGTTAACGCCGAACGCAAGCGGTGTCGCAGCAGGTTCCGCGCAACCCATCCGACAAAAAACGCCAGGCCCGACATGCTCAATCGATCCGGCTGCCTAAATTTATTCCCCGCGGTCTTACCGCGGGATCCTTAGCCATGGGGTTTCCAAAGGGGAGGGGCGCAGCTCTCCCCTTTGGTCGCCCCACGGGGTTCATACCCCGTGGTGGCGAAATCAAATTGATTCAGAAGCTTCATTGACGAGCTCCCCTTTATCCAACTGCATGATCGCATGCGCGGAAGCAGCGGCAAGGTGGTCGTGGGTCACCAAGATGATGGTCTTGCCCAAGTCACGGTTCAGCCGCCCAAGCAAGGCCAACACCCCGCGGGCCGAGTTACGGTCGAGATCGCCCGTCGGTTCATCGGCGACGATGAGCGCCGGATCCGTGACCACCGCGCGCGCAATCGCAACCCGTTGCTGCTCCCCGCCGGAAAGCTGCCCCGGGTAATGGTCCTTGCGTTCCTCGAGATCCACCATACGCAAGACTAGCTCGATATGCTCGCGCCGCTCGCGCTTCGTGAGCCGCGTGAGCAGCAGCGGCAGCTCGACGTTCTCAAAGGCGGTCAACACGGGTAATAAATTATAGAACTGAAACACGAAGCCGATGTTCGCCGCGCGCCAGCCCGCGAGCGCCGATTCGTCCAGGCGGCTGATGTCAACACCACTGATGCGGATAGCCCCCGCATCGGGGCGATCGATCCCCGCAATCAAATTCAGTAACGTGCTCTTACCGGATCCGGAGGGTCCCATGAGCGCAACGAAATCCCCTGTATCGACGGTAAGACTGATCTTCGTGAGCACGGGGATATGCCGATCGCCGCGGCGGTAGGACTTGGAAACATCGGCCACCTCGACCATCGTCCCCATCGGCAACTCACAAAGGTTCGATGCGCACCCTGGCGCCATCGTTGACCGGCGCCGGGGGATCGATCACGATCTGATCGCCTTCCCGCAACTCCCCGCGCACGATGAGCCTGTCGCCCAAGGCTTGCGCGGACCCGATGACCACCTGCTGCGCGCGCTCGCCGTGCACGCGAAATACCACTTGTTGCTGATGGCGGCGGACCACGGCTGCGCGCGGGATCGTCAACACCGGAAGGGTTTCACCGGCGGACAATGCCCGCGACAAGAAGGCCACCTTCGCGCTCATCTCCGGCAAGATGCGTGGGTCGGGATCGAGAAATCCAATCTTAACCAGCACCGTGGCCTTACTCCTATCCACGGTTGGTACGATGCTCCGCACGACCGCCGCCAGCCGTAGATCGGGTAAGGCGTCCAACTGCACCTCGCACGGCTGCGCGACGCGCACGCTCGGAAAATTGGACTCGGCCACGTCCGCCTCAACCTGCAGTGAACCCATATCGGCCAATGAAACCACGGCCCCTTTTGACTGATCGGCTGACGCCAAGGGCGCCACGATGTCGCCGAGGTCCGCGTACTTTCTAAGAATCACGCCGTCGAAAGGAGCGCGGATCGAGGTGTACTCCACGGCCACTTCGGTCTCTTGCAGGGCGCTGTCCGCGGCCACGACGGCGGCCCGGGCACTCGCAAGCGCGGCTTGGGCTTTTTTTAATCGCGCCTGCGCGGCGTCGTAGTCTTCCTGCGTGGCGAATTGCTTCCTGACCAGCTTCGCGGTTCGTTCAAACATCAAACGCGATTCATCGAGCGCCGCCGCGGCCTCGTTGACTTGCGCGCGCGCCACGTCCACGTTCGCGGCCGCGCGGTTCCTGCTCGCGAGGAGATCGCGATTCTCCAAACGTGCAAGCACTTGCCCCGCTTTTACCCGGCTGCCCTCTTCGACGTGCAAGTATTCCAAGCGCCCGGTTGCCTTGGATGCGACATCCGACTTGCGCTGCGGAACCACGTAACCCGTCGCATTGAAGAGCGTGTGCGCCTGAGCCGGAAAGGTGCTGGACACCATGGCGACCTTGACGTTCACCGCCCCGTCCAGCCACGCCTTGCCCATCAAAGTCGCTAGAATCGCGATGATAATCGCACCTACCGCCCCGTACATCACCCTACTCGGTTTGCGTAGCGCATGCGCACCCGGCTTGGCGCCGGGGTCGATACGGAGCTTTGAATAATCTTCCATTTAATAAACGCATACCCCGCGGTCTTGCCGCGGGTACCTTAGCGATGGGGTTTCCAAAGGGGAGAAGCGCAGCTCTCCCCTTTGGTCAAGGGCGGGGTTCATACCCCGCCCGCGAAGTATATTGATTATTCCACGTGAGAGCGCGAGATGCGCGCGCGCGCCGCTTGGAGCACCTCCAGGTTACCCGTGAGGAGCCGACGATGATCGCGCGCGAGCAGGGTGGACTTTTTCGCCAGCTCGGCCGCTCGGTCCCAGTAGCCTTGTTGCAGCCTCAATACCGCGAGCCGGTGCCAGAGCCATGGGTTACGGGGTTCGATCCGAAGCGCCCGCTCGAGCGTGGCTGCCGCTTGCTCGCCATGACCGGCGTCGGCCTGCGACCGGGCCAAACGCAGTAGGGCCGCGACCGCTGGACTCAACGCGGACGCGGCCGGCGCAACGGAGATCCCAGCGCCTTCGCTTGCAGCGGCGGCGGTTGATGCATTCCAGGGCTGGATTGCCGCGCCGACATCAACCAAGGCCGCCACCAAAACGGTCCCCAGAAATCGACGCCGAAGTTTCACCAGAACAATCCTCGCGGGGCCAGCGCATAATCGCTCTCTTGACGCTAATCGCACGGCGCATGCCTGGAAGGAATAAAGGGCGCGATGAAGGGATAGCGCCGGGATCCGGGGCAGGACGGAGTGGTACGCGCCATCCCGTCCACCCACTGCCACTCCACGCCACGCGGCGCCGCCAGATCGAGGGGCGCCGGAGGGCGTTCCTTCATCAGCTCGTACCATACCCGCATGGCGCCTGACGCGCCCGTCAATCCGATCGGCCGATTATCATCGGCTCCCAGCCAAACCGCGGCCAGCACATCCGATCCGAAGCCCACGAACCAGCTATCTCTTAAGCCGTCGGTGGTACCGGTCTTACCCGCGAGCGGCATCGACTGCGGTAGCTTGGCGGCGAGCGAGGACGCGGTGCCTGAACGGACGACTTGTGCGAGGGCGTAGTTGATCAAATAAGCGGGCGCCGCCGGGAGCACTTGCTTCACCGCCAATCCATAGCGTTGCAGAGGCTGGCCGTCCTTGGTAAGAACGTCGCGGATGGAACGCAAGGCGCTGTAGAACCCGCCGCTCGAGAGGGTCTGATACATCTGCGCTACTTGCAGAGGCGACATTTCGATCGCGCCGAGAAAGGTGGACGGATAAGGCGGTATCTCCCCGCTCACGCCTAGTTGAGCCAAGGTCCGCCGGACTTTGTCGATGCCGAGATCGATCCCGAGACGCGCCGTGGCAACGTTATTCGATTCCGCCAAGGCCAGCATCAAAGGCATACGGCCACGATAGCGCTTGTCGTAGTTTTGCGGGGTCCACGGCGCGCGGCTACCCTCGCGCAGCACAATGGGATTGTCCGACAAAGGCGTGATCAGGTTATAGCGTGAGGGTTGCGAGAGCGCGGCGAGATACACGGCGGGTTTCACCAAGGAACCCACCGGGCGCTTGGCGTCAAGCGCGCGGTTAAATCCCGCATAGCGCGGATCGCGGCCTCCGGCCAGCGCGAGCACCTCGCCGGTGTCGATGGCCGCGGCGACCACCGCTCCCTGCAGACGCCCGGCCTGCATTCGCTTTTGCCTCTCAAGCTCGCTAAGGCTTGCGCGCAAGGCCTGCTCGGCTCGCCGTTGGATTTGAGGATCGAGGGTGGTGAAGATTTGTAAGCCCTCGTTGCGCAGATCCTCGTCATCATAAATGCTGCCGAGCTGGCGGCGAACCAGATCGACAAACGCGGGATGATTGGACGTGGCCGATCGATTTTTCTTACTCAGGGTAAGAGGCAGTTTCATCAATGCGCCACCCACCTCGGGGGTAAGCGCACCTCGATCGATCATGAGGGCCAGGACCTGATTCCTCCGTTGGAGCGCGCGTTTCGGGTGGCGCCGCGGATCGTAATAGGAAGCGCCGCGAACCAAGCCAATGAGCAACGCCAGCTCATGCACTTCGAGCTCACGCAACGGACGGCCGAAATAGAAACGCGCGCCGAGGCCGAAGCCGTGGATCGCTCTAAAACCGTCTTGACCGAGGAAGATCTCATTGATATAGGCCTCGAGTATCTCAGCCTTGCTGTAATGCCATTCCAACAGTAAGGCCATCACCGCCTCGTTGATCTTGCGCCAGAGTGTACGCTCCGAGCTCAAAAACAGGTTTTTAACCAGTTGCTGCGTTAAGGTGCTACCCCCTTGCCGCACTTCACCCGCGCGCAGATTCTCGATGAAAGCGCGCCCGATGGCGAGCGGGTCGATTCCGAAGTGATGCGGGTAGGCTTTGTCCTCGGCCGCGATCAAGCCCTGGACCAGCATGGAAGGCACGTCGTCAATCTTGACCAGAATACGATCTTCGTTATGGTGGGGGTAAATCCTCGCGATTTCCAAAGGCTCCAAGCGCATGAGCGCCACCTGCGTCCCGCTGCGTCTATCGCTGATCGCCTGCACGCGTCCCTGGTGCAGCCGGATCTCTACCACACGCGAGGATTCCTCGCCATCCCAGAACCGGTAGCCGTGCGAGAAAAGGCGCACGGCGTTTGACGTTTGTTGATATTGGCCCGGCCTCCGGATGAGGGGCGCCTCTTGATAGCCCAAGACCCCGAGCTCGCTGATGATTTCAGCCCTATGCAGCGGCCGCCCCGGGTACAGTTCGAATGGGCGTGCGTAGACGCGCGCCGGTAGCGACCAGCGGTGCCCATCGAACTGCACGCGGAGCCGGTGATCAATCCACGACGCCCAGGCGCCAAAGATCACCAGAGAGACCAAACCGAGCCGGATCCACCAAGCGCGCAGCCGCCGATACAGAGATCGTAGCCCTACTCCCTTGTGCTTGCGACGCGGCACGGAAGCAACTACCGATAGACTTGCGGTCCGCGGATCACGCGCCTAGTGAGCTGTTAGAAGACGTTGTGTCGCGAAGAACGGGCGGACAGGGTGACCCCCGCCCGAGGATTGAGTGCCGGTATAATGAGAACCTCGCACCAGAAGCATCCGCTTCCGGAATCAGAAAATAAAGAGGCGTTCACGACGCCTCTAAACGTAATGACAGTCGCGCTAACGCTCTAGCTACTTAATCGAAACCCGCGCGTTCGTAGCTGTTACACATTTACGCTTCTCGAGCCTGCGGTGGCGTACCTCTCCCGAAATGCGCCCCTCTTATGCGGCGCTTACGCCCTGCATACCGGCCCAGCGCGATCGGCACGTCAAAAGCCGCGCCGGCTAAAGCTGAATGCCGGCGCATAGAGTCACGCCAATCCGCGCGGTGTTACGCTACTTCTTCTTTGCGGCCGCTTTCTTTGCCGGCGCTTTTTTGCTGGCCATGGGCTTCTTAGCCGCGAACGCCTTCGACGGAGCGGCCTTTTTCTTCATCACTGGTTTTTTTGCAAGTGCCTTCTTTGTTGCTGCCATAAGTTCATCCCCATATGTAGTTGACGAATAATCTTGAGAGCGAACTCAAGATTACGACGCTATATACATCACAAACTTGAACTATGCAATAGTTTTGTCATCATCGAATAAAAAGTATTCGTGGACTAAGTGCGGTCGCTATGCATAGATCCAGTAAACGTTCAAACTTTTTCTTGCCGGGATCGGTGTCATCGAAGACTCGGAATGATCCGATCGCGAATGTCGTCGACAGTTCCGATTCCATCTACGCGCAGAAATTGCGGTCCGGATCCCGATACGCGCTCCGAATAATAATGAATCAAAGGTTCTGTCTGGCGGTGGTATACCTGCAAACGATTTCGTACCGTCTGTTCTTTATCATCGTCTCGTTGCACCAAGGCTTCGCCGCTCACGTCGTCCTTGCCTTCCGACTTGGGCGGATTAAACACGAGGTGATAGGTTCGTCCCGATGCCGGATGAACACGTCGTCCCGACATGCGCCGCACGATCTCTTCATCGCCGACGTGGATCTCGATCACAAAGTCGATCATGACGCCGGCCTGATTCAAGCCCTCGGCTTGCGGTATCGTCCGCGGGAATCCGTCGAGCAGAAAACCATGCTTGCAATCGGGCTCCGTGATGCGCTCCCGCACCAGACCCAAAATAATTTCATCGGAGACTAAGCCGCCGGCCTCCATGACTTTTCTTGCCTCTAGGCCCAAGGGTGTACCCGCGGCCACCGCCGCGCGCAGCATGTCGCCGGTCGAAATCTTGGGGATATCAAAACGCCGGCATATAAACTCTGCCTGCGTACCTTTGCCGGCGCCCGGCCCGCCCAATAATATGAACCTCATCTGCTTGCTCCCTAGGTTTATGTCATGGCACGAGAACGTTGGTGCCTGAGAGATGTACAAACCTCAGCGGTGATGCCGTGATGTAGCCGCAATCGGCCCGCCCGACGATCATTTTGACACATGAAGTCTACGCTCGCATGGAGCTTCACAACCGCCCTCAGGGGACATAAGCAACTTGGATAGCTCAGGCGCTTGTGGGAATATAGCGGCCAAGGCGGAACCCCCGGCTCCGCCCACACGCCTTTGAAGGATGCGCACGCCTTCGCGAGGGCAACAACGAAAGCCTTACTAATAAGTTCAGGATACACCATGAGGATAAGACATTTAGTGACCTTGGCCTGTATCTGTGCCGTGTCATCGAACGTGTCCGCCGAAGAAGCGGTAAAACTCGATACAGATCGCAAAAAGTTGAGTTACGCCATTGGAGTACAAGTGGCTCAGAGTCTCACCCGTCAGGAAGTCGACCTCGACCCGCGCGCGTTTTCGCTGGCGATCGAGGATATGATTGCCGGCCGCGAACCGCGGATCCCACGCGAGGAATTTCAGGCCCTACTGGAAAAACAACGGGCCACCATGCTAAAAGCACAGCAAGAAAAGTCCAAAAAGAACCTGGAAGCGAGTAAGGCGTTTCTAACGGCAAATCGCAAGAAGGAAGGCGTCAAGGAGTTACCGAGCGGTTTGCAATACCGGGTCGTTAAGGACGGCGCCGGGGCCCAGCCCAAATCCACCGATACGGTATCGGTACACTACCGCGGTACGCTCATCGACGGGCGTGAATTCGATAGCTCCGCGCGTGCCGGCCACCCCGCGGTTTTCCAGGTGAACGGCGTGATCAAGGGATGGCAGGAGGCCTTGCCGTTGATGAAAACAGGCGCCAAATGGCAGTTGTTTATTCCGCCGGAATTAGCCTATGGAGAGCGCGGCGCCGGCGGTACGATTGGGCCGAACGAGACTTTGATCTTCGACATCAATCTGCTCGCCGTCAATCCTGCTAAAAAGTGAAGCGTTTTGTAAGCGGGTAGCGGTCCGACCTACGGCGTCGACGTGGTGGCAGGGACCTCATCCTGCTCCTCCATCCGCGGCGAGGATTGGGATAAGAGCGCTCGCATGTTAAACGCGCACTCATCAGAACGTGAACCAGCCGCGCGCCTGCTCAGGCTCGTTGAAGAGCTTGCCGCGGAGATCCACGCCCATCCCTCCGGGCGGCGTGCCTTCACGCTCGACAGCGCACTCGATCGTGACGTCGGCCTCGATAGTTTGGCGCGCGTGGAGCTGTTCGCGCGTATGGAACGCGAGTTCGGCGTCGCGTTTTCAGAGCGCCTGTTCAGCGAGGTCCTGACGATTCGGGATCTGCTGTCGGCGTTGTCCGATCAGCGCCCGGCCAGGGAGCCAAGCGCGGATCTTCGAGCACCCCTGGAGCCGCCCTCCTCCCCCACGCACGCCACGCCGCACGGCGCCCGAACGCTTACCGAGGCGCTCGCATGGCATGCGGCCAACCAACCCGAGCGCGAGCACATCACGCTCCTCGGACAAACCGGTGATGAAGACATCCTCACCTACGGAGATCTCTATGCGGAAGCCAAGGCGATCGGCGGGAGCCTGCAACGGCGAGGGTTGCAACCGCGCGAGGCCGTGGTCCTCATGCTCCCAACGGGCCGCGACTATTTTCGCTGCTTCATGGGCGTACTGCTCGCCGGCGGGATCCCGGTGCCCGTCTACCCCCCTACCCGTCAGAGTCGGCTCGATGATCACGCGCGGCGTTATCGTGCGATTCTGCGCAACTGTCAAGCCGCCGCGCTGATCACGGTCCCCGAAGGACGCGCACTTGCGCTGTTGTTTAAGGCGCAAACCGACACCCTGCGCTTCATCGCGACCGCCGCTGAGCTTTACTTGGCCGCGGACGGCATCGATATCCCCGCCATTCATGCCGACGACACGGCGTTTCTTCAGTACACCTCGGGCAGCACGGGGCATCCAAAAGGTGTGTTGCTTACCCATGGGAATCTTCTTGCGAATATACGGGCCGCGGGCATAGCCCTGCGGGCACAACCGAGCGACGTCTTCGTCAGTTGGTTACCGCTTTATCATGATATGGGGCTCATCGGTGCGTGGTTCGGCACCTTGTACCATGCGACGCCCCTCGTCATCATGTCACCCTTGAGCTTTCTCGCGCGCCCCCAGCGCTGGCTCTGGGCCATCCATCGCTACCGGGGAACGCTCTCGGCGGCGCCGAACTTCGCCTATGATTTGTGCGCGCGCCGTATCAATGATGCGGACCTCGAGGGCTTGGATCTGGGCTCCTGGCGTGCGGCCTTGAATGGAGCGGAACCGGTCAACGCAGCCACCCTGCGACGCTTCAACGCACGTTTCAGCCGTTACGGATTTCGCCCGGAAACCATGGCGCCGGTCTACGGTCTTGCCGAGGCCTCGCTCGCGCTCACGATGCCGCCGCTCGATCGCGGCCCGCTCATCGATCGAATTGATCGCAAAGCCTTCGCGGAGCGCGGGATCGCCATCCCGGCCGCGACGACCGATGCGGCCGCGATCGAGTTTGTCGCGTGCGGCCAGCCGATCGCCGGGCACGAAGTCCGGATCGCCGATGCGGGCGGTCGCGAGCTGCCCGATCGCCATCAAGGTCATCTGCAGTTTCGCGGTCCCTCGGCGACCCGAGGTTATTATCGAAACGCCGATGCCACCCGCGATCTCATCAAGGGCGAGTGGCTCGATCCCGGCGATCTTGCCTACGTCGCAGAGGGCGACATCTACATCACGGGCCGCACCAAGGACCTGGTGATCCGCGCGGGGCGAAATATCTATCCACATGAATTGGAAGATGCCATCGGGCATATCCACGGCGTGCGCAAGGATCGGATCGCGGTCTTCGGTAGCCCGGATCCGCACACCGGAACCGAACGGCTGATCGTGGTAGCCGAATCACGCGAATCGCGCCCCGATAAACGCGAGCAGATCCTGGCCCGAATCAACGAAATCGCGACCGATCTCGCCGGTGGTCCACCTGACACCGTGGTATTAGCGCCGCCCGGCACCGTACTCAGAACCTCGAGCGGCAAGATCCGGCGTAGCGCCAGCCGCGATCTTTATGAACGCGGCCAGATCGGTCAGCGTTCACCACCCCTATGGCGACAATTCGGGCGCCTTGTCTCAGCCAGCATTGCGCCGCTCATCAGACGGCTTGGCAACGCGCTGCGCGCGCATGCCTACGGGATCTATGCGTGGACCGTGATCGGACTCATCACACCCCTGGTGTGGATGGCCGTCGTGCTGCTGCCACGCCTCGAATGGCGCTGGGGAGCCGCAAGCGCGGCGGCGCGCTTCCTCGCCCGTGCCGTCCGCATCCCCTGTACGCTCAAAGGCGCGGAAAACTTACCGCCCGTGGACCAACCGACGGTCTTCGTCGCGAACCACGCAAGCTATTTAGATTCGTACTTTCTGGTGGGCTTTCTGCCGCGTATCCCGAGCTTCGTCGCGAAGGCCGAGTTAGCGCGACAGTTTACAGCGCGCGTGTTTCTATCGCGGCTCGCGACCGAGTTCGTGGAACGCTTCGATAAAGAAAAGGGCTTGGCCGACGCACGCAGGATCGCCGGCGCCTTGCGCGGTGGCGGCTCGCTGCTGTTCTTCCCGGAGGGCACCTACAGCCGCGTTCCGGGGCTGCTCCCATTCCACATGGGCGCCTTCATCGCGGCCGCTGAGACGGGGACGCCGGTCGTCCCAATCGCCATTCAGGGTACGCGCAACATATTGCGGGCAGGGAACTGGGCACCTTCCCGCGGCAAGGTCACGATCACGATCGGACCCGCGATCGATACCGGCGCGCGGGCGGCGGCCAGCGGACGCGACCTATGGAAGACCGCACTCGAACTGCGCGCCGCCGCGCGTGAATTTATCCAGACTCATTGTCAAGAACCCGATCTTAGGGG
>JBIMKC010000017.1:0-10796 GCA_043673925.1 Chromatiales bacterium | reverse complement strand
ACGCGCGCCTGGTTCAGGCGACCGTTTTCTCATCGCCCGGCGGCTGCGGCGGACTCTCTTGGGATGGGTTGTCACTTGCTCCAGTTTTCCGTTGCCGCTTCTCTTCTTTTTTCTGTTTCTTGGCTATATCTCTCTGACGCTTCGCGAACGCATAGTTGGGTTTGGGCATTTGTGATCTCTTAGGAATAATGGGGTCGTAGTGATTTATTTCCGTGCATCGACCTGCTTGGGCGGACGCCCGCGGTTAACGCCATCCTAACCTTTTTCCTGTGGGGATACCAAACAATTTCGAGCCACCCGAGCGCACGAGTCCGGACTCGGCGCGTACCGACGTGATAGCAGACGCATGCCTCACCCACAAGGCCATCTCCGCAGGCGCCTGATATTTTTTGCTAGAATACGCTGGCTGGCGTTCCCCGCCGGAAATTTATTGACTGACACGGAGACCAGTGTTACGGATAGAGAAAGCTCGCCAGCCCTTCGCTTCCAGAGCCTAACCACGTTACCGAGCCTCGGGATCATCCGGGTGGCGGGTCCCGAGGCAGAGGGTTTCCTCACCGCGCAGTTCACGAACGACGTAGGGGCGCTGTCCGAATCGCGTAGCCAATTAGGTGCCTGGTGCAATGCGCAAGGCCGTGTTTTGGTGGTGTTTAGATTGCTAAGGCACGAAGCCTCGTATGTGCTCGTGATGCCGCAGGAGATGATCGACTCGACACTCGAGCGTCTCAAAAAGTTTGTTCTGCGCGCCAGATTAACGCTCGAGGAGGCGAGCGAGGAGTTGCCGGTTCTCGCTGCCTTGGGAGCGCAGACCCTGGCCGGCGTCGCGGCGCATCTACCGCCCATCCCCGAGCAGGAAAATACGGTCGCGCACCGGGCCGGCGTCTCGGTCATCCGGGTCCCCGGCGCCCTGCCCCGTTGGCTCATCATCGGCGCGAACGAGTCCCTCGCCGCCCTGCGCGTGCAAGAGCCGGCGGCGGACGTCTCGGACACCGCGTGGCGGCTACAGGACATCCTCGCCGGAATACCCACGGTGGGCGCGGCGACCATGGGAGCCTTTCTACCCCAGATGCTGAACCTGGATGCGTTGGGAGGAGTGAGCTTCACCAAAGGTTGCTATCCCGGACAGGAAGTGATCGCGAGACTCCAGTACCGCGGCCAACTCAAGCGCAGGATGTACCTCGCGCTGGTCGAGGACGCGGCGGCCCCCCGCGCCGGTGATCCGGTCTATCCCCACGCTCACCTCGGCACGCAGCCCGCGGGACAAATCGTCGCCGCCGCGCCTCGGGACAGCAGGTGTTTCGCGCTGCTTGCCGTGGTCGATAACGAAGCCGCGCATGCCGGGAACATCCATCTGCAGCACCCCGACGGACCCCCGCTCGTTTTCCAGCCGCTGCCCTACCCGATCGATGACACCGGTGATCTCTCATCCCGCGTAACGGCGCCTCAAGGTCAATGACGAGTTTTGAGCCGGCGTGGTGGCTGCCGGGGCCGCATGCTCAGACCCTTTGGGGGGCCTTGTGCCGTGGGGCCGCCAAGCTGGCCTTGCGGCGCGAACGGCTGGAGATCCCCGATGGGGATTTTATCGATCTGGACTGGCGCGATCAGGGCGCTGGACCCATCGTCGTGATCCTCCACGGACTCGAAGGCTCGGGCCAGTCCCGTTATGCCCAGGGGTTACTGGCGGCGCTGGGGGCGCGCGGATGGCGCGCTGTGGTCATGCATTTCCGCGGTTGCAGCGGGCTCAATAACCGCCTTGCGCGCAGCTACCATTCGGGGGACACGGGGGACTTCAGGTATCTCATCACCACGCTCCAGCGGCGCTATCGCGGCGCCCGCCTGGCCGCCGTCGGTTTTTCCCTCGGGGGGAACGTGCTCTTAAAATTCCTCGGCGAGGCGCAAGACCGGGCGCCGCTCGCGGCGGCCGTCGCGGTCTCGGTGCCGTTCCAGCTCGACAACGCGGCCGAGCGGCTCGAGCGCGGCTTTTCGCGTACCTACCAATGGTGGTTACTACGAAGCCTGCGGGCCAAGACCAGGAATAAATTTACCCGCCTGCCGAGCCCCATCGATCTTAGCCGTCTCGATAAGCTACGGTCGTTCTGGAGCTTCGATCACGAAGTCACCGCGCCTCTCCACGGTTTTACCGGCGTGGACGACTACTATGCGCGCAGCAGCAGCCGTCAGTATCTCCCGAGGATCACGGTGCCCACGCTCATCGTCCATGCCCGCGACGATCCCTTCATGACCCCAGCCGCCATCCCCGGCGCCAATGAATTATCATCGAGCACACGCTTGGAGCTCACGGCGCGCGGGGGGCATAACGGATTCGTCGCCGGCGCCTTCCCCGGCCGTCATTACTACTGGCTGGATCGTCGTATTCCGGAGTTTCTCGCGCCCTACCTCACAGGATCCTAAATGCGGGCGTATAAGATACGAGCGCCGTGCGGCCGTCATCCGGTCACGGCCTCTGCCGTCCGCGGCCGCATGTGCGGGAACAAGAGCACATCGCGGATGGAGCGCGCATCGGTCAATAGCATCACCAGCCGGTCGATCCCGATGCCTTCGCCGGCCGTTGGCGGCAACCCGTACTCAAGCGCCAAGACATAGTCGGCATCGTAGTGCATCGCCTCCTCGTGACCGGCTTCCTTCTCTTCGGCCTGGCGCCGCAATCGTTCGGCTTGATCCTCGGGATCGTTGAGCTCCGAGAATCCGTTCGCGATCTCCTGTCCGGCGATGAAAAACTCGAACCGATCCGTGACCGATGGGTCCTCCGCGTTACGGCGCGCGAGCGGGGACACCTCCGTCGGATAGGCGGTGATAAAGCAAGGTCCACGGAGCTTTTCTTCGACGGTCTTCTCGAAGATCTCAAGCTGGATTTTACCGAGCCCAAAACCCTCTTCGATGGCGATCCCGAGCTGCTTTGCATACGCGCGCGCGAAATCTAAACGCTCCAGGGTCTCGGCTGCGAGTCCAGGATTAAATTGCACGATCGCCTCTTTGAGAGTCATACGCGCGAACGGCCGCGACAAGTCGAACTCCTCGTCTTGATACCTGAGCGTGGTGTTCCCGAGGACCGCTAGCGCGAGCTTGCGAATGAGATCTTCGGTGAGATCCATGAGATCCCGGTAGTCCGCGTAAGCCTCGTAGAATTCGAGCATGGTGAATTCCGGGTTGTGACGGGTGGAGAGCCCTTCGTTGCGGAAATTACGGTTGATCTCGAACACCTTTTCCAGGCCGCCGATGACCAGCCGCTTGAGGAACAGCTCCGGAGCGATGCGCAGATAGAGTTGCATATCGAGCGCGCGGTGGTGGGTGACGAAGGGCCGCGCCGCCGCCCCGCCCGGAAGCACTTGCATCATTGGCGTCTCGACCTCGACGTAGCCGCGACCTTTCAGGTAATCACGAATAAAATCGATGATCGCTGAACGCCGTTCGAAGACCCGCCGGCTCGCCTCATTCATGATGAGATCGAGATAGCGCTGGCGGTAACGGGTCTCGACATCGCTGAGCCCGTGAAATTTTTCCGGCAAGGCATGCAAGCACTTCGCGAGCAGGCGCACGCTTTGCACCGCGACCGACAACTCCCCCGTCTTGGTTTTAAACAAGCTCCCCGTGACACCGATGACATCGCCGATGTCCCAGTCTTTGAAGGCTTTGTAACGGCCTTCCCCAAGCTCGTCACGGCGCAGATACAGTTGTATGCGGCCGCTCATATCCTGGAGATGGGCGAAGGCGGCCTTGCCCATGACGCGCCGGGTCATCATGCGGCCGGCGATGGTGACCGCCATCGGCGCCCCTTCGAGCGCCGCGTGCTCCCGATCCCCAAAGCGCCGTTGCAAATCGGCCGCGAGCGCGTCGCGTTTGAAGTCATTGGGATAGGGATCCCCCTCGGCCCGCAGTTGCGCGAGCTTGGCGCGCCGCTGTGCGGATTGAACGCTACTGTCGTGCTCGGACATGGCCCTGCTCACACCCCGAGCTTCAGGCTCGCCTCGATGAAGCGATCGAGATCGCCATCGAGCACCGCCTGCGGATTACCGCTCTCCACCCCGGTGCGCAGGTCTTTGATGCGGGATTGATCGAGCACGTAGGAGCGGATCTGACTGCCCCAACCGATTTCGGCCTTCGATTCCTCGAGCGCTTGTTTTTCCGCATTGCGTTTTTTCATCTCCGTTTCGTAGAGCTTGGCGCGCAGCATCTTCATGGCTTGTGCCCGGTTCTTATGCTGCGAGCGCTCGTTTTGACACTGGACCACGCTGCCCGTGGGCAGGTGCGTGATGCGGATCGCCGAATCGGTCTTGTTGACGTGCTGGCCGCCGGCGCCGCTGGCGCGATAGGTGTCGACTCTAAGGTCGGCGGGATTGATCACGATGTCCACGCTGTCATCGATCTCAGGGGAGACGAAAACCGAAGCGAAGGAGGTGTGGCGGCGGTTACCCGAATCGAAGGGCGACTTGCGCACCAAGCGGTGCACCCCGGTCTCGGTCCGGAGCCACCCAAAGGCATAGTCACCCTGAAAGTAAACCGTGGCGCTCTTGATCCCGGCGACCTCGCCGGGCGAGACCTCGATCAATTCACACTGATAGCCGCGCCGGTCGCCCCACTTCAGATACATACGCAGCAGCATTTCCGCCCAATCCTGGGCTTCGGTGCCACCCGCCCCGGCCTGGACATCGAGGAAGGCGGGGTTGAGATCCATTTCACCCGAGAACATGCGCCGAAACTCGAGCGCGCCGAGGCGCTCTGCGATCGCGCTCACGTCCTCTGCCACGCCCTGCACGGCTTGCGCATCGTCCTCGGCCGCCGCCAGTTCGACCAGCTCCGCGGCCTCCGCCAGGCCGCGATCGAGGCTATCGATGGCGCCCACCTCCCGTTCCAGCGCGGCGCGCTCCTTACCGAGCGCCTGCGCCCGATCGAGTTTCTCCCAGAGCGCCGGGTCTTCGAGCGCCTGGACCACCTCGGTCAGGCGGGCGCGCTTCCGGTCGTAGTCAAAGATACCCCCGTAGCGCGCCGAGTCGTTGCCGCGATTCCTGGATCTGATTCAAGATTAGACTGAGCTCAAGCATGAGTATCGGTGCTCGTGATGTTCGCGCACCGATCGTACTATAAGTCCGAGTGTAGGTGCAGGAAGGCGCCTCGCCCCGCGCCTTTGCGTCTCGCCGGATAGGAGAAAACACGGTGCTCTCAACTTATTTTGAAATGGGCGTTATTCTCGCAAATGTTGCTTGATCCTCTGATAGACTTTCTCCGTCAAGGCGTCGTAGCTGAGATCTTCAGGAAAGATCGGCGGGAGGAAAGCCACCTGGATCGCTTGCCGGAATTTCGGGAACACTTTCCGGATGAGTATCGCGGCATACGCGCCTTGCAGGACAACCGGGACAATCGGAATATTCAGTTCCCGGCTGAGAATCGCAAAGGTCTTCTTAAATTCGGCCAATATCCCGTCCCGCGTACGCGCGCCTTCCGGGAAAATGACCATATTGTTCCCGCGTTGCAGGACCGCCGCCATCTTCTGGAGCGAGAGTTTCAGTTGGTGGTTGATGTCCACGATAATCACATTGTGCTTTTCCGCAAAAAGTCGCTGCCAGGGCCTGCGAAAGTGGCGTTCATCGGCGTAAAAATAACTCTTTTTCACCAGATTCGCGCCGAGAAAGCGGGTGATGATCAAGACATCCAGATAACTTTGATGATTAGCGGCCAAAATGCACGGCGTCTGCGGCAGATGCTCCAAACCGGTGACGGTGAGTTTGAAATATCCGTTGAGCAGGAATTTTAGGAACTTGACGGCCGGAATATGGACGGGTGAGCTGGTTGGCAGGGTCACCTGCACCGGTTCGTGGAGTATCGTGTGCCAATTCACCCCTTCACTCTCCATTTTGACCTTATTTTCCCGGATATACGCTGCGATTTTCCCGACGGTCAGACGCCGGTTGATCTCCTCATCCGACATCTCAACGCCAAACGTGGCGTGTAAGAAGGTCAGCAGGCTCACTTTGTCGAGGGAATCCAGGCCGAGATCAATTTCCAGGTGTTGACCCGCGTAAATGGCTTTCCCGGTTTGCTCATTGAGAAACTGTTTAATCATCTGATATTCAGGATAGTCCGGTTCCGGCTGAGACGTCCTGTCGCTGACATCGGCGACCGCCAGGACGGGCAGTTGAAACCGCCGGAGCTTGCCCAGGCGCGTCTTAGGGAGTTCTTGCTTGACGACGGTAAAATTGGCGATTTTTTTCGCGGGCGAAGCGGCACGATTGTATTTATCAATCACATCCCAGCGAATATAGTCGCCAATTTGATGCACCCCCTGGGTATCCAGTTTTTGAAAATCCGGATAGATCACTGCTTGCAAGATGCCTTCGTGCATAAACACGCCGATTTCCCGAATCGTCTCGAACTGTTTGAGGACTTTAAACTCGATTTCCTCTGGATTGATATTTTTCCCGTTCGGCAAGATAATAATGTCCTTTCCCCGCCCGGTCACAAAAAGCACGCCCTCTTCATCGAGATACCCCAGATCGCCGGTGTGCAGCCAGCCGTCTTGTATCAGCGCCGCGGTTTCCTCCGGGCGGTGATAATACCCCTGCATGACATTACGGCCTTTAGCAACGATCTCCTCAGCCACGATTTTGACCTCGTTCTTGGGCAAGGGATGCCCGCTCGCGCCGATTTTCAGCGTCCCCGGACGGGTAAAGGAAATCATGGGCGCGGCCTCGGTCATCCCATACCCGGTCAGCACATCGAACCCCAGGGTTTTGAAATCACGCGCCACTTCGTTCTCAATCGCGGCGCCGCCGCAAACCAGATATTGAATCTTCCCGCCGAATTTCTGATGCACGGTTTTGAACAGCAGTTTTGAGAACGCCGGAGAATCAACATATTCGGCGAGTTTAAACAACGTCCGCGCCAGCGCGCGGCTCTCGATTTTGGCTTTGATGCCTTTGCGGAAAAGATTGTAAAGCCGGGGCACGCCGATAATCATGGTCACGCCGCAGTTTTGCAGCGCCGCCAGAATATCCTCGGACGCCATGGAGGGCGAAAATACCACAGTTGCCCCAACCGCAAGCGGGATCACGATCGTCCCCAACAAAGGAAAAACATGGTGCAGGGGCAGCAGGGCCAGGACTCGTTGCGCGGCGGTATAGATTGGGACATCTTGCGACACCCCTTCCACATTCACGAGAATGTTGTCAAAGGAGAGCATCGCACCTTTCGGGCTTCCAGTGGTTCCGGAGGTGTAAATAATCACGGCGGTATCCACATTGTCGCGCTCCGGAAAATCAGCATCCTGTGGAACCGCCGCCGAACGCAGCGTTTCCGCTAGCGCTTCAAACACCAGGAGTTTCGGCGTGTACGAAAGCGCTTGCAAGGCGGCCTGCGCATCGGCCGCTTTTTCCTGCGAACAGAAAATGATCTCCGGCTTGCAATCCTCCAGGATATACGCCACTTCCTCAGGCGTTGCCATAAAATCAACGGGGACCGCCATACCGTGATTGCGCCAGGCCGCATAAAAGGCGTAGATCCATTCCGGGCGGTTTTCGGAATAAATCGCCGCTTTCTCACAGGTATCCGCCTGAAAGAGCGCGGCATACTGAGAAATATTTACCAATAATTGGTTGTAGCTAATCTGCTGATCTTTCCAGATCAGCGCGGGTTTATCATGTTGTTGTAAACTTTTCATCTCGCCACCTTAGAGCTAACGGAAAAAACTCTCCCCCGTCCCCCTTGCTTCCGATGGGGTCTATCGCATAACGGAAGGTGTTCCGGTATTCCACGCCTGGCGCCTGAGGAATAAAAAACGCACCTTGGCTTCCGCGCTGCTGCCTAGCACAACTTCGGCGTATAATGGCGCGCTTTTTGTGATTGCGTTCCGCCAGTATGAATTCACTCGATAAACTCCGCAATATCGCCATCGTCGCCCATGTCGATCACGGCAAGACGACTTTGGTGGACCGCCTGCTGCAACAATCCGGGACGCTCGGTGAGCGCGCGGCGGCGCCCGAACGGATCATGGACAGCAACGATCTCGAGCGCGAGCGGGGGATCACCATCCTCGCGAAGAACACCGCCCTGCGCTGGCGCGGCTACCGGATCAACGTCGTCGATACGCCGGGCCACGCCGATTTCGGGGGGGAGGTCGAGCGCATCCTGTCGATGGTCGACGCCGTGTTGCTCTTGGTCGATGCCGTGGACGGACCGATGCCGCAGACCCGGTTCGTGACCCAAAAGGCGTTCGCGCGCGGCCTCAAACCGATCGTGATCATCAACAAGGTAGACCGGCCCGGCGCCCGCCCGCACTGGGTGTTGGATCAGACGTTTGAACTCTTCGACCGCCTCGGCGCCACGGACGAGCAGCTCGACTTTCCCGTGGTTTATTGCTCGGCGCTCTACGGTTACGCCGGCCTCGCGAGCGAGGACATCGATTCCGAGGGCGACATGACGCCCCTTTTCGAGACGATTGTTAAATTCGTGCCGTCGCCGAAGGTCAATCGCGCTGGTCCGTTCCAGATGCAGATTAGCTCGCTCGCTTATTCGAGCTACGTCGGCGCCATCGGGGTGGGCCGGATCGCGCGGGGCACGGTCAAGCCGAATACCTCGGTGGTGGTCGTCGATCGCGACGGCGGGCGCCGCAACGGGCGGATCTTGCAAGTGCTCGGTTTTCATGGCTTGCAGCGGATCGAGATGGATGAAGCGAGCGCCGGCGACATCATCGCCATCACCGGTATCGAACCCTTAACCATTTCCGACACGATTTGTGATCCGAAGACGGTCGCGGCTTTAGCTCCACTGGCCATCGATGAGCCCACGGTCCGCATGAGCTTCCAGGTGTCGAACTCGCCCTTCGCGGGACGCGCCGGAAAGTTCGTCACCAGCCGCCAGATCCGCGAGCGGCTACAGCGGGAGCTCATCCACAACGTCGCGCTGCGCGTCGAGAATACCGGGGACCCGGATAAATTCCTGGTCTCGGGCCGCGGCGAGTTGCACCTCTCGATTTTGATCGAAAATATGCGCCGCGAGAGTTATGAGCTGTCGGTCGGGCGGCCCCAAGTCATCGTCAAGGAGATCGATGGTCGGCTCTGCGAACCTTATGAGCAACTCGCCGTCGATGTGCCGGTGGAGGGTCAGGGCGCGGTCATGGAACGGCTGGGTATGCGTAAAGGGGATCTGACGAACATGCAGCCCGACGGCCGGGGCCGGGTGCGGCTCGATTACCTTATCCCATCGCGCGGTCTCTTCGGGTTTCGCACGGAGTTTCTGTCCGTGACCTCCGGGACCGGCCTCTTGTATCACACCTTCGAGAGCTACGCGCCGGTGAAGCCCGGCGAGCTGGGCCAACGCACCAACGGGGTCTTGATCTCGATCGGCGAAGGCAAGGCGCTCGCCTACGCGCTGTTCAATCTTCAGGAACGCGGCCGGCTGTTGATCGGTCCGGGGGAAGACGTCTATACGGGGATGATCATCGGTATCCACTCGCGCGCCAACGATCTGATCGTCAACCCCATGAAGGCGAAGCAATTGACCAACATCCGCGCCGCGGGCTCCGACGAGAACATTATCCTGACCCCTCCGATCCGCTTCGATCTGGAACAGGCGCTCGAATTCATCGACGACGACGAGCTGGTCGAGATCACCCCCAAGGCCATCCGGCTGCGCAAAAAGCTACTCAACGAACACCAACGCAAACGCGCCGAGCGAGCCGCTGCCGGCGCGTGATCGGGCTCGCAAACGCTCTTGCTGCAATTTCGCTTCGTTCCGCATACCAAGCCCGAGCTTCCAAAATTTTTGCCCCGGCATCGGCATGAAACCGCACGATCAATATTCGTCGCTCGCTGCACGGAACAGCTTCGCCTTCACCTCTTCCCAGGGGACCAAGGAAACAGAACCAGAATCGAGCTCCTCTATTCTGCGCGCAATTTCGCGCTTCCACGCCTCCTCGACGTCAGGGTCGGGTTCTTGCTCAATGCTTTCTAGCAACAAGCCAGCTAATGTGGCCCGGTCGTGTTCGTCGAGCGCTGATGCCTCGTCGAAAAAGTCCACAACTGATCTAGCCATTATGTCATCACCTTTTAGACGCCCAAACGCCTGCGCTAACCGGCGCACGGCTTGGGGTATAGGAAAAATAAGCGCCCTTTTTCGTCGAAAGGAACAGTACTGATGGACCTGTGAATTGTCAATCACGCGAGGCCGCGGTCTAGAATCGGGGAAACTATAGGGCTAGCCATCGGCCCGAGGCGCTAAGTTCGGGGGGTTCTGGAGTCTCACACGAGTAAAGGCCAAGCGGGATGGTCGGCTCAGGGCGTGAGCTGGATGGAATCGGGTATCAGTTTTGGGATCAGGCAATTTGGAGGAGATCGAAAGCCAGGGCCAGGGGCGAGCACCCGACCGCCAGCGAACGCGCGGCACAGGGATGTTGCCGGCCTCGCGCGCCGAGGATGCAAGCTGGCCGGGGCCGAAGGCGGCCCTGCTTGGCGCCCTGAGGATGAAATGGTCGCGCCGGGGATCGGGGCAGTGCTCTGGCGGGCAAGCCGAGATGAGCGAGGATCTTGGCAAGCACGGGGGGATGTTCCTGCCAACGGCTCCATGTCCTCGAACAGACACGGAGAAGGATAGATCCGCTATGATTTCGTTATCGAGTTGAAACAATAGGCGGCATCGCGTTCATGTCATTTGACCTTACCTTTCTTACCAACGAGCCCGGCAAGACTTTGCGCGACCGGTTTAGCGTATTGCTTGGAGACGACACGCGCTGTTTCGATTGCCTCGTCGGGTACTTTTTCATCAGCGGCTTTTACAAGCTGTACCCG
>JBIMKC010000016.1:19741-24002 GCA_043673925.1 Chromatiales bacterium | reverse complement strand
GCATAAAAATGCCCTTCGGTAAAATCCAAGAGCAAAGAATTGAAGAGGCTACCGACTGCCATGGTGACGACCAGTCCTTGCGCGGCCGCCATATACTCGGGTCTGAGTCCATAGCTCATGCGCCACTGGCGATAGCCCAGCATTAGCAAGAGCACCAATCCGAGGAGGCCAACCTGAGTGGTGATGAGCAGGAATTCGTTGTGAGGATTGTTGGTCGGATAGAGAGCCTTCTCTTGTGCAAGCTCCGCATATTCGGGAATAAAGCTCCCTGTGCCGCCACCTAGTACGGGATGGCGCATGATGAGCCCCAAGGTATTACTATAAAATTCGAGCCGCACACGGCCGGAAGTGATCACCTTGGCCTCGGGCCTTTTAAGGTCGTTTACCATGTCTCCCATCCGTACCCGAAAAATGTCGGAAGTATAGCTAGCGACCAGAACAAACCCCACGACAACAAACCCCGAGGCGAGCAGGCCTTGCCAACGCCAATGGCGACACATGAAGAGCACGACTAGGGCGAAAAACACGAAATACCCGGTTCTGCCGCCTATCATGAGCAGTAGATTGACGAGACCCAGGGCCGCCAGGATCCCCCATAACCAGCGCCAACGCCCTTGCTGCATGAAGTGCTCGGCCCACAGATAGATTGCGTAAGCCATCAGCAACCCATGGGCGATGCGTCCCTTGAACACCGTGTATGCCTCCTTTGGCGGTCCCAAGGGGAGCCAACCAAAAAGCTTGCAATAGGACAGGATGAGGGTAAGCCCCATGGCGACGAGAAAAGCGTAATAGCCACGACGTTGCCATGGTTGTTCGTTAAACGCCGTCAGCAACAAAGGGATATATAGAAGCTCCCGATAGGAGCGCAGCGTATCGAGGGCTTGGGCGAGGGTAGCGGAAGAATATACGACACCGAGCATCAGCATCAGCAATAGAGCTAAAGACGAAATCGCGATCGGTTGCGCCCGGATCTGGGCAAGCTTCGCCCGATATCCCCCGCTTGCGATCCAAAACACGAGGAAAAGCACCATCGTGACCGTGCAGAGCGCGGTTGATATCGCCAGGCTGAAAGCCGTTGCGACAGCCATCCAGCGGCTCGCCTCATCACACCGACGGCGCAAGCTATTCCAATCCATAGCCGATTCAGACTTGGACCAGCTTGAAGTGTTTTCGGCTCAAATCCACTCCCAGCAAGCCCTCGATACACATCATAAGCCGGTATCGACGTTCACGCCGGCTCAGCACATGGCCCGGATCGGGTTCAAACCCCCGTTCCGCTTCTTCCGTTAGCCAGCGTCGCATCACCGCCGGATGCCGGCCAGAAAACGGGCGCAGAGCCTTGGGATCGATGGCGTAATGCGTAAACGGCGGTGGCGCGTGTCCCCAATAGCGGCTCACCTTTTGGATCTTCGCCTGCATTTTGGCGGCAGAGCGCACGTGGCCATAGTGGTGGATGGTTCCACCCGCGAGCATTGCCCGCGGATAACGGCCCTGCTTATTTCGGTCCATAACTACGAAATACAGCCCATCGGGAGAATAGTTTCGGATCGTGTTGCGAATGATCCGGGGTGCCCGCCGGTACCAACCTGGACTCGCGGCGATCCAATCCGGGCTGCCGAAAAAGTGATAATAGTCAAATACCAGTGCTTCGACGCGAGGATCGGCCAGATGCCGTTGCATGCTTTCACTAATGGCGGGCAGATCATCCTCGTACAGGACCTCGTCGCATTCAAGGTAAAACGCCCAGTCGCCCGTGCAGTTGAACTGCGCGATCATCTTCTGTTGCGCATACACGTAACCCTTCGCGGTCATCTTTTCATTCCACCGGGTGGTAATGATCCGGATCTTGGGATCGCCGATAGCCCGTACCCGGGTTAGGGTATCGTCCTCGCTTAGCCCCACCGCTACCACGAATTCATCGCAAAGCGGTAAGGCAGAAACAATGCTCTCCACAAATGGATAACCGAGCTTTGTTCCATTGCGGATAAAAGTGAAACCGCTAACGCGCATGAGCCCTCGTGTTTAAAGGAGTTGATTAACGGTCGCCATCACCCGTTCGGGTTTAACGAAGACCGGTGGCGCCGAACCGCCTGCCACGGCTCAGCACCGCTTCTTGATGACGGCCGATGTTCCCCCAGGGATCAAAGGTCTCATCGCACACCTCTACCTGCGCCTGCACGTGGAGTGGGGCTGCTCTGTTACGCCAATATTACAGCCTAGCGTTTCATGGCGTAAACTCCGCTATGTGCAACCCATTCAACGTCGCGTCGTGACCGCCGGCTCTCCCGCATTCGCCGCGCGCGCCCCCGATGGCTACATTCGGTTCCGGCTGCGGGGGGTGGATGTCGTGGCCCGGCGTGAGCACACCGATAGCGTCCGCGAGATGATCGCCCTGTCACACACTCTGTACGAATATGCCGCTCGACACCCAGGCCGGCGCCGGATCGAGGGGCGCGTTCCGGCATACGCGGTAACTCTTCCCGACGGCACGACGAGCGTCGTCGTACGTCACTCGCATCACGGCGGGCTACTCGCCGGGATCACGCGCGACCGGTTTCTCGCGCCGACGCGCGCGCCGCAAGAGCTGTCCAACGCGCTGCGCCTCGCGGCTCTCGCCGTGCCGACGCCTATGATCGTCGCCTACGCGGCCCACCCGGCCGGCCCCTGGCTCCGCCGCAGCGACATCGTCACCCTTGAGCTAATGCCTGGGAAAGACCTCGCCGCCGTGCTCATGCAACCGCTAGTGGAGGACGACCGGCGCCGCGTCCTCCAGGCGGTCGCCGAGCTGCTGCGCACCCTCGATCGGGCCGGAGCACGCCACCCCGACCTGAACGTGAAGAACGTGTTTCTCGTCAATAGGTGCGGCGCCTGGCATGCCTACGTCCTCGACGTCGACCGCGTCGTCTTCGGCCGTACCGGCGACGCGCGCATTACCGAGGCGAACCTGCGCCGGTTCTTGCGATCGGCGCGGAAGTGGCGCGACCGCTACAGCGTCCAGATCGACGAGAGCGACCTCACCTGGCTAGTCGCCGCCGTCACGCGCCACGGATGAGCGCGCCCGACCGTCTCGACCGCATTGGCATCGTCATGATGAGCGCGGTGGGCGACGCCGTGCACGTGCTTCCAGTACTGAACGCCTTCAAGCGGTGCCACCCCGCAAGCCACGTGACGTGGGTGCTGCAGCCGGTGCCGGCCACGCTCGTGCGCGGCCACCGATCGGTGGACGAGATCGTGATCTTCGATCGCGCCCAGGGAATGCGCGGGTTTCTCGACGCGCGGAACCAGCTCGCGCGGCGCCCGTTCGACCTGGTGCTGAACCTGCAGGTGTACTTCAAAGCCGGCCTCATCACCCACTTCACGCGCGCGCCGGTTAAGCTCGGCTTCGATCGCGCGCGAGCCCGCGACTTCAACTGGCTGTTCACCAACACCAAGATCCCGCCGCACCGCGGCCAGCACGTGCAAGACCAGTACTTCGAGTTCCTCGCCGCCTTAGGCATCCCGCACCAGCCGGTGGTCTGGGACCTCGGGCCGTGGCCGCACGAGCGCGAGTGGCAGCGTCGGTTCTACGCACCCATAGCGCGCCCGGCGGCGGCGCTGGTGATCGCGACGAGCAAGCCGCAAAAGGATTGGATCCCTGAGCGCTGGGCCACGCTCGTCGACGCACTGTCCGCCGACTACGGCCTGCAGCCGGTGCTCGTCGGCGGACGGTCGGTGCGGGAGCTGCACGCCGAGGAGGTCATCCTGCGGAGGGCCAGGCACCGGCCCCTCTCGGCGCTCGGCTGCGGGCTGCGCAAGCTCGTCGGCGTTCTCGATGGCGCGGCGCTTGTCATCGCCCCCGATACCGGTCCGCTGCACATGGCTGTCGCCCTCGACCGCCCCGTCATCAGCTTGATGGGCTACACCAATCCCAAGCGCACGGGACCATACTGCAAGTTTCCCGATCTCATCGTCGACGCCTACGGCGATCCGGGCGAGCCGTACCCCATCTCGATGGAGACGCGCCTCGATCGCATGCCGCGGATCCAGGTGCGCGACGTGCTCGACAAGGTGGACCGGTGGCGGGCGCAGTATCGCGATCGCCGCAGAGTTATATGACATCATCGGGACTCACGGAGAAACCGGTGCGCCGCTGCGGGATCTTGGATCATCGGGGCAGGGGATCTCAACCACCAGCGACGCGCTGTGTGGGATTCATCGCAAAGCGGTAAGGCAGAACGAATGCTCTCCACAAATGGATAACCAAGCATTGTTCCATTGCGGA
>JBIMKC010000016.1:2475-19641 GCA_043673925.1 Chromatiales bacterium | reverse complement strand
GGGCGATTGAGTGCCGAGGCCACATGCATTAAACCAGAATCATTGCTCACTACGGCGGAGGCCAGGGAGAGCAGATCGATAGCTTCACCAAGAGTGGTACGTCCGGCTAAGTTTACACAACCGCCACCCGCGCCCTCGCAAACGCCGTGGGCCGCTACTGCATCCCGTGCCGAACCGAATATCCACACCGCCCAGCCCTGAGCCCGCTTGCGTCGCGCGATCTCGGCGAAATATTCTGGCGGCCAGCGCTTGGCTGGCCCAAACTCAGCCCCCGGGCACAGAGCGAGCAGGCGCCCAGGCCGCTCCAGTCCCAGGGTTTGGAGGCTGCGCGCCACGGAGCCCGGGTCTACTCGTAGATCCGGTAGCGGAAAGGTTTCAGGAAAAGGAGCACCCGAGGGCAGGCCCAGAGCCACGAAGCGCTGTACCGTCATCCTTAAACGGTTATTATCCAAACGCCGCACGTCATTGAGCAAGCCCCAACGCCCCTCGCCCAGGTAGCCCGTGCGGCGCGGGATCCGGGCCCAAAAAGGCACCAAGGCCGATTTAAAAGAATTGGGCAAGACGATGCTCCAGGTATAGCCCAAGGCTCGCAAACTCCGCCCCAACCGATAACGCCCCGCAAGCTTAAGCGCACCGTGCCCCCAGGGCATTTCCCGAGCCGTGCGCACCTCCGGCATGCGGGCGAGCAAGGGCAAGCTCCAAGCCGGGGCAAGCACGTCGATGGCAAGATCGGAATGCTGTTTGATCAGCAGGCGAAACAAACTCTGTGCCATGACCATGTCCCCAACCCACGACGGACCGACGATGAGGATCACGGGTGCCGCCGGCCGGTGGAAAGCGGTGAGCCGCATAAAATCGGTCGATCGCCGTCCCAACACATCATTCCTCTCGTCGGTGTCATATGGCAGCGCCGGTTTTTTTGGTATTTTCGCACCCAGATAAGCTCCGCACGGTATTGTACGCCTGGGCCGACGTAAGAAGCACCGAGCAGCTGATGATTATCAGGATGTCTTTAGAGGTCGAACGTTTATCCGATCGCGTAATTCCAATCGGAATTCCGAGACCCGACTCACATTGGGAAACAGTACAGAGTTTATATCCGCCTCGGCGTGTATTGTTCTTCACCAACCGCAACAGCTTCGAGGCCATGAAGGTGGCCCATTGGCGTTCGTTGGGCGAGGCTGTGCAGATTATAGGTGCTGAAGGTGACCTGAGTGGGACGCTTTTTAAAGAGAACGTGCGATCTGGCGGCAATTGGCGGTCATTTCTGCTGGCAGCGACTATTGAATATTTCGTTGCCGCCTGGTCCCGAAACTTGGCACCTCGGGCCAATGAATGGCCCGAAAATCCCCCGACCCAGGACCCGGGTGTTTGACAGCTAACAGGTCCAGTCGTATCTTCCCTTTTAAAAAAGGCCTTTTAAAATCCCTATTCCCCGGGATTGCCCGATTTTTGGCCATAAAAAGCTTTATGAGCTGCAGTTCCAAACTTGATCGGCACCGGGTTCGGAGTCCCGGCTTCACCCGGTCTGCTTTCGCAGTGATTAAGACTCGGAAACAGAGGGATGGTCGTGAACCAGCGCAGCTCAGCCCGGCTGAAGCCGGGACTCCGAACTTTCCCGAAGGCGCTGCTCCAGGCCAGTAAACCGCCACGAAAATCCTCGCCATCCATTTTAAATATCTGGGCGATGCAGCCATTGTCACGCCAGCGCTGCGGGCCATCAAAGAGCATTTCCCGCATGGCGCTTTACACGTGCTGACGCCGGCGGAGTTCGCGCCCATTTATCAATACCTGCCCTGGCTGGATAAAGTCTGGGGTGTGCCCCGATCGCGCGGGCGCGCCCGACTCAAAGAAACCTGGCCCATCATTCGTGCACTGAGGCGGGAGCGCTTCGATCGCTCGGTCGATTTTGTCGGCAATGATCGCGGCGCCATCTTAAGTTTGCTTTGCGGCGCGCGGCAAAGGCTCGGTCCCACTGCCGCTGGCGGGTTCTTCGGACGTCGGTTTTGCTACACTGAGAGAATCCACGAAAGGAGTCTCGATCCAGTCTGGGTGCAAAGGCACCTGCAAGTGCTCGCGGTCTGGGGCGTTCAACCGCCGCGCTCTTTGGAGATGGAAGTCCGCGCGGATGCGAAGCTGGATCAGTTTGCCGAACAACTTTTGCCGGACAAAACGATTGTTTGTCATCTCGCCACCGGACAGGCGAAGAAGGACTGGCCGATTGCACACTGGGCGAGCTTTCATAAATTGGCTTCCGTTGCCGGCCTCGAGCTTGTCTTTATGTTCGGCAACAGCGCGCGTGAACGTTTGTTGCTGGAAGCCCTGCGCAAATCGACGTCGGGCATCTCCGTCTTGCCGGTGCTGCCGGATGTCGCCGCGTTGCTGGCCGTGTTGAAGCGGGGCAGACTTTTCATCTCCGGCGACACCGGTCCCTTTCATTGCGCCGCTGGGTTGGGAGTGCCGGTGATCGGGCTATTCGGCACCGACAACTCCCTCGCTCATGCCGCTCCTTTGTATCGCTCAGAGCAAGTCATCCGAGGCGGTCCATGCACGTGCGACGGACATTCCGATACGTGCTACAGCAGTCAGCCGTGCATGGCGGCCATTTCAGCGGATGATCTGATGCGGCGTGTGCAGCAGGTTCTGGCATCGGTCGCACAGCCAACTCAGGCGGTGACAACCCCTCTCCATCGAAACCCAATGAAACCGCGCCTGCCGCCTTGAGAAGCCGCCGGGAGTCGAATATGGTGTACCAAGGAAAATAAAAATAAACGCCCTGTTTCTTCGTGGCCGACGGCCTGATCCGCGAGTTTCACGCGCTCACCGGCGTGCCGATGGGTCCTGAACACGTCGTTCAACGAAAACGAGCCCATCGTGTGACGGCCGCAGGAGGCGCTCGATTGCTGCCTACGCACGCGCATGGACGTGCTGGTGCTCGGCGATCACTTGGTACGAAGGCCGCCCTGCAGCAGCCGAGTGATTTGTTTGTCCGCAGGGGCGCCGGTATAATTGCCGTCCTTTTCAGCCAACGAGGCTCACTCCATCGCGGTAGATACGATAGTCGTGACGGGCGCCGGCGGATTTATCGGCGGTCATCTGGTGGCCACGCTGCGCAAGCGGCCCAACACGCGCGTCCGCGCCGTGGACAGCAAGCCCGCCAATCAGTGGTGCCAGCGCTTCGACGACGTCGACAATCTGGTGCTCGACCTTCAGCTGCGCGAGACCTGCATGACCGCCACCCGCGGCATCAGCGACGTGTATCAGCTCGCCGCAGACATGGGCGGTATGGGCTTTATCGAGAACAACAAAGCCGCCTGCATGCTCAGCGTGCTGATCAACACCAACATGTTGATCGCCGCCAAGGAGCTGGGCGCGAAGCGTTACTTCTACGCCTCGTCGGCCTGCGTCTACAACGCCGACAAGCAGCGCGACAGCAAGGTCGTGCCACTGCGCGAGGCCGACGCCTACCCGGCGCTCCCCGAGGACGGCTACGGCTGGGAGAAGCTGTTCTCCGAGCGCATGTGCCCGCACTTCACCGAGGACTTCGGCTTGTACACGCGCGTGGCGCGCTTCCACAACGTCTACGGTCCGCACGGCACCTGGGACGGCGGACGCGAGAAGGCGCCGGCCGCCGTGTGCCGCAAGGTGATCGAGGCCAAGGAGACGGGCAAGCACGTCATCGACATCTGGGGCACCGGCAAGCAAACCCGCAGCTTCATGTACATCGACGACTGCATCGACGGCATCCAGCGCATCATGGACAGCAGCCGCATCGACGAGCCGATCAACCTCGGTTCGAGCGAGATCGTGAGCATCGACGGCCTGGTCGACCTCGCGCAGAGCATCGGCGGCATTAACCTCCAGCGCCGGCACGACTTGAACGCGCCCGTCGGCGTCAACGGCCGCAACAGCGACAACACGTTGATCAAGGCGCGGCTCGGCTGGGAGCCGACGTACCCGCTGCGCACGGGCCTCGAGCACACCTACGCCTGGATCCTGGAGCAGTACCGGCTGCGCCGGGCCGCTAAGAGCGTCACGCTTTGAGCGTCGCCGCCATTCGCCGCGCATGAGATCGCGAGAATTACAAACGAATACCCATCATGTTTAAGCGCTTAAAAGAGGACATCGCCTGCGTATTCGAGCGCGATCCCGCCGCTCGCACCTTTTTCGAGGTGTTGACCACCTATCCGGGGTTGCACGCCATCGTCCTGCACCGGATCAGCCACCGGCTCTGGAAGTGGGAATGGATGTGGGTGGCGCGCATGCTCTCGCACCTCGGACGCTGGCTCACGGGCATCGAGATCCATCCGGGCGCTTCGATCGGCCGCCGCTTGTTCATCGATCACGGCATGGGGGTGGTGATCGGGGAGACCTCGGAGATCGGGGATGATTGCACCCTATATCACGGCGTGACCCTAGGCGGCACGTCGTGGAACAAGGGCAAACGCCATCCCACACTGGAAAACAATGTGGTAGTCGGGGCGGGCGCAAAAATCTTGGGACCCATTACCGTCGGTGCGTGCGCGCGCGTGGGTTCCAACGCCGTGGTCGTCCGCGATGTTCCGCCCGGCGCCACGGTGGTGGGCGTTCCCGGACAGCTCGTCGTCCCGCGCGATGAGAAATCGAAGCAACGCGAAGAAACCGCCCGCAGGATCGGCTTCGACGCTTACGGCACGACCAAGGACATGCCCGATCCGGTGGCCAACGCGATCCACTCCCTGCTCGATCACATCCACGCGATCGAGTCGCAAATCGAAAGCCTACGCAAGGCCGTGGGCGAGCGAGGGATCGATCTACCAGAGGCGCCCGGCGAGCCGGCTTCCGCCGAAGAAGCTGTCGTGGATAGGCGCGCCTCCCGTCCTTAGGCCGGTCATTTGAAATCTACCACTGCGTTATTCGCATGACATAAAAGTTGACTAAATTACTCGGATATGGGATGCTGCGTTGAGACAGATTTAGCGTATAGGTCTTGAGTAAATGCGACTGACAACGAAGGGCCGGTATGCCGTAACGGCGATGCTCGACCTTGCGATTCGCCAGGACGGCGGCCCCATCGCCTTGGCGGATATCTCTTTGCGCCAGGGGATTTCGCTGTCCTATCTCGAGCAACTGTTCGCGCGCTTGAGAAAGAGCGGGCTGGTCAAAAGCGCGCGCGGCCCGGGGGGAGGCTATCGGTTGGGCCGGACGGCGCAGAGCATATCGGTTGTGGAAGTCATCGGATCGGTGGATGAAAGCGTCGATGCGACGCGTTGCGGGGGTAAGAAAAACTGCCAAGGGAGTGAGCGCTGCCTGACGCATGATCTTTGGGAGGATTTGAGTCATGAAATTTACGAGTTTCTGAGCAGGATCACCTTGGGTGAGCTAGTCAGCAGGCGTAGCGTACGTGCGGTTTCGGCGCGTCAGGAGAACTACCAGCTTCTGCGTTTGCAGGTACCGCTCACGCGCGCCACGACGTCCCGAAATGTTGCAGAGCGCGAGGGCTAATGGCAATGTCGATTATGTTAACTGAGCGGGCCGCATCCCACGTGAAGCGGTTCTTGGAAACCAAGGGCCAAGGGATGGGGTTGCGCCTCGGTGTGAAACCGACGGGGTGCTCGGGGTATGCGTACCAGATCGAGGCCGCGGAGAGTGTCGGCGCGGGGGACACGGTGTTCGAATCGAATGGCGTCAAGCTTATCGTCGATGCGAAGAGTCTTCCTTACCTTTCCGGCACCGAGCTCGATTATGTGCGCGAGGGCTTGAATGCCGCTTTTAAGTTTCGCAATCCGAATGTAAAGGATACCTGCGGCTGTGGTGAAAGCTTTAACGTCTCAGCACGCACCTAAGTGAACGCAACAGAGGACGCCTGATGGCCACCCATCCCTACGAAGTCGAAGCCCTGATCGGTAAAGAGTACGCAGCGGGTTTTTATACGGATCTCGAGGCCGACACACTGCCCCCTGGTCTCGACGAGGACGTGATTCGGCTGATTTCAAGCAAAAAGAACGAGCCGGAGTGGTTGTGCGAATGGCGGCTTAACGCATTTCGGCACTGGCTCACGCAGAAAGAACCTAGGTGGGCCACGGTGGTTCACCCGCCCATCGATTATCAGGGCATTTCCTATTATTCGGCGCCCAAGAACAAGAAGGACGGTCCTAAGAGCTTGGAGGAGGTGGATCCGAAATTACTCGAGACTTACGAGAAGCTCGGGATCCCGCTGCACGAACGCGCGATTCTCGCCGGGGTCGCGGTCGATGCCGTCTTTGACAGCGTCTCGGTCGCCACCACGTTTAAAGAACGGCTCGCGGAGGCCGGCGTCATCTTTTGTCCATTTTCCGAAGCCGTACAGAATCACCCCGATCTCGTGCGCCGGTATTTAGGATCGGTGGTCCCACCCGCCGATAATTTCTTTGCGGCTTTAAACTCCGCCGTATTCACCGACGGGTCGTTTTGCTATGTACCGAAAGGCGTGCGTTGCCCGATGGAGTTATCGACCTATTTCCGCATCAATGCCGCCAACACGGGTCAATTCGAACGTACCTTGATCGTCGCGGACGAAGGCAGCCACGTCAGCTATCTCGAAGGTTGCACCGCGCCCATGCGCGACGAGAATCAACTACACGCGGCGGTCGTCGAGCTGGTGGCCCTGGATAACGCCCAGATTAAATATTCAACGGTGCAGAACTGGTATCCCGGGGACGAGAACGGTAAGGGTGGGATCTATAACTTCGTGACCAAGCGCGGCGAGTGTCGCGGCCACCACTCGAAGATCTCTTGGACGCAGATCGAAACGGGTTCGGCCATCACCTGGAAATACCCAAGCTGTGTGCTCAAAGGCGACCATAGCATCGGCGAGTTTTATTCGGTGGCGCTGACCAATCATTACCAGCAAGCCGACACGGGGACCAAGATGGTCCACATCGGCCGCAATACACGGAGCACCATCATCTCGAAGGGGATTTCGGCGGGCCGGGGAAAGAACGCCTACCGAGGGCTCGTGCGGATCGCCAAGAGCGCCGCGAACGCCCGCAATTATACTCAATGTGATGCCCTCCTGATGAGCGATCGCTGTGCCGCGCATACCTTTCCGTACATCGAGGTCAAAAACCCGAGCGCGCGCGTGGAACACGAGGCGACGACCTCCAAGATCAGCGAGGATCAATTATTTTATTGCGGCCAGCGCGGCATCGCAGCAGAAGACGCAATCAATATGATCGTCAATGGTTTCTGCAAAGAGGTTTTCAAAGAGCTGCCCATGGAGTTCGCGGTCGAGGCCCAGAAGCTGCTGAGCGTGAGCCTGGCCGGGGCGGTCGGCTGAGCCGCTGCGTGTCCGGCGCCTAGGAATCGTATCTAACATGCTGACGATCTCGAACCTGCATGTGTGCGTAGACCGGAAACCAATCCTGCGCGGGATCGACCTCGAGGTCCGTTCGGGCGAAGTGCACGCTATCATGGGTCCCAATGGGTCTGGGAAAAGCACGCTTGCCCATGTGCTGGCCGGTCGCAACGGATACGAGGTCACGCACGGGACGGTGGCTTATGATGGCGACGATCTCCTGGCGATGCCGCCCGAGGATCGCGCCCGCAGGGGGGTCTTTTTAGCCTTTCAATACCCAATAGAGATCCCCGGGGTCAATAACGCCTATTTCCTCAAGGCCGCCTTGAATGCGACGCGCAAATACCACGGCCTTCCGGAGCTTGACGCCATCGAGTTCTTGAATCGCGTCAAGGAAAAAATGCAGCTCGTCCATCTCGATGAGGCATTGCTCAAGCGTTCGGTGAATGAGGGTTTCTCCGGTGGAGAGAAGAAACGCAACGAGGTATTCCAGATGGCGGTCTTGGAACCGCGCCTGGCCATCCTCGATGAAACCGACTCCGGGTTGGATATCGACGCCGTAAAGATCGTGGCGGAAGGGGTGAACCGGCTCCGCGGCGGTGATCGGAGCATCATCATCGTGACGCATTATCAACGGCTCTTGAACTATATTCTACCCGATGCCGTTCACGTCCTGTCGGAGGGCCGCATCATCAGATCGGGTCAACGCGATCTCGCGCTCGAGTTGGAAGAGCGAGGTTACGATTGGCTCCGGCCAAACGCGCTGGCATGACTGGGACTATGGCCGGCCACTATGTGGAGGAGTTCGCTCGCGCCGAGGCCGGGATGGTCGGTGCGGACAGCGGATGGTTCAAGGCCGCGCGCAGGCGGGCCTTGACGCAGTTTGGCCAGATCGGATTTCCGACTCTGCGGGACGAAGAATGGAAATACACCAGTGTTGCTCCGATCGAAAGCCGGTCCTTTCGCCTCGCTGGGCATCCACGGAACGGCCTGGATGTCGCGGAGCTTGATCGGCTGCGGCTGATCGAGGCGCACGAATTGGTATTCGTCAACGGCTATTATTCGGCCCAGTTGTCGCGGCTTGCGTCCCTGCCGGCGGGGGTGAGCGTCGCGCCCCTGAGCGAGGCGTTGCCACAGGACAGCTTGCAAGAACACATAGAGCGCCAGGCGGAACAACCCGGCAATGGGTTTGCGGCACTGAATGCCGCCCTCCTCAGCGACGGCGTGCATATACGCGTCGGCTCCGGGGTCACACTGAAGACAACGCTACATCTGCTGCTTATCAGCACCGCGCCGGACGGCCCGACCGCCTCCTTTCCGCGGGTATTTATCGAAGCCGGGGCGAACTCACGCGTGCTCATCATCGAGCATTACGCCGGCCTCACCCCCGAGGAGTATTTCACCGATGCGCTCACGGAAATTTATGCGGGGCCGGGGGCACGGGTCGAACACTACAAATGGCAAATGGAGGGTGCGAGGGGTTATCACATCGGTCAGATGCTGGTTCATCAGCAGCGTGAGAGCCGTGTCACCTTCTATTCGGTATCGCTCGGGGCCGCGCTCGCCCGCCACGATATCGCGGTTAGCCTGGCCGGCGAAGGCGCGGGGGCGAGCTTAAACGGCCTCTACATGGCAGAGGGGCGCCAGCATGTGGATCACCATACCAGCATCGATCACCAGCAGCCCCACACAACCAGCGCCGAATACTACAAGGGCGTGCTGGCCGGCCATGCGCGCGGGGTCTTTGACGGCAAGGTCGTGGTCCGTGAAGGCGCGCAAAAAGCCGATGCGGAGTTGACCAATAAAAACTTGCTCCTCTCCGAGCATGCCGAGATAGACACCAAGCCCGAGCTTCAAATCTACGCCGATGACGTCAAATGCAGTCACGGCGCCACGGTCGGACAGTTGGACGAGGACGCCTTGTTCTATTTGAGATCGCGCGGGATCGAATATCCCCAAGCCACGGCGCTTTTGACTTATGCCTTTGCCGATGACGTTGTCGCGCGCATTGCGGTCGAACCGATGCGTCACGCGATCGAGCGTCATCTCACGGCCCGCTTGCCGCGCGCGGCGCTCGTTAAGGAGCTTTTATGAGCGCGCCTAGCTATTCGATTACCGCTGTGAACGACGCCGACCATGGGCCGGAGCTCGCGGCCCGGCGTCAAGACTTCCCGATCTTGGAACGACGCGTGCGCGGCCAGCCGCTGGTCTATCTCGATAACGCCGCCACGACGCAAAAACCGCGCGCTGTGATCGAGGCGATTGCCCGCTATTATCGCGAGTGCAATTCCAATATCCACCGCGGGGTGCATACGCTCAGTCAAGAAGCGACCGAGCGCTTCGAGGAGGCGCGGGTCAAGGTCCAACGATTTCTCCATGCCGCCCACAGCCACGAGATCATCTTCGTGCGCGGCACCACCGAGGCGATCAACCTGGTGGCGCAGTCTTACGGGCGCCCGCAGTTGAAGCCCAAGGACGAGATTTTGATCACCGCGATGGAGCATCATTCGAACATCGTCCCCTGGCAATTGCTGTGCGAACAGACTGGGGCGGTGCTCAAGGCCGTGCCGATGAACGATGCCGGCGAGCTGTTGCTCGATGAGTATCTCAGGCTCCTCGGCTCGCGTACGCGCATGCTGGCGTTAACCCATGTCTCGAACGCCTTGGGTACGATCAACCCGATCCGGGAAATCATCGGCCACGCGCATGCGTATGGAGTTCCGGTGCTGGTCGATGGCGCGCAAGCCGTGGCGCATATGCCCGTGGACGTCCAGGCTCTGGATTGCGATTTTTACGCTTTTTCCAGCCATAAGCTCTTCGGCCCGACGGGGATCGGGGTGCTCTACGGTAAGACCGCGTTGCTTGAAACCATGCCGCCCTACCAAGGCGGCGGCGACATGATCAAAAGCGTCACCTTGACCAAGACGCAATTTAACGATCTGCCCTATAAATTCGAGGCAGGAACTCCCCACATCGCAGGCGCGATCGGCTTCGGCGCCGCCCTCGATTATGTACAGGAAATCGGTTTCGAGCCGATAGGCCGGCACGAACACGAGCTGCTCCGGTACGCGAGCGAGCGGGTCGCGAGCCTTCACGGAGCACGCATCATCGGCACCGCGCGCGAGAAGGCCAGCGTGCTGTCGTTCGTATTGGAGGGTATTCATCCCCACGATCTCGGCACGGTGCTCGATTGCCAAGGGATCGCCATCCGCACCGGGCATCATTGTGCGATGCCAGTCATGGAGCGCTTCCACGTCCCGGCCACCGCGCGTGCCTCGTTTGCCTTCTATAACACCCCCGCGGAGGCCGATCGTCTGTGCGCAGCCCTTCGGGATGCGCAGCGGTTGTTAGGGTAATGTTCGACCTGCGCGCCTTGTATCAAGAGGTCATCATCGACCACAACCGGCATCCGCGTAACTGCCGCCGGCTGGGCAGCGCCGATCGTATCGCGGAAGGCTACAATCCCCTCTGCGGGGACCGGCTCACGGTGTACATCAAGCTTCACGAGGGGGTCGTCGAGGACGTTAGTTTTGAAGGTAGCGGATGCGCAATCTCGGTAGCGTCGGCCTCGTTGATGACCGAGCATATCAAAGGCAAGACCGCACACGAGGTGGACCGGCTTTTCGCGCGCTTTCACTCCATGGTTACGAACGCAACGCCAACCGAAGAGGCCCTTGGAAAGCTCGAAGTTCTTGCCGGGGTGCGCGAATTTCCGGCGCGCGTCAAATGCGCGACCTTGGCCTGGCACACCCTCAAGTCGGCCTTATCTAATGAGCATAGCACGGTGACTACCGAATAGACGCAGATGTATTACAGCAACGATGCCGTCACCCTGAGCCGCGACTGTCAGGCGATCCTCATTCCGGCCGGTGATCCGGTGACATTGACGGCGGGGAGCGTCGTCTCCGTCACGCAAGCGCTCGGGGGCAGTTATACGCTGTACGCCGACGGAAACCTGGTGCGGATCGCGGGCCGTGACGCCGATGCAATCGGCTACGATACTATTCCAGAACCGGTAGCGTCTCAGGAGGCCGCCACCGACGGGAGTGTCGATGAAGCGCTGATTTGGGCGCAATTGCGGACCTGTTACGATCCGGAGATACCCGTCAACATCGTTGACCTGGGCTTGGTGTATGATTGCGGCATCACTCCGCTTGAGGGTGGCGGCAACCGCGTTGACATTCAGATGACGCTGACCGCGCCGGGGTGTGGCATGGGCGGGGTGCTGGTAGAGGACATACGCCAAAAAATCGCCACCGTCCCAAATGTTAGCGAGGTCGATGTGGCGCTGGTTTTCGATCCGCCCTGGAGCTACGAAATGATGTCGGAGGCCGCCCGGTTGGAAACCGGGATGTACTGAGAACCTGTGTCGACCTGGGTTGATGTGGCGCCCGCGGGCGAAATGCCACCGGGCGATCGGCGTGTTGTCAATGCCGATGACACTTTGATCGCGGTTTTCAATATTGACGGCGAGTACTTCGCGATTCAGGATCTCTGTACCCATGACGGGGCGCCGCTTGCGGGAGGCATTCTAGACAGGGATCAGATCATCTGCCCGCGTCATGGCGCGCGGTTTTGCGTGAAGACCGGCGCGGCGCTTACCCCGCCCGCCTATGAACCCGTGAGTAGGTATCCCGTGCGTGTCCACGCGGGCGTCATCCAAGTGTACGGCGATCCCGTCGCTTAGCCGTCCAGATGCTCGGTGCGGTAGGGCTGAAATTTCGCAGAACAAGACAAAAAAAGTTTAACAGTGCACAAACACACCTTATAATCTATAGTAACAGCGTGGAGTATCCTTTTCTTTATCAAGGATCTGTTCATGATTGTTGAACGTACTTTGTCGATTATCAAACCGGACGCGGTCACGAATAGGCATATCGGTGAAATCCTTGCCCGGTTCGAGAAAAACGGTCTCACCGTGGTCGCGCTTAAGATGCTTACCGTGTCGCGGCAGCAGATCGAGCAGATCTATGGCATTCACGAAGGCCGGCGGTATTATCCGGACCTACTTCAGTTCATGGGCTCGGCGCCTTCGGTGGCAATCGTGCTTGAGGGCGAAAACGCCATAGAAAAAAATCGCGCGATCATGGGCAATACCAACCCGGCGCTTGCCGCCCCCGGTACGATCCGGGCCGATTTCGGAACCGCCGCGAATCGCAACGCGGTACACGGTTCGGACGGTCCGCGGAGCGCCCGCGCCGAGATCGCAAGCTTATTCGGGCCCGAAGAGTTTCAGCTATCCTCGGCAGATGGTGAACAACGGTACCAATCTGCTCGGACTTGATCGCGGCGCCATGGAAGGCTTCTTCGCCGGGCTCGGCGAGAAGTCCTATCGCGCCGGGCAAGTCCTGAAATGGCTGCACCAGTCGGGCGCCGAGGATTTTGCGGCCATGACCAATCTGGCGAAGCCGCTGCGGGCAAAACTACACGACGTCGCCTCGATAGAATCACCTGTCGTGGTGCGCGAGCAGCAGTCGCCGGACGGGACCCGCAAATGGCTACTACGGTTGACCGGAGGGCATAGCATCGAGACCGTGTTTATTCCCGAGATCGGCCGTGGAACGCTGTGCGTGTCCTCACAAGTGGGATGCGCCCTCGATTGCAGCTTTTGCGCGACCGGTAAGCAGGGCTTCGATCGTAACCTGAGCCCCGCCGAGATCATCGGGCAGGTATGGGTCGCCGCCCGAACGCTGGGGCAGGTTCCGAAAGGTCCGCGGACCATCACCAACGTGGTGCTCATGGGGATGGGCGAACCGCTTTTGAACTTCACTAACGTGGTCACGGCGATGCAGCTATTGATGGACGATTTTGCTTATGGGCTGTCGCGCTGGCGTATCACCTTGAGCACCGCCGGGTTGGCGCCGGCCATCGACCGCCTGAAAGACGCCTGTCCGGTGAGCCTGGCGGTATCGTTGCACGCACCCAATGATGCGTTGCGGGATGAGCTCGTACCGATCAACAAGCGCTATCCGATCGACGATCTTTTGGCGGCTTGCCGCCGTTATGCCGACGCCACCGACAGCCGTATTACGTTTGAGTATGTGATGCTCGCCGGGATCAACGACTCGCCCGCCTGCGCGAGCGAGTTGACGCGGCGGTTACGAGGGATCCCCGCCAAGGTCAACCTTATTCCTTTTAATCCTGTTTCGGGCGTCGGCTACCGGCGATCCCCGCAGGCGGTGATCGACAAGTTTCGCGAGCGGCTGCTCGATGCGGGGATCCTGGCCATTACACGCAAGACCCGGGGCGAGGATATCGAGGCGGCGTGCGGGCAGTTGGTCGGCCAGTTTATCCCGCGGGCCGCGAGGCACCGCCTGCGGGCCGCGTTGTCGGACAACCCGAGATTACCGAAGCCCGCTTGTTCCTAGAAACGGAGGGTCGACGATGACAGGACCACAACCAAACAACGCGCCGGGTAGCCTGACTACCGGCAAAAAATTGCAACAGGCGCGCGAGGCGTTACAGCTAAGCAGGGGGGCGATTGCGCGCCAGCTTCGCCTCAAGCTCGACATCATCGAGGCGATCGAGGCTGACCGCTGCGACAGCCTTCCGCGGGTCTATTTGAGAGGGCATATCAAGAACTACGCGCGCATCGTGGGACTGGATACCACGGGGCTTTTCGATGCCGGCAGCGAGATCGCATCCACTCCCATCGATTTTCAACCTTATGCCAGTGTTCGGAAATCACTGCCCTTCACAGAGGCACAGGATTACCTAAAGGTCGCTACCTATCTCATTGTCGGGACACTGGGTGTGCTCACGGCCGCCTCATGGCGGACCCAAGACGCCGACATACCTTTACCGCAGGAAAGCGCTGTCATCACCAACATCCCCGCCGTCGAGCCGGCGCCCGAACTCGCGCTGCCGGCGGCGCAGGCCAAGGTGACGTCCGAGTTGACCGTTCCCGCCAAAACGCCGAGTGTAGGCGTCGAGCCTCTGGTGGCAGCGATCACGCCGCCCGAAGCACCGGTTTATCCGGTAATAGTTACGCCGCTGGAAGACATCGCTCGCGCAGCCACGGAAGAGTTGCATCGTCTGGTGTTCGAGCTTTCTGGGGACTCCTGGACTGAAGTCAAGGACGCCGAAGGCGTGAAGCTCTATTCCAAACTTGCAACCGAAGGGCAAACCATACGCCTGGGGGGGCGCGCGCCTTTCAGCGTGGTGCTCGGAAACGCGCCGCGCGTAGCGGTATTTTATAACGGTAGGCAGCTTGATATAACGCCTTGGTCACGCGGAGGCGTGGCACGGTTTAAGGTAGGCGGCGAAGGTGCTGGCGAGCCCCGGTAAGCGCTCGGGTTTCAATTAACCTGGCGGTTAACATCGCCTGCGCGAAGCGCGGGCGGGCAGGGCCGGTGATGCCGCCTGCAACGCAAGCGTGGGCGTTCGATGGCAATCCTAAGAGTTTCCCAGAAAAAACCCGTTGAGTGAGCAGATGAAAGCCGTGCGGGGCATGAAGGACATCCTGCCCACCGATGCCGCGCGTTGGAGGTATCTGGAGGAAACCGTACGCGCCATGCTCGCGAGCTACGGCTATGAAGAGATCCGTCTACCGATCGTCGAGCACACCGCTCTCTTCCGGCGCTCGATCGGTGAGGACACGGACATCGTCGAAAAAGAAATGTATACCTTCGCGGATCGCAACGGGGATATCCTCAGCTTGCGGCCCGAGGGGACCGCGAGCTGCGTGCGCGCGGGGCTTGAGCATGGTCTCTTTCATAACCAGATCCAGCGTCTCTGGTATGCTGGCCCGATGTTTCGCCACGAGCGTCCCCAAAAAGGGCGCTACCGCCAGTTTCACCAGGTCGGTGCCGAAGCTTTCGGCATGCCGGGCCCGGATATCGACGCCGAGATCATCTGCCTCGGCGCTCGCCTCTGGAGGAAGCTCGGGCTCGCGGATATCCGGATCGAGATCAATACCTTGGGTGATCGCGAGGCGCGGGCGAGCTACCGGCAAGCCCTGTTCGATTACTTTGCCGCGCATGTGGACGAAATCGACGAAGACAGCAAGAACAGACTCCCCGGAAACCCTTTGCGCTTGCTCGACAGCAAGCATCCCGCGATGCAGGATCTCATCGACCGGGCGCCAAGCTTGATCGGCTACCTCAATCCCGAATCCGAACGCCATTTCACCGAGCTCCGCGGTTTGCTCGACGCCGTCGGTATCCAATACTGCGTGAATCCGCGCCTGGTGCGCGGCCTCGATTACTACAACCGGACGGTGTTCGAATGGGTCACGCAGCGCCTCGGCGCGCAGGGTACGATTTGCGCCGGAGGACGTTACGATGGCCTGGTGGAACAGTTTGGCGGCCGCCCCACGCCGGCGATCGGATTCGCGCTGGGCCTTGAACGCCTCTTGGCGTTACTCGAACAAGAGGCCGTGCCGGAGGCTACGCGGCCGCATGTCTATCTGATTGCCGTGGGGGAGGAGGCAGCCGCGGCGGCCTTGAGGCTCGCGGAATCCGTGCGGGAAGCCTGGCCCGGGCTGCGACTGATCGCCAACTGCGGCGGCGGTAGCTTTAGGAGCCAGTTCCGGCGCGCCGACAAGAGCCAGGCCCATGTCGCCCTGATCCTTGGGGCGGAAGAAGTCCGCCAGCGCACCGTCGGGATTAAAGCCTTGGAGGAAGAAGACGAACAAGTGACCGTTGCGCAACGAGATCTCCGCGATTGCTTAGGGGAACTTCTGGCGCGGCGTGGTATCGTAGTCGGGCCGGTAAATTAGGCCTGCTGGCATGATCGCATCATCAACCCTAGCCGTGGAGATCGACGTGGACCCCTACGCTTCCGAAAACGAACAGATTCAGCTTATCAAAGATTGGTGGAAGAGGAACGGAAAGCCGATCATCGGCGGTCTTTGCATCGGTCTGGGAGCAATCTACGGGTGGCGGGCCTGGCAGTCTCAGGTGAACACCCGGGCGGATGAGGCCTCAACGGAGTACGAAGAGTTGTTAACCCACGTTGCCGAGCATCGGTCCGAATCCGCCGGCCGTGCCGCGCACAGGCTCGTCGAGAGCCACCAGGACAGCCAGTACGCGGTGTTTGCCGCGCTCATGCTGGCCCGCTTAGCGGTCGAGGCCGGTGATGTCGCCAAGGCGAGGGACCATCTGCAGTGGGTGTTGGATCACGCCGGGAAGACCGAGTTGGAGCGAATAGCGCGTCTGCGTTTAGCGCGCCTTTACCTTGAGGAGGGAAAAGGCGCTCAAGCGGCAAGCGTGTTGGAAGGGCAGGGCGGGGCAGCCGACTCGGTCCTCCATAAGGAGACCGAGGGCGATGTCCTTCTTGCTCAGGGCAAGATTGAAGCCGCGCGCAAGGCCTATCAAGAGGCGCTGGCGGCCGCCGGCGCCGCGGGTTCGGATCCGTCGTTGGTGCAAATGAAGCTCGATGAGATCGGTGAGGCCGAGACGTTGCGGCCCTAAGCGCTGGCTGGTTGCCGGCGTGATCGCGTTCCAGTTGCATGGGTGCGGGCTCGGGGCCTATGTTTCCGACTTCATGGCCGGCGAGGAGAATACCACGCCTCCCGCGCCCTTGACCGAATTCGAGCCGACTATCGAGGTCGGGGAACTTTGGTCGGTCGATATCGGAGCCGGGACCGACGAGCACTATCTTAAGCTTGCCCCCGCAGTCGCGGACGCAACGGTCTTCATTGCCGATCGCAACGGCGAGGTCTATGCGGTCGATATCAATAGCGGCGATACGCTGTGGGAGCGGGATACCGGCGCGCCCGTATCGGGGGGGCCCGGGATCGCCGAGGAGATGGTCTTGCTCGGGACCCAGGACGGTGAGGTGCTGGCCCTATCGCGGTCGGATGGGGCGCTGCTTTGGACCGCTTCGGTGTCGAGCGAAGTGTTATCTCC
>JBIMKC010000016.1:0-2375 GCA_043673925.1 Chromatiales bacterium | reverse complement strand
TCCGACCTCGAACGCATGGTCGATGTGGATGCCGATCTGCTGGTTTTCCGCGATACGCTCTACGTGGCCACCTACCGCGGACGGGTGGCCGCGGTATCCATCGAGAGCGGCCGCGTCGAGTGGGACCAGGAGCATTCTTCGTATGCCGGAATGGGGGTGGACGCCGATAACCTCTACCTCGCCGATGATGAAAGCATCGTGTGGGCGCTCGATCGCTTTTCCGGTAGCTCCGCATGGCGGCAAAAAAAATTGCGCGGCCGCGCGGCGACAGCGCCGGCCAGTGTCGGGGACTATGTCGTGGTCGGCGATTTGGAAGGGTACCTGCACTGGATGCGGCGCGACAACGGCAGGCTCGCCGCCAGGGTACAAGTCGACGATGCGGCGATCATCGTGCCCCCGTTGATAGTCAACGCCACTGTTATTGCGTATAGTTCCTCCGGCACCTTGAGCGCCTATCGCGCCGGGTCCGAGTAGATGAGACCGGTCATCGCCATCATGGGTCGTCCCAACGTGGGCAAATCCACGTTGTTCAACCGCCTCACGCGTAGCCGCGACGCACTGGTCGCGGCCGGCCCCGGGCTGACGCGCGATCGCATCTACGGGGCCGCGATCCACCGAGGCCGCGCCTACCTGGTGGTCGATACGGGCGGACTTAGCGACGATCCCAGCGGGCTCGGCGGGCTCGTCACCGGACAAGCGTTGCGCGCCGCGCAAGAGGCCGATCTGGTGTTGTTCGTGGTTGATGCTCGGGAAGGACTGACCGGCCGCGACGAGTCAATCGCGATCCGGTTACGATCGCTAGGGCGGCCGATCCAGGTCGTGGTCAATAAAGCCGAGGCCATCGAGGATGACAGCGCCATCGCGGAGTTTCACAGCTTGGGGCTCGGGCAGCCGGCTGCGGTCTCTAGCGCCCACGGCCAAGGGATGGACACACTGCTCGATCTCGCCTTCGAGGCCTTACCGCGGGCCGAGGCGGGCGTCGATGAGGACGGTCCGCATTTGCCCGGGATTAGGATCGCCGTGGTGGGCCGGCCCAACGTGGGCAAATCGACGCTGGTCAACCGCATCCTCGGCGAGGAACGGGTGGTGGTCTACGATCAACCGGGCACGACCCGCGACAGCGTCTTCGCCCCTTTCCGGCGCCACCAAAAAGACTACGTGCTCATCGACACCGCGGGGATCCGCCGCCGCGCCAGGGTCTCCGAAGCGATAGAGCAGTTCAGCGTCATCAAGACGCTGCGGACTATCGAACGCGCTCACGTTGTCGTTTTGGTCATCGACGCCACGGAGTCGGTCACGGAGCAAGACGCCGCGCTGCTCGGCATGATCGTCAACAGCGGCCGCAGTCTCGTGATCGCGATCAATAAATGGGACGGGCTCGGCGCAGACCAACGCGAGCACATTCAAAAGGAAGCCGATCGCCGTCTGCGGTTTCTCGATTATGCGGCGATCCACACTATCTCGGCACGGCACGGGAGCGGCGTCGGCAATCTGTTCGCCTCGATCGACCTCGCTTACGCCTCGGCGTTCATCGATGTGCCCCCGGCCACCTTAACGCGCATCGTCGAGCAAGCCGTCGCGCTCAATCCACCGCCATTAATCGAGGGGCGCCGCATCAAGTTGCGCTACGCACACTTGGGCGGTCACAACCCGCCCCGGATCCTTATCCATGGCAATCGCGGCGAGCATGTGCCCTCTTCTTACCGCCGTTATCTGGAGCGTTCGATTCGCAAGGCGCTACAGCTTCAAGGCACACCGCTTTGTATCGAGTTTCGCCAAGGCGAAAACCCGTTCAAGAGTAGGCACAATCCGCTCACGCGCCGCCAGACGCTCAAGCGCAAACGGCTGCTCCGCCACGACCGATCGCACTGATCGCATGAATGACGGCCTCACTGAGCGCGCCCGCGCGATCCGGATGGTGATCACCGACTGCGATGGCGTGCTCACCGATAGCGGCGTGTATTACGGCGCAGAGGGCGAGATCCTAAAGCGCTTCAGCATCCGCGACGGCATGGGTGTCGAACGCCTGCGAACGCTGGCCGGCATCGTCACCGGGATTGTTACGTGCGAGCAATCGCCCTCCGTAAAGCGCCGCGCCGAAAAGCTGGGTATCGAGGAGTGTCACCTCGGAATCGCGGACAAGGGCGCGGCCCTGCAGTCCATTGCGTGCCGCCGCGCTCTGGCGCTCGCGGCAATCGCTTATATCGGCGATGACGTCAACGATCTCGGGGCCATGTCGCTGGCCGGCTTATGCGCCTGCCCGACAGATGCTCTGCCCGAGGTCAAAAACTGCGCGGATTTTATTTGCACCCAAGCGGGCGGTCACGGGGCCTTTCGGGAATTCGCCGAGTTGATTCTCGCCGCGCACATCAACT
>JBIMKC010000015.1:13091-24398 GCA_043673925.1 Chromatiales bacterium | reverse complement strand
GATCATCTGGATCGCGGCGATGAGCGGCAGCATTGCAGTTGACAGCGTTCTTACCGCACTCGCTCTTTCGATCGTTGGTGGCGTGGCGGGATCGCAATTGTTTGTCACCGCCCATGACGCTTGCCACGGAAGCTTCACATCAAGTCGCACGCTCAATGCGGTCATCGGCCGGTTGGCATTCGTAGCAAGCGCTCACAGTTATTCGTTGTGGGCGTACTTTCACAACGGTCTGCACCACAACTTCACAAACCTCAGGGGGCATGATTTTGTCTGGACGCCGCTCTCGCCCGATGAGTTCAGCCGGCTTTCACTGCCGAGGCGATTGATGGAGTTCATCTACCGGCACCCGACGGGGGGCGGATTCGGACTCTACTATGCGCTGGAGCTATGGCGCCGAAAGTTTGTGTGGCCCCCGAGAGGTGTGCCGAAGTGCGTTGTGTATTCGGCTTATGCGGACGTAGCAACCGTGGTTATGACGTGGTTACTCGTAGGAGGAACGACGGCATTTCTAGGCAATGTGCGTGCTTGGAGCTTGCTGTCCAGGATGGCGCTCTTTGCCGCAGCCTCGCTCATGATCACGAGTTGGGCGATTGGTTTCGTGGTGTTCTTCAATCACACTCACCCACGGCTTAAATGGTACGAATCGGCGGCAGAATGGCGAACGGAGTTCTCGCAGGCGACCGGGGCCTGCCACGTAAGGTTTAGCGGGATCTGGTGGTACCTGTTGCCCAATGTCGTGATGAATCATACGCTCCACCACTTGGACACCCGCATCCCGGTGCGAAGCCTAGCGGCCGCCGAGAGGTATTTGGCGTCCCGCACCGGTGTTCGTCTGGTATCTTGGCGGTGGACCCCGCTGCGCCATTACGCGATCGTGAAACAATGTGGTCTGTTTGATTATGCCCAAGGGCGATGGATCAGCCTCGATTGGGGCCGGGTGCTCCACAATAAAAATAAAGGGAGTACGTCTCGAAATATAATAAACTGATATTTCAAGACCAGACCCCTTGTTGGTTGTCGGAGTCATATTCGTAGACTGGAGTAAATGTTATGGAAAAGCAACTTACAGCAATCATTGAGCGTGAGGGTAGTGCCCGGCACCTCAAGCTAGCGTTAGACAGTGGGAACTACGAGAGCTATATTGACTTATAAGCCAATTTACGTACTCCCGGCAGGTGACACATGCGAAACGAATTTACGGCAATTTTTGAGCGAGACGGCGAGTGGTTTATTGCCTACTGTCCCGAGATTCCCGGCGCAAACGGTCAAGGGCGCACAAAGGAAGAAGCCCGAGAGAGCTTGGCTGGCGCAATTGCTCTCATTCTTGAGGATCGCCGTGAGGATTGCCTACGTGGAGTGCCTTCGGAGGCGGAACGTGAAACAGTTGTATTATCGTGAAGCGCAGCACACTGCTCTTGCGTTTGCGACAACACGGCTGTTATCTCAAGCGTGAAGGTAGTTCTCACTCACTTTGGACCAATCCCGCTACCGGTGCTATTGAAGCCGTTCCACGCCATATTGAAATCTCCCACCAATTGGCGCGAAAGATTTGTCGAAATCTTTCTGTACCTGAAGTTGGAGGTTAAGAAGCAACTGCCTAACTTTTCACTCCAGGGGACGCTCCTATCGTCGCGCCCCTGAGTTCAGCCGGTTGGGCGTTTCGAGGTGCTCGAACAACTCGACGATAGTCTCTACGGAACACGGTGGGGCAAGACGATTGACAAGAGCCAATGCGTCTTGAAGCTCAGATCGAGACGATGTTCAAGATCGCCTCTAAATATCCCGTAGTCCGTCGGAGGGCTCGATGCGCGCCGCGCGTAGTCCCCCGAGCAGGGCCGCGATCAGAGCCGCCACCAGTGTCAGGGCGAGCGCGGCCGCGAAATGCAAAGGCAAGAGAAAGCAGACCGATTGCCCGGCCTCCAGGTGGGAGCCTAGCAACGCATTGATCACGGCCTCGAGCACGAGATAGACCAAGACCGCGCCCAGCCAACCCAGCACGGCGGTGAACAGGGATTGAAAGGCGGGGAACAGGATGATGCCCCCACTCGCAAAACCGACCAGCCGCAGCACGCTGAGCTCCCGGCGTTTGCGGTCCGTATTGGCCCAGAGGCTGGCGCTAAGCGAAAGGGAAAAACCGATCATCCCCGCGATAGCGATGATCCAGAACACGATACTGAGATTACGATCCACCGAGAGCACGGTCTCGATTTCATCCGCATTGGTCTTGACCTTTTGGCCTTGATCCGACAGCAGTTGCGCCAAGCCGGCGACCTCATAGACCGATCGCGCATAGAGACGATAGGCGGGATAGCTGCGCTCGGCGCCCACGGGCGGACCCCCGGCCCAGCCAAACTCGGGCACGGCGCGGCCATCGCGAAAAGACTCCGCGGCCAGAAGCAGTTCGAGGCTGGTAAAGGCGGCGGGGCGCGCAAAGGCGGCGGGACGCGCGATCCCCGCGACCTCAAGTTTGAACTCGACGCGTTCGCGTTGGCCGCCGTATTGGCGCGCGAGACTGGCTTCGATGTCGTCCCCCGGCGCCACGTTTAACTTACGCGCGGCCGCGTCCGAAAGCACGATGTGGCTCAAACCCCGCGGTTTTTGAGGGCTCGATGCGAGCAGCGGATCGCCCTCCCCCGAGGGGATAAGTTCCGCCGGTACGATGAAGGGCGCCGAGGGGCTGCGAAGTTCGACGGTGGCCGCCAGTGTGCGCGTCCGCGGCACGACAAAAGCGACCTCGGGCCGGGCGCGCACGGACGCGAACCATTCAGATGTATAACGGCTGCTGCCGAGCGGGCGGATCTCGCGTTTGCCAGGGTCCTCGGAAAGGCTTGTCATCATGTTCGTGATGATCCCGAACTTGACGCCGAAAAGCACCATCAAAGGCGCGAGCACCGCGGCCAACCCCAAGATAAAACAAGCGGACATATGCCATTCGTGGCTATAGTCACTGTAGGCAAGGCTAATGATGTTCCGCCACGAAGACATCCGTCCGCCTCAGAGGTTGTGAATAAATCTACTGCGCATCCCGATCGCTGCGTCGCGTGCTCGCTCGCTCCTCGCCTATCGAGTTGATATGTCTCGTCGCTCGCTCCCCGGCTCCTGGCGCTCGGGGCTGCTCGCGACGATTAATTCACAACCTCTTAATCCTTAAAGGTCGATTCGATCCACCGTCCCCCGTCGCGTTCGCGGGAATCTTGGTGCAGGCTGCGAAAATTGTGCTTATAGATCTGAGCCCAATCGTGGCTGGCGGCGATAAACGTCACCCCGATTTCCTTCACGAGCTCCATGACGGCGCCCATGATCTTGCGCGCGGTAATGGGATCGAGGGATGCCGTCGGCTCGTCCGCGATCACGATAGAAGGCCGATGGGCGAGAGCGCGCGCGAACGCTGCCCGTTGGCGTTCCCCGGCCGAAAGCAGCCCGGGTAACTTGCCGAGGTGGCGCTGGATCTCCAGGACCTTCGCCAAATGCTCCACGCTCCCGTCCTCGGGCATGCCGAGCAGCCGGCGAGAGAGATTGATGTTATCGCGCACCGTTAGATACGGCAGCAAACCTCCGGTTTGCAACACATACCCGAGGTGCTTTTTCCTGAGATCGCCGAGCCGGTTCTGGTCGCGCTTGGTCCACGCCGCCGCGACGTCGATGGGGTTCTCTCCCCGGGGGATGAAGGTAAATCGGGCCGCCTCGTCGGGCCGCAAGATCATCGCCAGCACATCGAGGAGCGTGCTCTTGCCGCAACCGCTGTAGCCGACGAGCGCAATCGCTTCGCGGTCTTCGATTCGGATCGAGGGAATGACCAACCGAAATCCGGTGCCGTTCGTCGCCCGTGTCTTGACAATATCCTTGAGGTGATAAATCGCGCTCATCTAGGGCAGCATATCGAGCAGGACCGGGAACACGGATTCCCCGCTCACCGCTCCGCCGTCGAGCGACACCCAAAGATCGGTATGGTCGTGTAAGGCCTGGTAATAACTGATCTTGCTCTCCAGACGGCTCACAAAATCGACCTGCCGCTCCGCCGGCCACTCTTCCCAATCCGCGAGCGACAAGCCCGTGACTTCGCTGACATAAGGCAGGTCCTCGACGTATTCATTCAAATAACCGAGCTCGGCCAGGGACAGGCCGGCGCCTTCGCCGACGGTCTTCGGATCACGGCTCAAGCGGGCCGCCATGCTCTTGAGCTCGTTGATAAAATTGCGCGGCGACAAAACCCCCTCCTCGGCGAGATCCAAGGCCTGCTGCAAGCCGTTGCGTAGATCGCTCAATTGATCGCGGCTCATGAGCACGCGCACCTCGATCGAGGAGCGCTTGGGGTCTTTAAAATCGCGATCGACCAGCCAGGCATCGAACACTGTCGGCGGACGCTCCCCTTGGACCTTTCGCAAGTAACGCATCTGCAAGGCGTATCCGAGCTTCGCGACCTTTTCCTTGAGCGCGACCAGATCTCCTTGATTCTCACTCTCGTGCTCGGGCGGGAGCGCCGCGTCACCCTTGGCCACCTTACCGACCTGCTCCGCCAACTGGTCCGCGAGAGTCTGGAGCACCCGTCCGAAGTCCTCCACCTTGCCCATGCCGACTCCGTAATAAAGATCGCCAATGCCAGGATATTCAGACAAGCGCTTGTACTGTCGCTCGGCCTTGCGGTGATTCTTCGCTCCCCGCGGCGTGCGCAGGTGCAACACCCAGATCGCAATGCCGCGATCTTGGGCCAGTTGCCGCATTTCGTCCACGCCGAGGTGCGTGCTCGAAAAGGCGTCAGTGTCTTCGCGCGCGCCGGCATCGGTCACTAACACGATGTTACGGGCATCGAAATCATCCCAGGGATTGGCTTCGATCGCGCTCTTGATACCGGCGAAAGCATCTTCGATGAAATCGGCATTGGATACGGTCGCGGCATCGAGTGTCTGTACTTGGCTGAAAAACCGTGTGGGTTCCCCACCCTCCTTTAAACTCACGAAGTTACGGACCAGGAATTGCGCTTCGGGCGCGGCGCGTACAACGTCCCGATAGCTCGTCAGCCCGAAACTGACCTGGTGGCTCAATCCAGCGGCATCGATCGTGTCATAGACCTTGCGCACCACCTCGCGGGTGCGCTCGATGTAAGGACGCATCGACTGCGTGGAATCGATGACGAACACGATCCCGCTGCGGTAGCTCGGCGCCTTTTCCGCCGGCGCGTTCTGCAATGGCGCCGCCGCGGGCGCCGCGCTTTCCAACGGTACGGAAGCCACTTGAAGCAGGCGCGCCCGTTCGGTTCCGAGGTAGGCGTCCTCATGGCGCTTGATTGGAACCAGGTAAAAATCGTCTTCGATATCGATATTCGCTTCCGGCTGAATCGCGATCACGGGCGATTCCGGCGACAAGGTGCCGAGCACGGCCTCCTGGTAGAGCCGGGCATAGGTCTTTAGGTCCTGTTTTTCAACCAGGCGCTTTAGAGACTTTCGGTCGCGGAACAGCAGCACGCGATCGATATCCTTAGAAGTTTTGAAGGTCACGGTCAGCGCTTGATGCCAAGGGATTAAATTTTCCTCCTGGATCCAACCGCGCACGCTTCCATGACTGTCGCTACCGACCCTTACCCACTTGCTGTCGTTCAGTTTTTTGCGCCCATAGGCATAGAATACCGTGAACGGGATCACCGGTTGCGCGGCGGCGTCCAAGCTGGGTTTCGCGTAGAGACGGCTGCCTGGATTCGCCAGTGCGCGCTGGTACAAGGTCCGCTTGCCGGGCATTAGCAGCGGCCGCTCCGCGCTGTCCTGGGCTAAGACCGGAAAATGGAAAACGCAGGCGATTGCCCCGGCGGTCAATGTTCGCAACATGATCTCAATTCCCCACCTTTGCAAATCCGGGCGGCATGACCGCGGACGGTAAGCGCCGACCAGTCGACCGATTCGGGCCGATTTGAGGGCCGCGCCGCTACCGAAGGCCCAGGAGTAATCGCCGTGCCTCCGGATCGCCGGTGCTGGCGCGCTTTACCACCCACTGTTTTAGTTGCTTCAGGCGCTCTCCGGCCTGCGCATATCCGTTATTGGCTGCATTCCGATACCACTTCGAGGCTTGCACGGGGTCGGGCCTACCGAGCAGACTCGTGTTCTTGGTAAAGTAATTGGGATCGAACATCTCCGCCAATACGAACGCCGATGCCGCGTGACCGGTCCGCGCCGCGAAGAAATACAAGAGATGGGCATCGGCCAGCCGTTGGTCCGCGAGAAATTGACCGGCCTGCGTGTAAAGCTTTTCAAGATCGTAGCTCCGGCCACCTGCTCGTATGTCCGCGATGATGGCGCGCGCGCTATCACCGGCCCGGCCGCTCCCCTCTTCCGTTTCTTGTCTGCCGGTGGTTTGGGCGAGTGGGGGTGCTGCCGCCTCCGGCGGGACGGATACCGGCACCTTGCGCGTCCCCGAAAACAAGAACACGCTGATCCCGATGAGCACCGCCAACGCGCCCCACGTGACCGGGCTGCGCAGCGCCGAGAGCTGACGGCGTCGCGGCTGGCTCGCCTTGAACACCGCTTGAGGCGGCCGGCCGTGGAACTGCGCCGTGGCGCGCCGCTTGGCGCCTGGCCGATCATTCCGATCGTTCATCGCCCTCTCGTAAGCATGGTCAAACCGTCTTGCCCCCGCTGTTCTCCCCGTGCTTGGCGCCGGTATAGCAACGATAGGGGCCCAAGCAGTCTGCGAAGAACACACATCTCTTTATATATTAATCTAAACGATGGCGTTCAATCCCCGGTGCGGTCCGGCGCGTTGCAAGATACGGCATTTTTATACTGACGGCAAACCACACACAGCCCAGGCGGCTGCTCCCAAAATGAATGCACGCGCCTGTGATGCCCGTCGCGCCGCGAAAGCCAGAACCACCCGCGCCGGCGCGGTCATCGTTGTCCCGCAGTTCGCTGGCGGACTGCGAGGTCTTAAGGGATCACCTGTTCGCATTCCGGGGGCAGTCGCTCGCGCGCCAGGGTCTTTTGCTTTTCAGCGTCCCTTCGCGCCTCCTCCGTGAACCACCATGCCAGACTCGTGTCGCAGCCCTCACCCGCGGGCACGGGCGTTTGCGGAACGCAACTTGGACTGTCCGCGGGACATTTCAAGCGCAGATGAAAATGATCATGATGGCCCCACCAGGGCCGGATCTTTTGCAACCAGAGAAAGTCTTCAGGGCCGCGAACGCTCAATTGGCAGAGCTGACGTTTAATCGCCGCGTGCACGAAGATGCGATCCACGCCGTCGATTTTCGCGGCGAACTTGAGCACTTGCCAGGGGAAATCGGATCGCACGGGGACAAAGGAAGGCGCCGTCAGTGTCTCCCGATCGCGAGTGGTCAAGGCACGGTCCCGCGCGAAGGCTGGCATCCAAAACCATATGTCCGCGTCGATCCCGGTTTGATGGCTGCGATGACCGGACGGCATCGGGCCTCCCCGCGCCTGGCTCAGATCACCGATGAGTAGAACCCCATCCGTCGCCTTATGCACGCGGCGGCTCAAGGTCTCAATCGCCCGCACCAGCGCGGGATGGCCGAATCCTCGCCGCCGGCTCGGGCGCATGCGCTGGTAGCCCGCGCCGCCGAGCGGTAGTTCTTCGGCGCCCGCGAGGCAGCCCGCCTGAACGCCCCCGACGGCACGGGCTGGCGGCGCCGTAGGATGGGTCATCCTTGCCCAGCGGGTGTCAAGGTCCCTCGCCGGTAGGCCTTCACTCATCGCCGCATACGCGCCAACACTCAATACCGCCCGTACCAGAACTCCGACCCTCGGCTCCATAAGTTAATTCCTAGACTAGGCCTCGAGCGCGCCACGGACGCCGCACTTCGGCGCGCCGAAATCGCTATGAAGCGCCGCTCATGGCGGCCACGCACAGCGTCATCAAGGCCCCCGGCATCAAGCCGAGGGCCAGCACGGCAAGCCCGTTGAAGCTCAGCACCACGCGCGTATCCTGGCCGCAAACGATGGGCGAGGTGTCCTCGGGATCATCGAAGTACATGAGCTTCACGATGCGCAGGTAGTAGTAGGCGCCGATAATCGAAAACACCACGGCGATCACCGCCAGCGACACAAATCCCGCGGCTAAGGCCTCTTTAATCACGAACCATTTAGCCCAGAAGCCCACGAATGGCGGCACCCCCGCGAGGCTAAAGATCAGCATCAGCATCAGCAGCGCCAGCCACGGACTGCGCTCGCTGAGACCTTTGAAGTCCTCCAACCGGTCCGACTCGAACCCGGCGCGCCCGAGGGCGATCACCATACCGAAGGCGCCCATCCCCATCAGTGCATAGACGATGACGTAAAACATCGAGCCCGCATACCCGGCCTTGGTCGCGGCCAGTAAGCCTAAAAGCATAAATCCCATATGGGCGATGGTTGAATAGGCCAGCATGCGCTTGATATTGCTTTGCGCGATCGCGACGATGTTGCCGGTCCCCATTGAAAGCACCGCCATGACGGCGAGCATCTGCTGCCAATCGGCGGCCAGCCCGGGTAGACCATCGACGAGCAGCCGCATGGCAAGGGCAAAACCCGAAAGCTTGGGCGCCGTGGTGAGGAACAACGTCACCGAGGTAGGCGCGCCTTCGTAGACATCCGGGATCCACATATGGAATGGGACCACCCCGAGCTTGAAGGCGATCCCGACGATCAAAAACACCAGGCCGAAGACCAGCAACAGGCTGCGCTCGGCATTTTGGACCAGGGTCGCGGCCAACTGCTGTAGGTCCAGGGTGCCGGTGACGCCGTAGAGGATGGAGATCCCGTAGAGCATCATTCCGGAGGCGAGCGCGCCCAACACGAAATACTTCATCGCCGCTTCGGAGGCTGCCTGCGAGTCCCGGTGCATGGCCACCATCGCATAGAGGGAGAGCGACAATAGCTCGAGTCCTAAATAGATCGTCAGCAGGCTGTGCGCGGACACCAAGATCAGCATGCCCAAGACGGCAAAGAGACCGAGGACGAAGTATTCGCCATTGAATAAGGCGCGTGCGGCGAGATAGGCACGCGAGTATACAAACACCCCCGCCGTCACCGCGAGAATGACCGCCTTGAGCACCGTGGCCATGCGATCGTTGACAAACGTCTGGTTGAACGCAAGCTCCGGCTCGCCCGGATAAAGCCACAGCACCAAGAGCAACGCCACGGCGAGCGTCACCTGCGAGAGTCGATAGGGCGTCTCGGGATCCCGCCCCAAGACACAGGCGAGCAATACGGCGCACGCCATGAGCGCTAACCAAAGCTCCGGCAAGGCGATTACAATGTTGCTCATGCGGCCTATCCTTGTTACGGTAATCTTGGATGCGCGACTTGGTCCACGAGATGATTGACCGTTGCGTGCATGACCTCGAGCATCGGGTCCGGCCACACGCCGAAGAGCACCACAGTGCCGGCCAAGGTCCCTAGGATCGCGAGCTCGCGGGCATCAAGATCCTTGAGGGCCGCGATCCTCTCACTAGTAACCTCGCCGAAGATCACGCGCTTATACATCCATAGCGTGTAGGCCGCGCCCAGGATCAGCGTCGTTCCGGCACAGAGCGCGAACCACAAGCTCGCCTTATAACTGCTCAAGATCACCAAGAACTCACCGACGAAACCGGAGGTTCCGGGGAGCCCGGCGTTGGCCATGCAGAAGACCATCATCAGCGTCGCGAAGACCGGCATGCTGTTCACCACCCCGCCGTAGTCCTGGATCTGGCGGCTGTGCAGACGCTCGTACAGCACCCCCACGCATAAGAACAGCGCTCCCGAGACAAAACCGTGCGAGAGCATCTGCACCATGCCGCCCTCGATACCCATCGCGGCGCCGTTGGGCACATCGTGGCTGTCGAGAAGCCGAAACACAACGAACACTCCCAAGGTGACGAACCCCATGTGCGAGATTGAGGAATAGGCGATGAGCTTCTTCATATCCTGCTGCGCCAGCGCGACGAAACCGATATACACGATAGCGATCAGCGAGAGCGCGATCATGAGCGAATCGAAGGTGCGGCTCGCGGCCGGTGTGATCGGCAGGCTGAAGCGCAGAAAGCCATACCCCCCCATCTTCAACATAATCGCCGCCAGGATCACCGATCCGCCGGTCGGGGCCTCGACATGGGCATCGGGCAGCCAGGTGTGCACCGGCCACATAGGCACCTTCACGGCGAAAGCCAGCAGAAAGGCAATGAAGATAAGCTTCTGCGCCTCGAGCTCGAGCGGCAAGGTTTGCATCGCCAAGATGGAAAAGCTTTGGCCCTTCCAATAGAGGTACAGCAAGGCCACCAACATGAGCACGGAGCCGAAAAAGGTATAAAGAAAAAACTTGATGGTGGCATAGACCCGCCGCTCCCCGCCCCAGATCCCGATGATTAAAAACATCGGGATCAGCATCGCTTCCCAAAAGACATAAAACAGAATGGCATCGAGCGCGGCGAAGACGCCGTTCATCAGCCCCTCGAGAATCAGAAACGACGCCATGTACTGCCCGATCCGGGTTTGGATTACCTCCCAGCCCGCCAGCACCACGATGACGGTGGTGAAGGTCGTGAGCAAGATGAGCGGCATCGAGATACCGTCGATACCGAGGTGATAGTTGATGTCAAACGCCTCGATCCAACCCGTGCGTTCGCCAAACTGCATCGCGTGCGTACCGGTGTCAAAACCGGTGTAGAGCGGTAGCGACAGTAGGAAAGTCACTGCTGCGATCATCAACGACCGCATCAATACCGCCTCCCGCCCTTGGGTGGCGCCCGTATAGAGCACCCACACCCCCCCCAAGATCGGGACCCAGATGACGAGACTCAGTAAAGGCATGGGCTTTTACGTTGGCGCGAGCTTTCGATCACGGTAAGTCATGCTACCTACTTACCTACGCCGTAGACGAAATAGCCCAATAACGACAGCAGACCGAGGATCATCGCAAAGGCATAGTGATACAAATATCCGGATTGCGTATGCCTCACGACGCCGGAAAACCACCCCACCAAACGCGCCGAGCCGTTGATGAATCCGTCGATGATGCGGACATCGCCGAGTTGCCAGAGCGCCCGGCCCGTACCCCGCGCCCCACCGCAGAAAACAAACTCGTTGAAATCATCGAATCCGTATTTCCGCACCAAGATCTGGTAAACAAGCTTAAACCGATCGGCTATCCGCGTGGGAAGCTCGGGCCGGTACAAATAGCACATCCACGCGGTGCCAAACCCCGCGAGCCCAAGCAAAAACGGCATGGCGGTAAATCCGTGTGCCACGAAAGCGAATAATCCATGATACTCGCTCCCCATACGCCCCAACACATCGTGTGCCGGCAGCACGTGAATAGCCGGCCCGAAATAAGCTCCGAACAGCA
>JBIMKC010000015.1:1675-12991 GCA_043673925.1 Chromatiales bacterium | reverse complement strand
ACATCGTGTGCCGGCAGCACGTGAATAGCCGGCCCGAAATAAGCTCCGAACAGCATCGGCGCGATGGCAATGGCCCCAATCACCACTGAAGGTATGGCCAGCATGATGAGCGGGCCGGTGACAACCCGCGGGGATTCGTGAAGATGCGCCTTGGCATGGGGATCGAGCCGCTCGGCTCCGTGGAAGACCATGAATACAAGACGGAAGCTATAGAGGGAGGTCACGAAGACTCCGCCCAAGACCGCGAGATACGCGAAGCCCGCGCCCGGCAAGTCCGAGTGGTGCACGGCTTCAATGATCGCGTCCTTCGAGAAAAATCCCGACATCCCCGGGAAACCGCAGAGCGCGAGCGTCCCGATCACCGAGGTGATCCAAGTGATCGGCATGTAGCGGCACAAGCCGCCCATCTTGCGCATGTCTTGCTCGTGATGCAGGCCGATGATCACCGAGCCCGCGGCCAAGAACAGCAGCGCCTTGAAGAACGCGTGCGTCATGAGATGAAAGATGGCGGCCGCATAAGCCGAGGCCCCGAGCGCGACGGTCATATAACCGAGCTGAGAGAGCGTCGAATAGGCGATCACGCGTTTGATATCGTTCTGCACCAGTCCCAAGAGCCCCATGAAAAAGGCCGTGATCGCCCCGATGACGAGCACCACGCTCAAGGCCGTCTCCGAGAGTTCAAAAAGCGGCGACATGCGCGCCACCATGAAGATCCCGGCGGTCACCATCGTGGCCGCGTGAATCAGCGCCGAGATCGGGGTAGGGCCTTCCATCGAGTCCGGGAGCCACACGTGCAACGGAACCTGGGCGGATTTTCCCATCGCACCGATAAAGAGCAGGATGCAAATCAGCGTCATCAACGACCATTCGGTGTGCGCGCCGACTTGCACCGTCGCATTGGCGAGATTCGGTGCTTGCCGAAACACCTCCCAATAGTCGAGCGAATCAAAGTGCGTCAAGATGGCCGCGATCCCGAGTAAAAAACCGAGATCCCCCACGCGATTAACCAAAAACGCCTTGAGATTGGCCTGAATGGCCGACTCGCGCTTATACCAAAAGCCGATCAGGAGATAAGACACCAAGCCCACGGTTTCCCAGCCGAAGAAGAGCTGCACGAAATTATTGGCCATCACCAGCATCAGCATGCCGAAGGTAAAGAGCGCGATATAGCTGAAGAAGCGCTGGTAGCCGGGATCGTCGTGCATGTACCCGATGGTGTAGATGTGGATCATCCAGGAGACGAAGCTCACCACCACCATCATGGTGACCGAGAGCTTGTCGATGAGAAACCCGATATGAAAACTGAGACCATCGCTGCTCAACCAGGTATAGACCGCCTGGTTGAAGGCCGGCTCGGCGTCGATGACGATGTCCTTGAAACCGAGGAGCGAGAGAAAAAAGGCGAGTGCGACGCTGCCGATCGCCACACGATGGGCCCAGACCCGGCCGATCCTCTGGCCGAAGACACCGGCGATGAGCGCTCCGATGAGCGGCGCCAAGACCACGCCCAGATAGACACCCCGCATACGGCTAACCGTTCAACCGGTTTAAATCATCGACATTGATGGTGTTACGGTTGCGGAACAGCACCACCAGGATCGCAAGCCCGATGGCCGACTCCGCGGCTGCCACCGTGAGAATAAAGAAAACGAAGACTTGCCCGGCCATATTCCCCAGGAAATGGGAAAACGCGATGAAGTTCATGTTGACCGCGAGCAGCATCAGCTCGATACACATGAGCAAGATGATCACGTTTTTACGATTGATAAAGATGCCCGCCACGCTCAAGCAAAAAAGAATGGCCCCGAGGACGAGAAAATCCGAGAGCGCTGGCATTGGCTGCGTTGAATCCCTTAGCGTTGCGCGGTTCTTGGCGGGGCTTCGGACGCGGGTTGCCGTTCGTGCGCCGGCATCTTGACGAGGCGGACCCGATCCTCCCGCCGTACCGCCACTTGTTCGTTCGGCCGCTGCGCCTTCGTCTGCCGGGGGCCTCGCATCGTCAATACGATGGCGGCCACGATGGCGACCAGCAAAATCATGGCCGCGATCTCGAAGGGATAGATATAATCCGTATACAGGACTTGCCCAAGCTCCCGGGTGTTACTGTAATCCGCGAGGTGCGGCGGCGGGCGCGTAGCCGCCCCGAAATAGCGCGGTCCCACGGCCGCGGCTAAGGCGATCACCATCAGCAAGGCGACCAGGCCGCCTAGCGGTAAATAGCGAATGAACCCCTCGCGCAGCGGAGCGAGGTTTATATCCAGCATCATCACCACGAACAGGAACAGCACCATCACCGCCCCGACATAGACCAGCACCAAGGTGATCGCGAGGAACTCGGCTTCTAACAGTAACCAGAGCCCCGCGCTGGAAAAAAACGCGAGCACCAGGAACAAGGCCGCGTGCACCGGGTTTTTCACGGAAATGACCATGGTCCCCGCCCCCACCAGGATCAGCGCAAAAAAATAGAATACGAGCTGTTCCATCGCGGGGTAATTTCGCCTCAGCGATACATCGCGTCCTGCGCCCGATCCGCGGCGATTTCCTGCTCGAAGCGGTCACCCATCGCCAGGAGCTTTTCCTTGGTGGCAATCAGATCGCCGCGCTGCTCGCCGTGATACTCGAAGAAGCGCGTCTCCACGATGGAATCCACCGGGCACGATTCCTCGCAGAATCCGCAGAAAATGCACTTGGTGAGATCGATGTCGTAGCGGGTCGTACGGCGAGTGCCATCGGCGCGCTCTGCGGATTCAATGGTAATCGCCACCGCCGGGCACACCGCTTCGCACAGCTTGCAGGCGATGCAGCGCTCCTCCCCGTTCGGGTAGCGCCGCAAGGCATGGTGGCCGCGGAAGCGCGGCGATTGCGGTGTCTTCTCCTCCGGGTACTGAACCGTGACCTTGCGACTGAAGAGGTAACGCCCCGTGAGCTTCATGCCTTTGAGCAACTCCCCCAGCAACAGGCTTCTAAAATAGTCTTTGACCGCTTGCATAAGCTTAATCGAACCAAGGTGGAACGGAGAGCATAACTAACACCGCAGTGACCACCAGCCACGCGATCGTGATCGGAATAAACACCTTCCATCCAAGCCGCATGATCTGGTCGTAACGGTAACGCGGAAAGGTCGCGCGAAACCACAGGAACAGAAACAAAAAGAACGATGTCTTCGCGAGCAGCCACGTCATTCCCGGCACCCACGCAAACAAGCCCTCCAGCAGCGGGAGCCCTTGGAACGGCGACAGCCAGCCGCCCAGGAACATGATGGCCGCCAAGACCGAGATCAAGATCATGTTGGTGTACTCGGCCAAGAAAAAGAGCGCGAACGACATTCCGGCATACTCGACGTGGAACCCGGCCACGATTTCCGATTCGCCTTCGGCGATGTCGAAAGGCGCGCGATTGGTTTCCGCGACGCCGGAGATAAAATAAATCACGAATAACGGCAATAACGGCAGCCAAAACCAGGTCAAAATGCCGCCGTCCTGCGCCCGCACGATGTCGCTGAGATTCAAGCTTCCGGCTGCGATCAATACACCCACCAGCGCGAAGCCCATCGCGATTTCATAGGAGACCATTTGCGCCGCCGAACGCATCGCGCCCAGGAAGGCGTACTTGGAGTTCGAGGCCCACCCGGCGATGATGATCCCATACACGCCCATCGACGACAGCGCCAGGATATAGAGGAGCCCGGCGTTGATGTCGGCGAGCACCGTTTCGGCGGCGAATGGAACCACCGCCCAGGCGGCCAAGGCCGGCGCCAGGGCCAGGATCGGCGCCGCTAAAAACAAAAACCGGTCGGCCCCGGTCGGGATGATGACCTCTTTTAGTACCAGCTTGACGACATCGGCGATCGGCTGGAGCCAGCCCCGGGGCCCGACGCGATTGGGACCGATCCGGACCTGGATGTAACCGATAATCTTCCGCTCCGCGAAGGTCAGGTACGCCACCCCGAGCAGGAGTGGCAGGATAATGGCGACGATCTTGACGATGATCCAGGGGACCGATCCGGCGCCGCCCGTGACCTCAACCGCCGCAACCATGGATTCGAGCATTGCCGACAATTGGTCCCTAAAGCCGCTGCAATGACAGCGGCGCCGTGCCGGCGTCGAGCGCCTCGAACGCCGGCTGCGCGGTGTAAATGAGCACGCAGTCATCCGGCACCCGCGCATCCAGTGTCACCGGCAACTCGACGGCCCCCTCGCCGTTTTGCAACCTGACGTCCGCCCCTTCGCTAAGATCGAAGCGCCGCGCCAGCGCATGGTTAATGTGCAGGCGCCTATCACCGGCATCGGGTGTCTCTTGCAGCGCGGTGGCACGCCGCACGAGCGCATCAACGCGGTACGCGGGCACATAGGGGATCAGATCGAGTTCCGCGGCCGCGTGCCCATTGAGCCTCGGATCGGACCCGCCTCGAGCAACGGCGCCGGCTCTCGCGTCTCGCGCGCGCAGATCTTTCTCGATCTCATCCGTTGAGGCATAGTCGAAGCCCTCGAGACCCAATCGGTTCCCCAGCACCCGCAAAACCTTCCACGCCGGGCGCGACTCGCCGGGCGGCGGCACCGCGGCGCCGAAGGTTTGCCATTCGCCGCTTGCATTCACCAGGATCCCGGTGTTTTCCGCATAGATGGCAACCGGCAGCATGGCGTGGGCATATGCTTCGATACGCGGCGTGCGGTAGGCGCTCAGCGACACCACGAACTCCGCGTTCCGCAGAGCGTGCATTGCACGGGCGGGACGGCAACAATCGAGCTCCGGTTCGATGCCCAACAACACATAGGCGCGCAGGCCGGGGTCCAACATCGCCTGCGCGTCCAAGCCCGGTTGCGCGCTCGGCTGCCCGAACGGACCGCGGTGGGGTACGGCTCCGGCGATCCAGGCCCCGCAGGTATTCGCGTGTTCCGCCAGGTAGCCGAGCTTCGCTCCGCAGAGATCACTGACGAGAGCGGCGAGCGCCCGCAAGGAGCTGGCGCATGAGTGCGTGGCGGCGAGGTTTCCCAGTAAGACTGTGGAAGCCGCGGAGGCCTGCAAGCGTTTTGCGATCGCCCGCTGGGTGTCATCGGCCTCCACCCCGGCGAGCAATTCGACTACATCGGGCTCGATGGATTGATTCGAGGTTTCTCTGAGCGCCTTGCCGATCCCGGCCAACGCCGCCACCATGCGAGCCGGCCTGACGATGAGCTTCGCGCCGATGCCGTAATTGAAATCGAAATCGACGGGATTAATTACAGCAATAAACGCCCCGCGCTGCGCCGCCTTACGCAAGCGGTGATTGGCCAGCGGTTGCTCCTTGCGCACATTGGAACCGATCAAGAGCACGGCGTCGCGGCGTTCGAGCTCCGCGAGGCTTTGGCCCAGGCCCGGATAGAGCGGTGCCCGATCCTGGTCCTTGAAATCGCTGTGTAACAAACGGTGGTCGATGTTATTGCTGCCGAGGCCGCGTAGAAGCTTCTGCAAGAGATAACATTCTTCGGTCGTCGCGGTGGCGCTGGTTAACGCTCCGAGCTGCCCGGCGCCGTGCTTATCCACCGCGGCACGCAAGCCCTTAGCGGCGAAGTCCAAGGCCGCATCCCAACCGACCTCGCGCCACTCCCCTTCGGTCCGAATCATCGGCGCCGTCAACCGATCCGGGCTGTAAAGCCCGAGGTAGCTATAGCGATCGCGGTCGGAGAGCCACACCTCGTTGATCGCCTCGTTTTCGCGCGGCACGACGCGCCGCACCCGGTTGTCCGAGACGTGTAGATAAAGATTCGATCCGATCGAGTCGTGCGGGGCGATGCCTTCGCGTTGGCGTAGCTCCCAAGCGCGCGCGGTATACCGGAAGGGCTTGGAGGTCAGGGCGCCGACTGGGCACAGATCGATCACATTCCCCGACAGTTCCGAGACCATAGCCTGCTCGATGTAGGTGCCGATCTGCATCTCCTCGCCGCGTCCCGTGGCGCCGAGCTCTCGCACGCCGGCCACCTCATCCCCGAAGCGCACGCAGCGTGTGCAGTGAATGCAGCGCGTCATGTCGGTCTGGATAAGCGCGCCGACGTTCTTATCCTGCACCACCCGCTTGCGCTCGCTGTAACGCGAGATACCCGCGCCGTAGCCCATCGCGAGATCTTGCAGCTCGCATTCTCCGCCCTGGTCGCAGATCGGGCAATCGAGGGGGTGATTGATGAGCAGAAACTCCATCGTCGACTTCTGGGCCTCCTGGGCGCGCGGCGAGCGCGTCCACACCTTCATGCCGTCCATGATCGGTGTCGCGCAGGCCGGCAACGGTTTGGGCGCTTTCTCGACCTCGACCAGACACATCCGGCAGTTGGCGGCGATGGTAAGCTTCTTGTGGTAGCAAAACCGCGGGACATAGATGTCCGCGGCATCGGTCACTTCCATCAGCATGGCCCCCTTGCGCGCTTGCAAGGACTTGCCATCGACTTCGATCGTGACCACATCCGGACTCATCATTTTTCCCTAGGCGGCTTTGCCCGGCAGGCTCTCGGCCATGCTGCTGCCATGCTCGACATAGTACTCGAACTCATGCTGGAAATGTTTGATGAAACTTCGCACCGGCATCGCGGCGGCATCCCCGAGCGCGCAGATGGTCCGGCCTTCGATCTTCTTGGCCACATCATCGAGCCGGGCGAGATCCTCGATCCGGCCCTTGCCTTCGATGATGCGAGTCAACATGCGGTACAGCCAGCCCGTCCCTTCCCGGCAGGGCGTGCACTGGCCGCAGGACTCGGCGTAGTAAAACCGTGCAATGCGCCGCAGGACCTTGACCATGCAGGTGGTCTCGTCCATCACGATGACTGCCCCGGAGCCCAGCATCGATCCGGCCTTCGCGATGGCGTCATAGTCCATCGTGAGCCCCAGCATGATCTCGCCGGGCAAAACCGGCACCGAGGATCCCCCCGGGATCACCGCCTTGAGCCGGCGTCCCCGCCACACGCCTCCCGCGAGATCGAGCAGCACCGAGAACGGCGTGCCCATGGGGATCTCGAAGTTGCCGGGACGTTCGACGTGGCCGCTCACCGAGAAACACTTGGTGCCGCCGTTATTGGGTTTGCCGATGTCGGCGAACCATTGGCCGCCGTTCAGGATGATGCTCGGCACCGACGCCAGCGATTCCGTGTTGTTGATCGTGGTGGGCCGGCCGTAGAGGCCATACCCCGCGGGGAACGGCGGTTTAAAGCGCGGCATGCCCTTCTTGCCCTCGAGTGATTCGAGCAACGCCGTCTCCTCGCCGCAAATATAGGCCCCGGCGCCGAGATGATTGTAGAGATCGAAATCGACCCCCGAGGCGAGGATATTCTTCCCGAGGAAGCCCGCGTCATACGCCACCTTGAGCGCCTGATCGAAGCGCGCGCGGGGCTCGTCCATGAATTCGCCGCGCATATAATTGTAGCCGACCGTAGCGCCGATCGCGTAGCCGGCGATCGCCATCCCCTCGATGAGCGCGTGCGGGTTGTACCGCAGGATGTCGCGGTCCTTGCAGGTTCCCGGCTCGCTCTCATCGGAGTTACAGACGATGTAATGCGGACCGCTCGGGTTCTTGGGCATGAAGCTCCACTTGAGCCCGGTGGGAAACCCGGCGCCCCCACGGCCGCGCAGCCCGGAGGCTTTGACCTCTTCGATGATGTCTTGCGGGGAGATCTTCTCCCGCAAGATTCGCGTCCATGCCTCGTAGCCGCCGATCTGCCGATAATTCTCGAAGCTCCACGGTTGCGCGAATTCGAGGGTGCGGTAACAAACCTGATTGAAGAACGCTAAGCTCACGTGAGATGGTCCAGTATTTTGTCGACTTTGTCGTTGCTCAGGTGTTCGTAGAATTTGTGGTCTACCATCATCATGGGACCGCCACAGCAGGCCGCCAGACATTCTTCTTCTTGTTTGAGATAAATGCGGCCATCAGCGGTGCTTTCACCGGTCTTGATCCCACACCGCCGCTCGATGTGCGCGACGATGTCATCCGCCCCGCGCAGCATGCAAGAGATATTCGTGCATACTGAAACACTGTGACGGCCGACGGGTTTGGTCTCGAACATCGAATAGAAGCTCGCCACCTCATAGACCGCGATCCGCGCCATCCCGAGATAGGCGGCCACGGCATCCATCAACTCGGTAGTCAGATAACCCCCGTTTTCATGCTGGACCTCGCTCAAGGCCGCCAGCACCGCCGATTGCCTGCGCTCTTGCGGATACTTCGCGACCGACGCGTCGATATGCGCGCGTGCGCGGGCGGAGATCACCCCTGCCCCGTCCCCGCTCACCGATCGACCTCCCCGAAGACGATGTCCAAGGTCCCGATCGTCGTCACCACATCCGCCAACATATGCCCCTTGACCAGCTCGTCGATGCCCGCAAGGTGCGCGAAACCCGAGGCCCGGACCTTGACCCGGTACGGTTTATTGGCGCCATCGGAGATGAGATAGATCCCGAACTCCCCTTTGGGATGCTCCACCGCCGCATAGATCTCGCCTTCCGGGACGCAATAGCCTTCGGTAAAGAGCTTGAAGTGATGGATCAAGGACTCCATGTCGCCTTTCATGTCCTCGCGGCGCGGCGGGACCAGCTTATAGTCCTCGATGGTGACCGGCCCTGGATTTTTCCGCAGCCACGCGACGCATTGTTTAATAATACCGGCGGATTGGCGCATCTCCTCCACGCGCACCAAGTACCGATCGTAGCAATCCCCGTTAACGCCGACGGGGATGTCGAAGTCCACGCTGTCGTATACCGCATAGGGCTGCTTCTTGCGCAAATCCCACTCGACGCCCGATCCGCGCAGCATGGGCCCCGTGAAGCCGAGCGCGAGCGCCCGCTCCGGAGAGACGACGGCGATCCCGACGGTCCTCTGCTTCCAGATCCGATTGTCCGTGAGCAGCGTCTCATACTCATCGACGCAGGCCGGAAAACGCGCCGCGAAGTCATCGATAAAATCCAACAAGCTTCCTCGCCGCGCCTCGTTCAAGCGCTCGACGTCCTCCAGGCTCCGCCACCTGGAAGCTTCGTAGCGCGGCATGCGCTCCGGCAGATCGCGGTAGACGCCGCCGGGACGGTAATAGGTGGCGTGCATGCGCGTCCCGGAGACGGCTTCGTAGCAATCCATGAGATCCTCGCGCTCGCGGAAACAGTACAGGAAGACCGTCATGGCCCCGATATCGAGGCCGTGCGCGCCCAGCCACATCAAATGATTGAGGATGCGCGTGATCTCATCGAACAGCACGCGGATGTACTGCGCCCGCAGCGGCGGCTCGATGCCGAGCAAGCGCTCGATCGCCAGCACGTAGGCGTGCTCGTTGCACATCATGGACACGTAATCGAGGCGGTCCATGTAGCCGATGCTCTGGTTGTAGGGCTTGCTCTCGGCGAGCTTCTCGGTGCCACGATGCAGCAGACCGACATGCGGATCGGCGCGCTCGATGACCTCGCCGTCCATCTCCAGCACTAGGCGCAAGACACCGTGGGCCGCGGGATGCTGCGGACCGAAGTTCAAGGTCATGTTGCGGATTTCAGGCATTTTATCCAGGTGTCATCGTGGGTCGTACTCGGTAGTTCGCGGCGCGGGATAGTCGCGCCGGATCACCCTCGGTACCAGCACGCGGTTCTCGATCGTGACCGGTTGGTAGACGACACGGCCCTTTTCCGGATCGTAGCGGACCTCGACATTGCCTTCGAGCGGGAAATCCTTACGAAAGGGATGGCCGATGAAGCCGTAGTCGGTCAAGATCCGCCGCAAGTCCGGGTGCCCCTCGAAGAGGATCCCGAAGAGATCGAAGGCCTCACGCTCGAACCAGTTCGCCGCGGCCCAAATTTCCACCACGGAATCGACCCGCGGCGGATCGCCGGGCGCATACACGCGCAGGCGCAGCCGCTGATTGTGGCTGACCGAAAGGAGGTGGTAGACGGCCGCGAACCGGGGCCGATCGCCGAGAGCCTCTTGATACGCATTGGCGTCGACCCCGCGGCTGAAACCGGAGCGGCTCGCATCCTCGGTGCACCAGTCCGCCTGCCCATAGGCGGCGTAGTCCACGCCGCACACATCGATCAGTTGCTCGAAAGCGAATTCGTCCCTGAGCGCTTTGCAGATCTGCAGCACATCGGCGGCGCGGACCTCGATCGTGATCTGGCCCAAGGCCACCACGCAGGAACTGAGTTTATCGCTGAATCGTTCTTTTAGGCGCGCCGTGAGCTGTTCGATCGGATTCGACATTCAGGGTTCTTAGCGGGCAATCGTATTGGTGCGCCGGATTTTGTTTTGAAGCTGAATGACCCCGAATAGCAGCGCCTCGGCCGTCGGAGGACATCCGGGTACATAGACGTCGACGGGGACGATGCGGTCACAGCCGCGCACCACCGCGTAGGAATAGTGGTAGTACCCGCCGCCGTTGGCGCACGATCCCATCGAGATCACCCAGCGCGGCTCCGCCATTTGATCGTAGACCTTGCGCAGCGCCGGGGCCATCTTGTTCACCAGCGTACCGGCGACGATCATGACATCGGATTGCCGCGGGCTCGGCCGGAACACCACCCCAAAACGGTCCAGATCGTAGCGCGAGGCCCCGGCATGCATCATCTCGATCGCACAGCAGGCGAGCCCGAAGGTCATCGGCCAGAGCGATCCAGTGCGCGCCCAGTTGATCAGGTTGTCCACCGAGGTGGTCACGATCCCCTTGTCGCCAAGCGCTTCTACTGCCATTCCAGCGCCCCCTTTTTCCACTCATAGACAAACCCGATGACGAGCACGGCAAGGAAGATCATCATCGCGGAAAAACCGAGCAGCCCGATATCCCTGAGCGCTACGGCCCAGGGGAAGAGAAACGCGATCTCCAAATCGAAAATGATGAACAGGATCGCTACCAAATAATAGCGGACGTCGAACTGCATCCTGGCGTCCTCGAAGGGCTCGAACCCGCATTCATAGGGCGAAAGCTTCTCTTCGTCGGTGCGGCGGGGCCCGAGCGCAAAGCCGACACTCAGCGCGACGGCGCCGAAGACCAGGGCCACGATGATGAAGATGAGTATCGGTAGGTATTGCGCTAACATGTCATTTCCAGGGATGGCAGCCGATCGCCGCCATCCGGGCACGGATTATACCCGATCTCAACCCGCGATAGCTGCGATTGCGAGGTTTTGCAAGCGGGTTCTACGTAGTTGCTGGTGCCGATGGCCGGACTCGAACCGGCACGGCTCGCGCCACTGCCCCCTCAAGACAGCGTGTCTACCAATTTCACCACATCGGCTTTTCTGATCCGCGAACAATGTCTATTCAAATCGAATCCAATCGAAGTTGTGCCTCATCGCCGAGCGCATCAGCGGCTCTTCTCCGCCGGG
>JBIMKC010000015.1:0-1575 GCA_043673925.1 Chromatiales bacterium | reverse complement strand
GACATCGGTCGAGTCCGCGGCGTTCTGGATCAGGCTCGGTTTCTCGACCGTGCTGGCCGACAAATGATTGAGCCAAAAGCTGGTCGAGAAAAAACACAATGCGAGTATCGCCGTCGTTTTCGATAAAAACGAGGCCGAGCCGCGCGCGCCGAACACCGTCGCGGAAGCGCCGCTACCGAAGGCTGCCCCCGCATCCGCGCCTTTTCCGTGCTGGACGAGGATCAAACCGATCAGGAATAACGAGATCAGCACGTGAAATACTAAGACCGCTGCGTGCATTAATAGGACTCCACAATCTATGCCGCTCGGCAGATGGCTAAAAACTCATCGCTAACCAACGAGGCTCCGCCGACCAACGCCCCATCGATATCCGCCATGGCGAACAAGGCCCCGGCGTTCGAGGCCTTGACGCTTCCGCCGTAAAGGATCGTCAACACCCTGGCGAGCTCCGGATCACGCGCGGCGATACAGCGCCGGACGAAGTCATGCACGGCTTGCGCTTCCTCGGGCGAGGCCGTCCGCCCGGTGCCGATCGCCCACACCGGCTCGTAGGCCACGACCGCCGCGCGAAACGCAGCGCTGCCGGCATGATCCAGTACCGCGTTCAATTGCCGCGCCACGACCTGCTCCGTCCGATCTGCCTGCCGCTCGGCCAGGGTCTCACCCACACAGAGGATCGGGATCAACCCGTGGGCAAGCGCGCGTACGAACTTTCGCGCCACCAGATCGTCGTCTTCGCCCATCAGCGTCCGGCGCTCGGAATGACCGACGATCACGTGCCGGCAATTATAGTCCCTCAGCATCAAACCCGACACCTCGCCCGTGTAAGCGCCGGACTCCTCGCTCCAAAGATTTTGGGCTCCTAGCGCGATCGCCGTTCCCGCGAGCCTTTCCGCGACGCAGGGCAAATACACATACGGAGGGCACACCGCGACCTCGGCGCGCACGCCCGCGTCGATCCCGCGTTTTAGTTCCTCGACAAGAGCTTCAACCGCTGCGCGCGTGCCATGCATCTTCCAATTGCCCGCCACCAGCCGAGGTCTCATCCTGCACATTCCTCTTAGCTCAAAAGGCCGCCAAGGTTAACTGCTCACTAATTGGAAATCAATTTGCGTGAGCCCCACGGCGGGCGTATCGGAATCCGCCTCGGGGTACAATAGAAAATGCATCGCCCCGCGAAGCTATCTACGCCGCGGCGCTCGCGAACGTACCCGCGCCGCGGCGAGTCAGTAGGAATTGTATAAGGAGGAAGCTATGAAACGTATGATCTGCGCTGCGCTTATTACTTTGGCCGTACCGGGTCTTGTCCACGCGGATGGCCGTTACCAGATGTTACCGCTCGGGGATCAAATGGGGATCGGGGCCGAGAAGATCGTCATCCTGGATACCGTGAGCGGGCATCTCTGGACCTGGACCGAGCATGCGGCCACACGCGGTCAAGGCGGTAGCCGCTACCTTATCTACCAAGGCCAAGTCACGCCGGGGACGCAGGCCGGCGACGTGGTCCGAAAAGAAGAGTGGGGCGGGCGTGGTGTGCGCAGCCCTGCCCGCTAAAATTAAATCTATTCCCCGCGG
>JBIMKC010000014.1:0-25203 GCA_043673925.1 Chromatiales bacterium | reverse complement strand
CGCCTGCGATGAGCCAATATCGCGTTAGGTGATTGGGATAGTCGAGGAGTGGCGGGATATCGACTACCAACACGGGCACCGCGAGCGACATAACGGCAATGGTGAGCAGTATTGCCGTCGAGTGCCTACTGCCGATCGGTAAGAAATTTAAGCGGTCCCTGGCTTTGTCCGGCTGAGGATTCTCCATAGCAACCATGCTCTGGTAGATATCAATAACACAGCTATTATAGCTCTAAACAACCGACCTAGAAAAACGCTAGGCTTCAAAACATCTTACGAGGCATTCTTTGGTAAACGCGCTATCGTACTTGGAACGTGGATCCGCCGGTCTCGTTGGTTGTTACCAAGTATTAAACCGCAGCCGCGGTCTCTTTAGTCTCGACGGCGAGGGATAGTTCGCCGTCCCTGACGGTGATGTCGACATGGCCGCCGTGTTCAAGCGTGCCAAACAGCAGCTCTTCGGCGAGGGGCCGCTTGATCTTGTCTTGGATGAGGCGGCTCATCGGCCGCGCCCCCATCAACGGATCGTGGCCGTGCTCGGCGAGCCAAGCCCGCGCCGCCTCGTCGACATTGACGCTCACGTTCTTGGTGTCGAGTTGGGATTCGAGCTCGACCAGGAACTTATCGACGACTTGCTGCACGGTGCGTTCATCGAGCGCATTGAATTGGACGATCGCGTCCAGGCGATTGCGGAACTCCGGGCTGAACGCGCGTTTGATGACTTCCATGGCGTCGCCCGTATGGTCTTGGTGGGTAAATCCGACCGAGGCGCGGCTGATGCGCTCGGCGCCGGCGTTGGTGGTCATGATGATGATGACGTTGCGGAAGTCGCTCTCGCGGCCGTTGGTATCTGTCAACGCGCCGTGGTCCATGATCTGCAGCAACAGGTTGTACACGTCGGGATGCGCTTTTTCGATCTCATCCAATAGCAAGACACAGTGCGGATGTTTAGTGATGGCCTCGGTCAAGAGCCCGCCCTGGTCGAAGCCCACGTAGCCGGGCGGGGCGCCGATGAGGCGCGAGACGGTATGCCGCTCCATGTATTCCGACATATCAAAACGCACCAGCTCAATGCCCATGATGCGCGATAGTTGGCGGCTCACTTCGGTTTTGCCTACGCCCGTCGGTCCGGCGAAAAGAAAGGAACCGATCGGCCGCCGGGTATCGCCGAGGCCCGAGCGCGACATCTTGATCGCGGCAGCCATCGTAGCGATGGCCTGTTCCTGGCCGAAGACGACGAGCTTGAGATCGCGTTCCAGATACCGCAGCACGTCCTTATCCGAGGTCGAGACCGATTTGGGCGGGATGCGGGCGACCTTGGCGACGATGTTCTCGATATCGGCTACGTTGATGATCTTGCGCCGGCGCGAGGGCGGGACGAGCTGCTGGCTCGCGCCCACCTCGTCGATGATGTCGATGGCCTTGTCCGGCAGATGGCGGTCGTTGATGTAACGGTCGGTCAGTTCGGCGGCCGCTCGCAAGGCTTGATGGGTGTATTTGACCCCGTGATGCCCTTCGAATCGGGACTTGAGGCCCTGAAGGATCTTCACCGTGTCCTCGACCGAAGGCTCGGCGATATCGATTTTCTGGAAACGTCGGGAGAGCGCCCGGTCCTTCTCGAAGATCCCGCGGTATTCCTGATAGGTCGTCGATCCGATGCACTTGAGATCCCCTGAGGCGAGCATCGGTTTGATGAGGTTGGAAGCGTCCATCACGCCGCCGGACGCCGCTCCGGCCCCGATGATGGTATGGATCTCGTCGATGAAAAGGATGGCGCCGGGTTCCTTTTGCAACTGGCCGAGGACGCTTTTTAAGCGCTTTTCGAAATCGCCGCGGTATTTGGTCCCGGCCAGCAAGGCGCCGAGGTCGAGGGCGTAAATGGTGCTCTCGGCCAGGACCTCGGGGACCTCGCCATCAACGATCATCTTGGCCAGTCCTTCGGCAATCGCGGTTTTCCCCACACCCGCTTCGCCGACGTAGAGGGGATTGTTCTTGCGCCGCCGGCAAAGGATCTGAATCGTGCGTTCTATCTCTTGGCGGCGGCCGATCAAGGGGTCGATCTTCCCTTTTCGCGCCAGCCTATTCAGATGGCTCGTGAAGGCCTCTAAAGCGGATTTGCCGCCTTCCGCGGACTCGGGCGCATGGTCCGCCGCGCCGTTGCCCTCGGCCGGTTCATCCTCGTTGGTTTTGGAGATCCCGTGGGAAATGAAATTGACCACGTCCAGGCGTGCGACGTGGTATTTGTTGAGCAGGTAGACGGCTTGGGACTCGCGCTCGCCGAATAGCGCCACCAGCACATTGGCGCCGGTGACTTCCCGTTTGCCCGAAGACTGAACGTGGAAAACCGCGCGCTGCAAGACGCGTTGGAATCCGAGCGTGGGCTGCGTGTCCCGATCGTCGGTGAGGGATAGCACGGGGGCCGTTTCCTGAATGAATAGCTCCAACTCGCCGCGCAATTGGTGGCAGTCCGCACCGCAAGCGCGCAACACCCTGACGGCGGCACCATTGTCGATCAGGGCTAGCAACAAGTGCTCGACCGTGATGAATTCATGGCGCTGCACCCGCGCGTCTTTGTAGGTGTGGTTTAGCGTGATCTCCAGCTCTTTGTTTAACATAGCCGTTCCTGCTTATTCGCTCTCCATGGTACAGAGCAGTGGGTGTTGATGTTCGCGCGCATAGGCGTTGACCTGCGCGGCTTTCGTCTCCGCGATTTCATGGGTGAAAAGCCCGCACACGCCGCGACCGCGCGTGTGTACCTCGAGCATGATGAGGGTCGCATCTTGCCGGTTCTTGGAAAAAAACTGTTCCAAGATATGCACGACGAAATCCATCGGGGTGTAATCGTCATTCAGCAAGATCACCCTGTACAAGGGCGGACGTTTGAGCTTAGGCCGGGCGTCTTGAAGCGCCAAACCGCCGTCGTGGTCATTTTGGGATTTCTGTGCCATGGCGTTCCAGTCGTTGCTACATAAATTATACGAACCCGAGAGCGATATTTCATGATCTTCCGCCGGTGATCGGATGTCTTAGTGGTTGATGAGGAAGCCCGCGCTCGGGGTTTACAGGCGCAAAAAGCCTGCCCATTTCCTAGCCGCGGTTCGAAAGCGGTGCGCGTAGCATGCAACGCTTGCACGTTTGTGCAATGCAACGTAATCTTGGTATTTAAGGCGGCTGGTAGAGTGTACTTCTGGATGGCCGTAAGGTTACAATCGGTCCCGTTCCGAAGGCGCGGGGCGCGCGAGTTAATTGGGGAGAATTGCGCGGCCAGCGGTTTCGGTCGCGCAAACCTAGCGAAGCAGCGGCGCCTATGGATAACCATATCATGGGATCTAAGCTACCGGCGTTCCTAACGCCGGAGGCTTCGGGCGATCGTGTTAAACGGCAGGAGAGATAGTAATGGCTTTCGAAAGTGAAGCGAAGAGACTAGAACAGGAATGGACCACGAACCCCCGCTGGAAGGACCGCAAGCGTGATTACCGCGCCGCAGATGTCGTCAAGCTGCGGGGGAGCGTGTCTATCGAGCATACCCTGGCCAAGCGGGGCGCGGAGAAGCTCTGGCGCCTGATCCATAGCGAGGATTTCGTCAACGCCCTCGGGGCGCTCACCGGAAATCAAGCGGTACAGCAGGCGAAAGCCGGCTTAAAAGCCATCTATCTCAGCGGCTGGCAGGTGGCGGCGGACGCCAATACCGCTTTCACGATGTATCCAGACCAATCGCTTTATCCGGTCGACAGCGTGCCGACCGTGATCCGGCGGATCAACAACGCCTTGACCCGGGCCGACCAGATCGCGCACGCGGAGGGGGATGACAGCATCGACTATTTCCTTCCGATACTCGCCGACGCCGAAGCGGGATTCGGCGGCGTGCTCAACGCCTTCGAGCTTATGAAACATATGATCGAAGCGGGCGCCGCCGCGGTGCACTTCGAGGATCAGCTCGCCGCGGCCAAGAAATGCGGACATATGGGCGGCAAGGTGCTCGTGCCGACCCAGGAAGCGGTGCAGAAGCTCACGGCCGCGCGTCTGGCCGCGGACACGATGGGGGTGCCGACATTGATCATCGCCCGTACCGATGCCGAGGGCGCGAATCTCATAACCTCGGACGTCGACGAACGCGATCAGGCGTTTTGTACCGGAGAGCGTACGGTCGAGGGTTTCTACGTCACCAAGAAGGGGCTGGATCAAGCTATTGCGAGGGGGATCGCCTACGCACCCTACGCCGATCTCATCTGGTGCGAGACGCAGACGCCGGATCTCGCGTTCGCGAAGAAGTTCGTCGAGGGCGTTCGCAAGCATCATCCGAATCAGCTCTTTGCGTACAACTGTTCGCCCTCGTTCAATTGGAAGAAGAACCTCGACGACGCCACGATCGCGAAGTTCCAGCGCGAGATGGGCGCCATGGGCTATAAGTTTCAGTTCATTACCCTGGCCGGCTTCCATGCCTTGAATTACAGCATGTTCAATCTCGCCTATGGTTACGCGCGAGAGCAGATGAGCGCCTTCGTGGAATTGCAGGAGGCGGAGCTCGCGGCGGTATCCAAGGGGTTCAGCGCCGTCAAACATCAACGCGAAGTGGGCACCGGCTACTTCGATGCGGTGACCCAAGCCATTACCGGAGGAAACTCTTCGATCACCGCCCTCAAGGGGTCAACCGAAGAAGCTCAGTTCGAGGATCGCAAAGCCGCAAGCGCGCACTGATAAAGGGCTTGCACCGACCCGGCAGACGGCTATCGGCGGTCTGCCGGGTTTTTTCGTACGCTTTCCAGTAAGGTTGGTTTATGCCGTTCCCCAGCATCGAGTCCTTTGTCGGCAACACGCCGTTGGTACGCCTGCAGCGATTGCCGGGCGAGACCACGAACGTGATCTTGGCTAAGCTCGAAGGCGATAATCCCGCCGGTTCCGTGAAGGATCGTCCGGCCCTGAGCATGATCCGGCGCGCCGAGGAGCGCGGCGAGATTAGACCGGGCGATATACTCATTGAAGCCACCAGCGGGAACACCGGGATCGCACTCGCCTTGGTCGCCGCCATCAAGGGCTACCGGATGGTGTTGATCATGCCCGAGCACATGAGCGTCGAGCGGCGCGCGGTCATGCGGGCCTATGGGGCCGAGATTATTCTGACGCCGGCGGCAGGGAGTATGGAGGCCGCGATTGACCTGGCGCGCGAGATGGAGCGCGAAGGCCGCGGGAAGGTCCTTGACCAATTCTCCAATCCCGACAATCCGCGCGCCCATTACGAAGGCACGGGGCCCGAGATCTGGCGTGCGACCGCGGGCCGCGTTACGCATTTCGTGAGCTCCATGGGCACGACGGGAACGATCATGGGAGCGTCCCGCTTCCTCAAGGAAAAGAACCCCGGGGTCCAGATCGTCGGAGTGCAACCTCAGGCCGGAGCCTGCATCCCGGGGATCCGCCGTTGGCCGCCGGAGTATCTGCCCAAGATCTACGAACCCGCGCGCGTAGACAGGATCATCGACGTGAGCCAGGAAGAGGCCGAATCCCTGACCCGGAGTTTGGCGGAGCAAGAGGGTATTTTCGCGGGGATCTCATCGGGCGGAGCGGTCGCCGCCGCATTGCGCCTCGCGCGCGAGCTGCAGCATTCTATGATCGTCACGGTCATCTGCGATCGCGGGGATCGCTATTTGTCCACGCAGCTTTTCCCGAGCAGTTGAGCGCGAGGCTGGTGGTATCAGGACGACGGCGGGTGGACAAAGAAATAAGCGCGCATTGGGTCGGCCGTGAACGTGCTGGTGTTTGACATCGAGACCGTCCCGGACGTGGTGACCGGCCGCCGTTTGTATGAGCTCACTGATCTGACGGATAAAGAAGTTGCACAGGTCATGCACAGTAAGCGTATGCAGGAAACCGAGGGAAAGAGCGAGTTTCTGCGTCACCCGGTGCAGCGGGTGGTCGCGATTTCCCTCGTCTTACGCACACCGACCCGCTTACATGTCTGGTCGATCGGGGAGCCGGGCTCGCCGGAGGCGGAGCTGATCCAGCGGTTCTTCGATGGCATCGAGCGTTATAGCCCCATTCTCGTTTCGTGGAACGGGCGGGGATTCGACCTTCCGGTGCTGCATTACCGCGGGCTTCTGCACGGAGTCAACGCGGGCCGCTACTGGGAAACCGGTGGCAACGACCAGGGCTTTCGTTGGAACAATTATCTCAATCGTTTTCACGAGCGTCATACCGATCTCATGGACGTCATCGCGGGCTACGAGCCGCGTGCTTTTGCGTCCTTGCACGATGTCGCGAGCCTGTTGGGATTTCCAGGGAAGCTCGGGATGAGCGGCGCCGATGTGTGGGAGCGTTTTCGTGCGGGCGATATCGAGGCCATACGCAACTATTGTGAAACCGATGTGTTGAACACCTATCTGATTTATCTGCGCTACGAGCTGATGCGCGGCAAGCAAACCCGCGACGGCTATGAAGCGGGGTGTCAAGCCTTGCGGCAGGCCTTGGAGCAGGAATCGCAGCCACATCTGCAAGCCTTCTTGAACGCATGGAACGGCGTCTCCCCGTAGGCATTGCGAGCCCGTATCGCTAGCCTTGCTGGAGCAGTTTTATGAGATCGATCGTGGCGGCATTGGCGCGCGAGATATAAGAGGTCATGACCAAGGAATGATTGGCGAAGATCGCGAAGCCATCCCCGGTGAGAACCATCGGGCTCATCAGCGCGTCCTGGGTGCCTTCCAATTCGCGTATGATCTGGCGCAGGCTGACGAGTGCGTTCTTTTTGCTGAGCACCGATTCGAAGTCGATCTCGATGGCGCGCAGGAAGTGCAAGAGAGCCCAAGCTGCGCCACGGGCTTCATAGAAGACGTCGTCGAGCTCCATCCAAGGGGTTTTTGCCGCAGGGGCGGCGAATAGCGATGCGTCCTCCGCAGCGGCCGGGTTGGCGCTGGTAATAGGCAGGGGCAGGGGCGCCTTCCCGACGCTGGCGCTCAAGCGCTGAGAGTGGTCTCCTAAGCGCTGCGCAACGAGTGACAGATACACGACCAGGTTATCGGCGCGCGCGTAAAACCGGGCCGCGGACGGTCTCGCGTCCGTTAGCCTCGAAAAATACCGTTCGAGTGCTACGATACCCGCTTTTGCTTTACCCTCGAAGGACGGAAACAACCAGGCATCGGAGTTATTGTTAAAATCGGGATCGGCCTTGGATAGATCAGCGTCTTCGGTCGATTGGGTCTGCGAGCGGCTAAAGTCGTTTCGCAACACACGGGTCAAATCCCGCAATTGCACTACCACGCCAAACTCCCAACTCGGCGTGTTGTCCATGAGCAAACCCGGCGGGGTAATATCATTGGCCATATACCCGCCGGGTTTATCGATTAAAAACGACGCGACCTCGATGAGCGTCGAGCTCGTGAGCGCGCCAGACACGAGCTTCTTCGGATCTTCAGCCACGCGCTTCAAAGCCGCCTCGCGCACATCAAAGTGCGGCGGATCGAAAAACGCCGTATCGACGTCCCAAAAATAGCTAAATCCCAGCAGGACGATTGCGGTGACGGACCCGAGGACCACCGTTAGTCGCCCGGCGAGCGAGGGACGGTCCTCGTCCGGATCGCCATCCGTCGTATTTCTGCCGAAGAGTCGCGCGAGCATGGAACTAGGCTAACGATCCTGCGTGGCTATGGACCAAGGCGCCAGACTAAGAGATCTCATCCCGGCTCGCAAGCCATATCGCCCTCGCAGTGGTCCGCCACGGCGTGACGCCCTAGGGCTCGAGCGCCGCGGTGATCGAGTTTCTGAGACATTCGAATTTCACCGGGTCTTGGAGCGGGCGGTTCTCGGTGTCGGTAATGTAAAAGATGTCTTCGACGCGCGCACCAAAGGTCGCGATTTTCGCATTCTGCAGGCGGACGCCACAATAGCGCATGGCCATCGCGATCTGCGACAACACTCCCGGGCGATCCGTGGCAACGACCTCCATGACCGTGCGCGCGTTGGCGTTATCGCCACTAAAGGACACCTCCGTGGGGAGTTTAAAATGTTTGAGCTCGGGCGCTGGCCGCCGATTCGTTTTAACGGATAAGAATTCCGCCGAACCGAGCTTTGCCTCTAAGGCGGCGGCGATCTCCTGGGCGCGGGCGTCGCTTTGAATCATCTCATGGGTCGCGGCTTCGAGCACGATGTAGGTGTCCAGGGTAAAACCCTTGGGGGAAGAGAGGATGCGAGCGTCCATGATGGTAAGCCCGAGCCGATCGAGCGCATGGGTCGCGGCCGCGAACAGATGGTCTTGGTCGTGCCCGTAGATGAAGATTTCCGTACCGCCGCGGCCCGTTTTGGGGCGGATTAGCACCAGCGGCAGCTCTCCCGCCCGGCCGCCGGCGATGGCCTGGGTGTGCCAGGCGATTTCATCCGGCCCGTGGCGTAAAAAATACTCTTCCCCCAGGTCCTGCCATACCGAAAGGATGGCCTCCTTGCTGAGCCTCGACGGCAGCAAGATCGCCAAGGCCTCGCCTTTGATCTCGGCGATCCATTCTTCTTTTTCGATGGGGTTTCGCACCCCTCGGCGGAGCGCCCGTAAGGTGTTCTCATAGAGCTCGGTCAACAAAGCGTCTTTCCAACTGTTCCAGAGCACGGGGTTGGTGCCGCGGATATCGGCCACCGTGAGCAGGTATAAATAGTCGAGACGCACCCGATTGCCGACCAGCCGGGCGAATTCATTCACCACCTCCGGATCGGAGATGTCGCGCCGCTGCGCCGTCGTCGACATGCGCAGATGATGTTCTACCAGCCAGGCCACGAGTCTCGTGTCGAAACGCCCAAGCCCGTGGTGCTGGCAGAACTCGGCGGCGATCGTCGCGCCCGTTTGCGAGTGGTCCACGCCGCGGCCCTTGGCGAGGTCGTGAAATAAGCCCGCGATGTAGAGGATCTCCGGCTTCGGGATCTGCGCCATGAGGCGAGCGCACATGGGCAGCGCGTCCTTATTCTCGGGGTTGGTGTAGCGGCGCATGTTCTGTACGACGAACAGTGTGTGCACATCGACGGTATATACGTGGAAAAGATCGTACTGCATGAGCCCGGCGACCGCGCCGAAGTCCGGCAGGTAGGCCTCGAGGACGCCATAGCGGTGCATGCGCTGGAGCTCGTGGCCCAGGCGCCGTGGCTGGCGGAGGATCTCGATAAAAAGGCTGCGCACCTTGAGATCGTTGCGGAACTTATCGTCGATAAGATGGCGGTGGTCGCGGATTAAACGGATGGTGCTCGCGCGTACACCCTCGATATGCGGGTTTTGCTGCAACAGTAGAAAGATCTCCAAGAGGGCGAACGGATAGCCATTGAACACCTGCTCGTCGCAGGCCTCGATGTAAGCGTTCCGGATCTGGAAGCGCTTATTCAAGGGCTGGATCTCGACGGCATGATCGCGCTCGAGGATCGCTTCTTGAAAAAGGCGCAGCAGCATCTCGTTGAGCCGGCTAAGCTCGATCACGATGCGATAATAGTGCTTCATGAAGCGCTCGACGGCGAGTTGGTCCCGATCGTCGCTCAGATATCCGAACTGGGCCGCCACGTGCCGCTGATAGTCGAAGAACAAACGATCCTCGCGCCGCCCGGCGAGGGTGTGGAGGGCGAAGCGAATGCGCCATAAAAATGACTGACCGCTGTTCAAGGTCCGGTATTCGTCTTGCGTTAGAAAACCGTGATCGAGCAAGCCCGCTAACGAGTCGGCGCCGAAATGACGTTTAGCGACCCAGGCGATCGTATGGATATCGCGCAGCCCCCCCGGGCCTTCCTTGATGTTGGGTTCGAGATTGTGGGCCGTATCGTGGAACTTACGATGGCGCGCGGCCTGCTCGCCGAGCTTGGCCTCGAAAAAGGCGGCGGGGGGCCAGATCGTGGCCGCTCCGGTCGCGGTGCGCATGGCCTCATAAAGGGCGATGTCACCGGCAAGCAAGCGTGCTTCCATGAGACTCGTCACGATGGTGAGATCCCCGGCCGCCAGTTCCCGGCATTGCGCTACCGTACGGACGCTGTGCCCGACCTCGAGTCCGATATCCCAGAGGAAGCGCAAAAAAGATCCCATGCGTTCATGGTCCTTGCTCGCCACCCGGGTCCCGGTCAGCACCAAGATATCGACGTCCGAACCCGGATGCAGCTCGCGGCGTCCGTAACCTCCGGCGGCGATCAGGGCAAACGGTTTGCCCGCGAGTTCCCATTGGCGCCAGGCACGCGTGACCAGCTCGTCCACGAGCCAGGTGCGCTGGGCGACCAGCTCGGTGATCGGCGCGCCCATCGCGAAACGCTCCCCTATGGAAGCCGCTCCGGCCGCAAGGGCGGCCTTATAGACCGCGAGCGGCGCGGCCGCGCGCTTTAAGTCGTGCTCGAAGCTTACCGGATCGAAAAACTCCCGCGGGTAGCTCATAAGGGCTGGGGCGGATCGCCGGGAAGCAAGGTCAAGATTTCGCAGCCGCCGCCGGTCACGAGCACCGTATGCTCCCATTGCGCGGACAGAGCGCGATCCTTGGTGACGACGGTCCACTCATCGGGTAACAGTTTAACGTGGCGTTTCCCGGCATTAATCATCGGTTCGATGGTAAAAGTCATACCCGGCTCCAGCCGCAACCCAGTGTCCCGGCTCCCGTAGTGCAGTACCTGGGGCTCCTCGTGAAATTCCCGGCCGATCCCATGCCCGCAGTATTCGCGCACGACGGAAAAGCCATGCGTTTCCGCGTGCCGCTGAATCGCGGACCCCAAGTCCCCGAGCCGAGAGCCCGGCCGGACGGCCTCGATCCCTATATGCATGCATTCGTGACACACCTCGACCAGCCGTTTGGCGCGCAAGGCGGGCGTGCCGACAAAAAACATTCTGCTGGTATCGCCGTGGTAACCCTCTTTGATGACCGTGACATCAATATTGATAATGTCACCGCCTTTAAGCCGCTTTTCGCCTGGGATACCGTGACAGACGACATGGTTGACCGAGGTGCAAATGGATTTCGGGAATCCGCGGTAATTGAGCGGCGCCGGGATCGCATCCAGCGTATTGACGATATAATCGTGGCAGAGGCGATCCAGTTCGCCGGTGGTGACGCCGTCGACAACGTGGGGGCGAATCATCGCCAACACTTGCGCCGCGAGCCGGCCCGCGACCCGCATCTTTTCGATCTCCTGAGGCGTTTTAATCGTGACCGGCATCGGATTGAGGGATTGCGCGCGCTGGCGTCCGATTGTTGCCCTACATCAACTATGGTATAAAGCGCGGGCTTTCATAGCAAACTACTCACACACGGTAAACTGCATTAGGGTGCCCGGTCACAGGGTCAATGCATGGAGTGTGGAGGTGTAACCGTATTAGGAGTGATTCCATGGTTGAGGTAAGCATGCGCCAGATGCTCGAGGCCGGCGTCCATTTTGGCCACCAGACCCGCTACTGGCACCCGAAGATGGCCCCCTTTATCTTCGGAGAACGCAATAAGATCCATATAATCAACCTCGAAAAAACGCTGCCCCTGTTTAACGAGGCCATGGCCTTTCTGCAGAAGCTGGCGGCGCGCAACGGCACCATCCTGGTGGTCGGAACGAAGCGGGCCGCACAAGAGGTGGTAAAAACGGAGGCGACCCGCTGTGGGATGCCGTACGTGAACCGCCGCTGGATGGGGGGAACCCTCACCAACTTCCGGACCATCAGGCGTTCCGTCAACCGGTTGAAAGAAATCGCGGCCATGGCGGAGGAAGGCGGTCTGGCCGAGCGTCTGAGTAAGAAGGAGGCGCTCCGCTACCGTCGCGAGCACGAGAAGCTCGAGCGCAGCCTCGGAGGCATCAAGGACATGGAAGGTCTTCCCGATGCGCTGTATATCATCGATGTCGGGCATGAAAAAAATGCCGTGGCGGAAGCAAGGAAACTGAATATCCCCATTGTCGCCGTGGTCGATAGCAACCATTGCCCAGATGGGATCGACTATATGATTCCCGGCAATGACGACGCTATCCGTTCGATCGAGCTTTATCTTAAGACCGCCGCGGATGCCATCGCGCAAGGGCGCGTAGCCATACCTGAAGCGGCGGTGGTGGGAGGGGACGAGTTTGTGGAGCTTGACGCTTCGGGCGAACCGATACGCCTATCCTCCAAGGAAGAAGATGAGCGGGCCGCCTTAAGAAAGAATGCTGTACCGCGTAAGAAAACGGCAAAGAAGAAAGTACCGATAAGGACGCGAGCGGCGGGCTCTACGAGGGCTGCCCGAGGGGCGGAGGATACCGATCCGGTCCCGGCGGCCGAGGAAGCGGCGGCCGATTCTCCGGAACCGCCCGCCGATGCTCCGGAACCGTCCGCTCCTTGATGCGATTGCAGCAGCGGGCCGGGCCACTCTGCCAGGGGTTTAATCGAAACGCCATGATGCACAGGGGATGAGAATGGAGATCACCGCCGCAACGGTAAAAGAGCTTCGGGAACGCACCGGGGCCGGGATGTTGGACTGCAAAAAAGCGTTGGTGGCCGCGGAGGGCGATCTTGAACAGGCGATCGATATCCTGCGTAAATCCGGGGTTGCGAAAGCGGCGAAGAAAGCCGCACGAGTAGCCGCCGAAGGAGTTATTGTCATCAGCGTGGCGCCCGGCGCGGCGACGGCGGCGATGGTGGAGGTTAACTGCGAGACGGATTTCGTGACGCGCGCCGATGATTTCAAGGCATTCGCGGAAGCGGTGGGCGGCTGTGTCCTCACCCAACGGCCTCTCGATACCGACGCGTTGTTGTGCCTACCCTTGGCGGACGGGCAGGAGACGGTGGCCGCCTGCTGCGAACAACTGGTCGCCAAGATCGGGGAGAAGATACAGGTGCGCCGCTTTACCTTGCTGGAAGCGGGAAGCGGCGTTCTCGGGATCTACCCGCACGGCACCAAGATCGGCGTCTTGGTCAGCATGGCCGGAGGGAATGCTGCAATAGCGAAAGATATCGCCATGCACATCGCGGCGAGCCGTCCCCTGTGCGTGCATGAGTCTGAGGTCCCTGCGGATCTCTTGGCGCGCGAGAAAGAGATATTCGCGGCGCAAGCCGCGGAAACCCGAAAGCCGCCGGCGGTGGTGGAGAAGATCGTGGCCGGTAAGCTGCAGAAATATAAGGGTGAAGTCGCCCTCTTAGGCCAGGCGTTTGTAAAGAACCCCGAGGTGACGGTGGGAAAGCTGTTGGCGGGGGCCGGGGCGAGCGTACGCGCCTTCCAAAGATTCGCGGTTGGGGAGGGGCTCGAAAAGCGCGTCGAGAATTTTGCGGCGGAGGTTATGGCCCAAGCACGTGGGGGTTAACTCGCGGTGAGCGCCGGGACCCCGAAATACCGCCGCATCCTGGTTAAAATGAGCGGCGAAGCGCTCATGGGCAAGAGCGATTACGGCATCGACCCCGAGGTGATACACCGTCTGGCCGGCGAGATCAAAGAACTGGCGGCCTGTGGCGCGCAGGTGGCGATTGTCATCGGCGGCGGCAATATACTGCGCGGCCAAGGGTTGGCGGCCAAAGGAATAGACCGGGTCACGGCCGATCACATGGGTATGCTCGGGACCGTGATTAATGCCTTGGCCTTGCAGGATGCCTTGGAGCGTGTCGGTTTGTTCGCCCGCGTGATGTCGGCGATCCGGGTGAATCAAATCTGTGAGGACTATATCCGCCGCCGCGCGGTCCGGCATCTGGAAAAGGGCCGGGTGGTGATCTTCGCGGCCGGAACGGGCAACCCTTTTTTTAGCACGGATTCCGCGGCGAGCTTGCGCGCGATCGAGATCAACGCCGAGCTTATGATCAAGGCGACCAAAGTCGATGGCGTCTATTCGGCCGATCCCCGCAAGGTTCGGGATGCGCGCCGCTATGATCAGTTAGATTATGACCAGGTGCTTGTCGATAAACTGGGAGTAATGGATGCAACCGCGGTCGTGCTCTGCCGCGACCACGCCCTGCCGCTGCGGGTGCTTGATATGAGCAAGCCGGGCGCGCTGCTGCGAGCCGTGATGGGTGGCAAGGAAGGAACGCTCGTGACTAGCCGCGCGCACGCCGGGGCGAGACCATGATCGACTCTATTACGCGGGCTGCCGATACGCGCATGCGCAAGGCCATAGAGTCCTTGCAGCACGAATTAGCGAAGGTCCGCACGGGACGGGCTCATACCAGCTTGCTCGATCATATCAGGGTCGATTATTACGGATCGGAAGTTCCGATCAGTCAGGCGGCGACGGTCACGGTGATCGATCCGCGCACCCTAGGGGTGACGCCTTGGGATAAAAGCATGGTGAAGACCGTCGAGAAGGCGATCTTGAATTCCGACCTTGGACTCAATCCCGCGACGGCGGGCGATCTCATTCGCGTGCCCTTGCCGGCCTTGACCGAGGAACGGCGGCGCGATCTGATCCGCGTCGTCAAGACCGAGGCCGAGCAGGCCCGGGTCGCCGTCCGAAACATTCGTCGCGATGCGAACCACCATCTGAAGGAACTAGTGAAAAAGAAGGACATTTCCGAAGACGACGAGCGCCGGGCCGAGGAGAAAATGCAGCGTTTGACCGATGATAATATCGCGCGTATCGAGGAGGTTTTGGCCGCCAAGGAGAAGGATCTATTGGAAGTCTAACCTTGGCTGACGGCAGTTCACGTCCAACGGACCAGGAGCGCGGCCATGATCGCTACAGGAAGCGCGCCACGATCCCCCGCCACCTGGCCATCATCATGGACGGTAATGGCCGCTGGGCGAAACGCCGGAGATTACCGCGCGTTGCCGGTCACCGGGCGGGTGTCGAGGCGGTGCGCCGGATGGTCGCGCCCTGCGCGGAGATGGGCATCGAGGTTCTGACGCTGTTTGCGTTTAGCAGCGAGAACTGGCGCCGGCCCAAGCGAGAGGTCGCGCTACTCATGGAGCTATTTTTTACCTCGCTGCAGGAAGAGGCCATGAAACTTAGCGAAAACAACGTCCGGCTGCGGGTGATTGGCGACGATTCCGCGTTTCCGTCCAAGCTGCGGGGGAGCATCGATGAGGTACAGAAATTAACCCAAGGAAACAGCGGGCTTATTTTGGTCATCGCGGCGAACTATGGGGGGCGTTGGGATATTACCCAGGCCACGAGAGCGCTCGCGAGGCGGGTCGCGGCAGGCGTCATGAGGGCTGAGGAGATTACGGAAGCCGCGGTGGAAGCACACCTAAGCCTGAGCGATCTCCCCGACCCCGACCTTATAATTCGCACCGGTGGCGAGCAGCGCATCAGCAATTATTTACTGTGGCAATTGGCGTACACCGAGTTTTTTTTTACCGACTCTCTGTGGCCGGACTTCACGCCGGCTCACCTGGAAATGGCGCTTAACTCTTATGCAATGCGACAGCGGCGATTCGGCAAGACAGGCGAGCAGGTCGAATGCGTTCGCGGCGCTTAGGCGCCGCATTGTCACCGCCGCCATTCTCATCCCGCTAGTGCTAGGGACCTTGTTTTTTTTGCCGACCGCGGGCGTGGCGGTTGTTTTCGGCGCCTTCATCGCGTTGGGCGCGTGGGAATGGAGTTACCTCGCCGGTTGGTCGGCGTTCCAACCGCGTGTTTACTATACGATCGCGACGTCTGTCTGCATGGCGGCGGCGTACTGGCTCTTGAGCTTGTCGTGGGTTAAGGATCAGATGGCCGGCGCCGCCCTGCTCTTGTTGGGCGGGTGGTGCGCCGCTTTCTATTGGCTGCTCGATTATCAACGCCGCGGGATCGGTATTCCGAAGTCGCGGCCGTTACTGTGCGCGGCCGGTTGGTTTGTCGTGGTCCCCGGCTGGGCGGCGCTCATCGGTTTGCATGGCCGCGCCGATGGCGGGGTGTTCTTGGTGGTCGCGCTCATGCTGGTGATTTGGTCGGCGGACATCGGGGCCTTTTTCGCCGGCAAGCGCTGGGGGAAGCATCGGCTCGCGGATAAGGTCAGCCCCGGCAAGACCTGGGAGGGATTATGGGGTGGATTGGCTGCCTCGGGAGCGGTCGGGTGGCTATGTTCAGGGTGGATCCCCTTACGTTTTGCGGACCGCGTGGGGTTTATGACCCTCTGTCTCGCCACGGTCATATTCTCGGTGCTCGGAGATCTGTTCGAGAGCTTGGTGAAACGGCAAGCGGGGGTAAAAGACAGCGGTAGCCTGTTGCCCGGGCACGGCGGGATCCTTGACCGCATCGATAGTTTGATGGCCGCCGCGCCGGTGTTCGCCCTCGGCAGTGCCGTCGGGTTGCCATTGTGATTGGTCTGACGATCTTGGGGTCGACGGGCACCATCGGCGTTAACACGCTCGATGTCGTGGCGCGCCATCGCGAGCGTTTCCGGATTATCGCGCTGACCGCCCATCGCGATCTCGAGCGGCTGGCGAGCCAATGCGAGGCCTGGCATCCGCCCTATGCCGTGATGGTGGATGAAACCAAGGCATTGGAACTTGAGCGCCGCTTGGCCACGAGCGCGCCCGGCGTTCGCGTGCTTTCCGGATGCGCCGGCTTGGAAGCGGTCGCGAGCACCCCAGAGACGGATTATGTGATGGCCGGGATCGTCGGCGCGGCGGGGCTGCTGCCCACGCTCGCCGCAGCGCGCGCCGGCAAACGCATTCTCTTGGCAAACAAGGAAGCGCTGGTCATGTCGGGGCGCATCTTCATGGAAGCGGTCAAGAATAGCGGCGCCGAGCTGCTGCCCATCGATAGCGAACATAACGCAATCTTTCAATGTCTGCCCCCCTCCTTTGCCGCAGGACTGGAACGGGTGGGCGTCCGGCGTATACTACTTACCGGATCGGGGGGGCCGTTTCGCAGGACGCCGCTTGCCGATCTCCGCGCCGTGACCCCCGATCAGGCTTGCGCCCATCCCAACTGGGTCATGGGACGCAAAATATCCGTGGACTCCGCAACCCTGATGAATAAGGGGCTCGAGTTCATCGAAGCCTGCTGGTTATTCGCCACCACGCCGCCACACGTCGAGGTCGTGCTGCACCCGCAGAGCGTGATTCACTCGCTCGTGGAGTTCATCGACGGCTCGGTGCTGGCGCAGTTGGGTAATCCGGATATGCGGACGCCGATTGCCCATGCCCTGGCCTGGCCGGACCGCATTCCCTCGGGGGTTGCGCCGCTCAATCTTCTGGAAGTGGGGCGGCTGGACTTTGAACCCCCGGATCTCGAGCGTTTCCCGTGTCTGAGTTTGGCCCGTCAAGCGATGGAAGCAGGGGGCACGGCGACCGCGGTGTTAAATGCGGGCAACGAGGTCGCGGTCGAATCGTTTCTCAATGGCAGCTTGCGATTCAGCGATATCCCCGCCGTGGTTGCGGACACCTTAGCGGGCGTCCCAAGCGCGGGAGGCGACTCGCTCAACGCGATCTTGGCCGCGGACGCTGCCGCCCGAGCGCATGCCGCGCGGGCCGTTGCGGTGAGGCGCCAATGATTGATTTTATATTTTCAATTCTGGCCTTCATCGCGGCCGTCGGGGTCCTGGTAGTGGTCCACGAGTTCGGTCACTTCTGTGTCGCGCGCGGCGTCGGCATCAAGGTGCTGCGCTTCTCGGTGGGATTCGGAAAACCCATCTGGGGGCGCAGGATCGGCCGTGATCAAACGGAGTTCGTCGTCGCTGCCATCCCCTTGGGGGGCTACGTCAAGATGCTCGATGACCGGGAAGGGCCGGTGCCACCCGCGGATCTCACACGCGAATTCAACCGCCAACCGCTGGCGGCGAGAACCGCGGTGGTGATGGCCGGGCCGCTGTTTAATTTTTTGTTTGCGATCCTCGCTTATTGCGCCATGTATGTGATCGGGATCTCCGGTCTCAAGCCGCAGATCGGCGAGGTGGCCCCCGATTCGATCGCGGCCAAGGCGGGTCTGCGCCAAGGAGTCGAAATCGTTTCCGTGGACGAGGAGCCTACCCCCACTTGGGATGCGGTGATCAACGAGACGATTCCCAAGATCGTGGACGGGGAGACGGTAAACCTCTTGGTACGCGAGCAGGACGGTCGCACTCGGCGCGTCGCGATCGACCTGCGCCGAGTGCATATCGATGATCTCGCCCGCGGAAGCCTGTTGCGGCGTCTCGGCATCCAACCCTATCGGCCCCACCTCGAGGCCGTGATCGGGGAGGTGCTTGCGGGCGGGGCGGCGGAGCGGAGCGGGCTCCGGGCGGGCGATCGGATCCTGCAGGCCGACGGGCGCCCGATGCAGTCTTGGCAGCAATGGGTCGAGTATGTCCAGGAGCGGCCGGAGCAGACGATTCGGCTCCGGGTCGAGCGCGGTGAGACGCCTCTCAGCCTTGAGGTGCGGCCGGAACGGGCAGAAGTCGAAGGCAGAGCAATCGGGCGAATCGGTGCGGGCGTGGCCCCGCCGAAAGATCTCGACCCGGCGTTGGTCGCCACCCAGCGGTATTCGCTGTTGGATGCCTTTGGCCACTCCGTGTCGCAGACGCTGGAAATGTCCGCCATCACGTTAAAGATCATCTTTAAGATGGTACTCGGCGAAGCCTCCGTCCAGAACCTCAGCGGGCCGATCAGCATCGCGCAGTATGCCGGGCAGTCCGCCGGTATCGGAATGGCGGCCTTTTTATCGTTTCTAGCGATCGTAAGCGTGAGTCTCGGGGTGCTCAACTTGCTTCCGGTCCCGCTACTGGATGGAGGCCATTTATTGTATTACCTTATAGAGTTGGTGCAGCGCAAGCCGGTCTCGGTGGAGACGCAACGCTTTGGACAGCAGATTGGGATCGTGCTGCTCGGGAGCCTGATGGCCATTGCGATATACAACGACGTCGCGCGCATCCTCAATTAGGATAAAAAAAATAAAGAATATGACGGTGGCCGGTCGGACTCTACTGCGGTGGCTCTTGGCGTTGCTCGTGACTGCCCAGACTGCTCTCCCGGCGCTGGCCGGGGTACGGTTTATCATCGAGGACATCCGTATCGAGGGCTTGCGGCGGATCGCGCCCGGTACGGTTTTCAACTACCTTCCGGTCAAGGTCGGGGACGAGTTCGACGAAAACCGCTCGGGGGAAGCGATTCGCGCGCTGTTCAAGACGGGATTCTTCAAGGATGTCCGGATAGAGCGCGCGGGCGCCACCCTGGTCGTGGTGGTCAGCGAGCGCGAGACCATCTCGAAGATCGGCATCTCCGGCAATAACGACATCAAGACCGAGGATCTCTTCAATGCCCTGAAGCAGATCGGGTTCGCCGAGGGAGAGGTCTTCGACCGTTCGCTCTTGGACAAGGTAGAACAAGAGCTTAGACGGCAGTATTTCGCGCAAGGCAAGTATGCGGTTCAGATCGAATCGAACGTAAAGTCGTTGGGAAGCAACCGGGTCGCGGTGACGATACACATTGCCGAGGGACGCGCCGCGCGTATTAAGCAAATCAATGTCGTCGGTAACAAGGCGTACGATGACGATGAATTGCTTAAGAGCTTTAAACTATCGACGCCCACCCTGATTTCGTTTTTCACCAAGTCGGATCAGTACTCGAAGCAAAAGCTCGGGGCCGATCTCGAAGCCCTGCGTTCGCACTACCTCGACAGCGGGTTTGTCAATTTCAATATCGATTCGACCCAGGTTTCCATTACGCCCGATAAGAGCGATGTGTATGTCACGATTAACGTGAGCGAAGGGGAACGCTACGAAATTTCCGGTGTGAAGCTCGCGGGCGATCTCATCGTCCCCGCGGATGATCTTTTTCCCTTGGTGACGACCGGGCGCGGCGAGATATTTTCGAGAAAAGAGGTCACCCAGACGAGCACCAACATTAGCGAGCGGCTCGGCGATGAAGGCTACGCTTTCGCCAACGTGAATCCGGTGCCCCAGATCGATGAAAAATCCAAGACCGTCTCATTGACCTATTTCGTGGACCCGGGCAAGCGCGTGTACGTGCGCAGGATCAACTTTTCGGGTAATGCCAAGACCCGCGACGAGGTGTTGCGGCGGGAGATGCGCCAGATGGAGGGCGCCTGGTTCTCGACCGGCAAGGTGAACCGCTCCAAGACCCGGTTGCAAAAGCTCGGTTACTTCGAGGAGGTCAACGTTGAGACGCCGGCCGTTCCCGACACCCCCGATCAGGTGGATGTCAATTATTCAGTGGTGGAACGGGCGTCGGGAAATCTATTGCTAGGCTTGGGGTTTTCGCAAACACAAGGGTTGATCTTCAATACAAGCGTGGTTCAAGACAACTTCCTCGGCAGCGGGAAACGGGTGAACTTTGCCTTCAACAATAGCGACGTGAACAGAGTATTTGCCTTGGGCTACAACGATCCCTATTTTACCATCGATGGCATCAGCCAAGGCTTCGATGTCTCCTACCGGGAGACCGACGCCGGAAATGCGAACATTACCCGGTTTGATTCCAAGGTCGTGAGCGGCGGGGTGAACTTCGGCATTCCGATCTCGGAGTTTAATTTTCTCAATCTCGGTTTCCAGTATGAGAATACGGAGATCAACCCAGGGAGTGACCCCGCCGATCAGGTGAGAGAGTTTATTGAGCGGGAGGGCGACAAATTCGATGTGTTGCAGATAAGCTCCGGCTTTGCCTACGACACGCGCAATAAAGCGCTGTTGCCGGACCGCGGCACGTATCATCGCGTCCGGGGCCAAGTGGCGGTGCCGGGCGGGGACCTTCAGTATTATAAAATCGATTACGATGGCCGCTGGTTTTATCCCTTTACCGAGGACTATGTACTCGCCCTGCAGGGACAGCTCGGCTATGGTGATGGATACAGCGAAACCGAAGTCCTGCCGTTTTTCGAGAACTTCTACGCCGGCGGCCCGCGCACCGTGCGCGGTTACGAAGAGAACACCCTGGGGCCCGAGGATTCCGAGGGGCGTGCGCTCGGGGGGAATGTCATGGTCGTCGCCAACGCCGAGCTCATCCTCCCCGTACCCTTTCTGACGGACGTGAAGTCGGTGCGAATTACCGCCTTCGTTGATGCGGGCAATGTTTATGGCGAGGACGAAGATATTGACTTAGACACTATCCGGCTCTCCGCGGGGCTCTCGGGCCTTTGGGTATCGCCCTTCGGAGTTTTAACCGTCAGCGTGGCGCAGCCTTTCAACGATAGCGACAGCGATGACACGCAACCCTTTCAATTCACGTTTGGCACTTCGTTTTAATTGGAGCAATGATCTTGAAGAAGCTTAAGTTATTTTCGAGTTTGATCGTTTTATGCGGCGCCGTGGCGGGCCCGCCGTCCCGGGCCGCGGATTTGCGGATCGGGGTGGTCAATCCCATCAAGGTGCTGGAGGCCGCCCCGCAGGCCGAGGAAGCGCGGAAACGGCTCGAGCGTGAATTCGCCCCGCGCGATAAGAATCTGGTCGCGGCTCAAAGAAAGGCTAAACAGCTTGAAGACCGCCTGGCGAAGGATGCGGCGGTGATGAGCGATACCGAACGCCGCAAGATCGAGCGTGACATCATCGGCGTAAAACGCGATCTCAAACGCGACCAAGACGAGTTTAGAGAGGACCTGAATTTCCGCCGCAATGAAGAATTCGGCAAGATCCAGCGTCAAGTGGTCGAGGCGATCCAGATCCTCGCCAAGGAGGAGGGATTCGATGTCATCGTCGGAGAAGGCGTGATCTACGCGAATGAGCGCTTGGACGTCACGAGCAAGGTCGTCGCGCGTCTAAAGAAAGGCTACAAAGGCAAGTAGTGCGCCGGCGATGCCCGTTCGCTTAGGCGATCTTGCGCGGCATATCGGAGCGACGCTCCACGGTGACGAGGGGTGTCTGGTCGCGAACATAGCGACGCTCGATACGGCCCAAGCGGGCGATGTATCGTTCTTGTATGACCGGCGTTACCGGAATTTCCTGAAATTCACCGCAGCCTCCGCGGTCATACTGCATCCGGCCGAGTTGAGTGCATGCCCTGTCGCCGCGCTGGTCACCGCGGATCCTTATCTAGCCTATGCGCGCGCCTCCAGCCTCCTCTGCCCGCCACCCGCCTTCGATCCCGGCATTCATACCAGCGCTTGTATCGCTCCCACGGCCAGCGTGGATGCGAGCGCGCATGTGGGGGCTTTCGCGGTCGTTGAAGAGGGCGCTCGGATCGGGTCCCGGGCTTTCATCGGTCCGGGCTGTATTATCGGGCGCGCGGTGCGGATAGGCGATCACTCCTGTCTTAGCGCACGCGTTACGGTCATCAGCGGCGCGAGCATCGGACAGCGCTGCCTTATTCACCCCGGGGCGGTGATCGGCGCGGACGGATTCGGTCTTGCCCGCGATCAAGGCGTGTGGACAAAGATCCCGCAGAACGCCAGCGTGCGGATCGGTGATGACGTGGAGATTGGGGCGAATACGACCATCGACCGCGGTACCTTCGAGGATACGGTCATAGAAGACGGCGTTAAGCTCGATAATCTCATCCAAATCGGACATAATGTGCGTATCGGCGCACACACCGCGATCGCGGGCTGCGTGGGTGTCTCGGGTAGCACGCGGATTGGTAAGCGCTGCATGATCGGCGGTGGCGCAGGCATCACGGGACACATCGAGATTGCGGACGATGTCGTGATCAAGGGCGCCGCATCGGTCACCAAATCCATTCCCGTGGCGGGTGTCTACTCCTCCATCTGGCCAGCGCGAGAGGACAAGGAATGGCGGCGGAAAGTCGCCCGCTTCAATCACCTCGATAAGGCGGCGATCCAACGCAGGAACAGTGCACGCGGCGGCGCGAATGCCGGAAACGAGGGTGAGAGCTTGTGAATAAGCAGGCGCCGCGAAGGCGATAGATGGTGCTCGATATTCAGAAGATACGGCGGCTGTTACCGCACCGCTATCCGATCTTGCTTATTGATCGGGTGCTCGAGTGCGTGGATGGTCAATCGCTGGTCGCGGTTAAAAACGTCACTATTAACGAACCTTTTTTCAGCGGTCATTTTCCCGATCAGCCGATCATGCCGGGCGTGCTGATTCTGGAGGCGCTGGCGCAAGCGACGGCACTGCTGGCCTTCAGCTCCGGGCAGATCAAGTCCGATCCCGAGGCGATTTATTACCTCGTCGGTATCGATAAGGCACGCTTCAAAAAGCCGGTAGTTCCGGGCGACCAACTGCTGTTATATGTGCAGTTGGAGCGCGAGATCCGCGGGATCTATCGCGTCGACGCCACCGCCCGCGTGGACGGTAAACCGGTAGCCACGGCCAAGATCATGGCAACCCATTCGGTTGTTAACCGTTGATAGACGCCCAGGCGATCGTAGATCCCAGCGTTAGGCTTGGAAGCGATGTAACGATTGGACCCTGGTCTCTCATCGGGCCCGATGTGGAGGTCGGGGACGGCACGTGGATTGGACCGCATGTCGTGATCCAGGGTCCGGCGCGCATCGGCCGAAACAACCGGATCTTCCAGTTTTGCTCGCTGGGCGCGGATCCCCAGGATAAGAAGTACGGCGGAGAGCGCGATCAAACCCGTCTCGAGATCGGCGATCGCAATACCCTACGCGAATACTGCACCATGAACCGCGGCACGGTCCAAGGCGGGGGAGTGACGCGGATCGGGGACGACAACTGGATCATGGCCTACGTGCACATCGCCCACGACTGCATCGTCGGCAGTCATACCGTGTTCGCGAACGGCGCCTCGCTCGCGGGTCACGTCATCGTCGAAGACTACGCGATTCTCGGAGGCTTCACGCTGGTGCATCAGTTTTGCCGCGTCGGTGCGTATAGCTTCGCGGCCTTCTCGTCGATCGTCGTCAAAGACGTTCCGCCCTACGTGATGATATCCCAGAAGCCGGCGAAGGTGCACGGACTGAATCGGGAAGGGCTCAAACGCAACGGTTTGAGCACTGAAACCATCAATCTCCTGCGGCGAGCGTATCGCATTTTGTACCGCGAGAATCTCACCGTCTCCGAATCGATCGAGCGGCTCAAGGCCCTCGCGCCCGAGTCCCCGGAGGTCGCGCGCTTGATCGAGTTCGTAGGAAAATGCACCCGTGGGATCATTCGCTAAGCTCCCCGGTAGGCACGCTGTCTTGAATAACGCCGGTTGCCGGTAAACCCCGCGATTCCCACCATGCTGCGAGCGGCCGTCATCGGCGCGGGCTATCTCGGACGATTCCACGCACAGAAATATGCCGCGCTGCCTGATGTCGAGCTGTGCGCGGTGGTCGACCTCATCGAGGAACGGGCGCTGGAAGTTGCCGCCCCGTATGGAGCCCGAGCGCTTACCGACTATCGGCGTATACTCGAGATGGTGGACGTGGTGTCGGTGGTGGTGTCGCCCGAGTCGCACTACTCGGTGGCGAAAGATTGCTTGGCGGCCGGTGTGCATGTGCTGGTGGAAAAACCGATGACGCGCACGCTCGCCGAGGCCGACGAGCTGATCGCATTGGCCCGGCGTCAAGGATTGGTTTTGCAGGTGGGGCACCTCGAACGGTTTAACCCCGCGTTACTCGCTTTACGCAATATTCTGCACGAACCGATGTTCATCGAATCCAACCGCATCGCCTCCTTCCAACCGCGCGGGGCGGGGGTGAGCGTGGTGATGGATCTGATGATCCACGACATCGACATCATTCTCAATATCGTAGCAAGCGAGGTCGCGGCTATCCGCCCGATGGGGCTTTCCGTCCTGACGGCGGAGGTGGATATCGCGAACGCCCGGCTGGAGTTCGCCGATGGTTGCGTGGCCAACGTGACTGCCAGCCGTGTCAGCCACAGTCCGCTGCGTAAGATCCGGATCTTTCAAAGGGATTGTTATCTTTCGATCGATTACTTGGAACACCGCGTCACCATCGCCAGGCTCGAGCGGGATCGCGCTTCGGAGACAGGCGCGATGCGTATCGTTACCGAGGAAAAGAATATCGAGCACGCCGATGCGCTTCTGCTCGAGCTACAAGCCTTCGTGCAAGCCGTGATTAATGAGACGCCCCCTGTCGTCTCGGGAGAAGACGGGCGACGCGCGCTCGCCGTCGCGCTCGCGATCACCGGCTCCATCGAGCACCGATTGCTGAGGCCAAACGCATGCGCCAGCGCCACGGAAGCCACCTGAGAGTTTGTGAAAGAACCGTCGCGAGCGAAGGGAGGTCGAGTTGCATCCTCGGCGCGCCAAACAGGGCCAATCCCTGGCCCTGGCTTTCCGCCGGAGCGCAGGAGCGTTTCGCCGGGAGCGAAACGGCGCGCAAGCCCCGAAGGGGCGAGTCCCAAGGATGGGACGAGCAACCGGAGTGTATGTTGAATTACATGAGGATTCCGAGCACCGCCGGAACACGAGATCCCGAGCGCAGTAGGTTTTTTCACAAACTCTGAGCCATGGCGAGTATCCATCCGACCGCGCTCATCGATCCCGG
>JBIMKC010000013.1:0-27069 GCA_043673925.1 Chromatiales bacterium | reverse complement strand
ACTGCCCGGAATAGACTTGTAATAAGACCCGCGAATGCCGGACAATCGGATCTGCATGCGACAGCCCGGTTTCGTCCGGGCTTTGCTTTTTTTTAACGTAAGTGGGTTGGGGAAACGATACCGATGGAAAAACCGCTCATGCCGAGCTATCGGCGCTTGCCTGTCGCGTTCGTGCGCGGTCAAGGAGCATGGCTTTGGGATGACCAGGAGCGCCGCTATTTGGACGCCGTGAGCGGGATCGCGGTCTGCGGGCTTGGCCATGCCCACCCGGCCGTCGCGCAGGCCGTGGCCGAGCAGTCGGAGGCGCTCGTGCATACCTCGAACCTGTACCGCGTGCCCCTGCAGGAGAGCCTCGGCGCGCGCCTGACGCAATTATCGGGGATGGATAACGCGTTTTTTTGTAACTCCGGCGCGGAAGCCAACGAAGCGGCCATCAAGATCGCGCGGCTCTTGGGTCACGACCGGGGGATCGAGGCGCCCGCGGTCGTGGTCATGGAAGGCGCGTTTCACGGGCGGACCTTAGCGACCCTCAGCGCCACCGGCAATCGCAAAGTGCAGCGCGGATTCGAACCCCTGGTGCAAGGGTTCGTGCGCGTGCCTTACGACGATCCCGAGGCGCTCGGGCAGACCGCATCCCAGCGCCGCGATATCGTCGCCGTGCTGCTGGAACCCTTACAGGGCGAAGCCGGCGTGCTCGTGCCGGCTCCCGGGTATTTAGCTGCGGTGCGCCGGCTTTGCGACCGGCACGGCTGGCTGATGATGCTGGACGAGGTGCAGACCGGTCTCGGGCGCACCGGGGCGTGGTTTGCCTATCAGCACGAGGGTATCTACCCGGATGTCCTAACGCTCGCCAAGAGCTTGGGCAACGGCGTGCCGATCGGCGCCTGCCTGGCGCGCGGTCAGGCCGCGGAGTTGATCCAACCGGGGATGCACGCCGCGACCTTTGGCGGCAATCCGCTCGCCTGCCGGGCGGCGCTCGCGGTTCTCGCCACGCTCGAGCAAGAGGGTCTCGTTAAGCGTGCGGCGCAACTTGGAAGCCGCATCCTCGATGGTTTGCGAGATGCCCTTCACGGCTGTGCTCATATCAAAGACATTCGCGGGAAGGGACTCATGATCGGCATCGAGCTGACACGGCCGTGCGGCGAGTTGGTGGACCGAGCCTTAAACGAAGGGTTGTTGATCAATGTCACGGCCGACACGGTGGTGCGCCTCCTGCCGCCTCTCGTGATGAGCGACGCCGAGGCGGCCGAGCTCGTGCACAAGCTCGGCGCATTGATTAAGGGATTCTAGCAGCTACGCGTGAGTACGCGCAGGCCACGGCATTTCTTAAGCTTGGCGGACCTCACGCCGGCCGAGCTCTTGCGCCTCATCGATCGCGGCATCGAATTGAAAGCGATGCGCCGCGCGCGGGAGACCTATGAACCGCTCAAGAGCCGCGTGCTCGCGATGGTTTACGAGAAGTCCTCGACCCGCACCCGCGTCTCCTTCGAGACCGCCATGCTCCAGCTCGGGGGCGGGGCCATCTTTTTATCCGTGCACGACACGCAACTCGGGCGCGGGGAGCCAGTCGAGGACATGGCACGGGTGTTATCGCGGATGGTGGACGCGATAATGGTCCGGACCTTCGATCACGATAAACTCCGGCGCTTGGCGGCGTATTCGGAAGTGCCGGTGATTAACGGTTTGACCGATCGCCATCACCCCTGCCAACTATTGGCGGATATCCAAACCTTCGTCGAGCGCCGCGGTTCCATTGCAGGTAAAACCGTCGCCTGGATCGGCGACGGCAACAATATGTGCCACAGCTATATCGAGGCTGCCGGGCTGTATGGATTTACGCTCCGGATCGCTTGTCCGCCCGGCTATTGGCCGCGGGAAGAGATTGGGGACGCGACAGCGAGCGTGGTGCGCCGCTGCGATCGGCCGCAAGAAGCGGTTCGCGGCGCGGATCTGGTGGTCACCGATGTCTGGGCCAGCATGGGGCAAGAACAAGAAAGCGACGCGCGGCGCGAGGTTTTTAGGCGCTTTCAGGTGGATGAGAATTTGCTGTCGCTCGCGAAACCGGACGCCCTTTTTATGCACTGCCTGCCCGCGCACCGCGGCGAGGAGGTCAGCGCCGCAGTGATCGATGGCCCGCATAGCGTGGTCTGGGATGAGGCCGAGAACCGTTTGCACGCGCAGAAGGCGCTGCTCGAATTTTTGCTGGACTAAGAGCTTGTGAATAAATCTACTGCGCAGCCCGCCCGCATCGTTGCGCGGTGCTCGGAATCCTCATGTATTTCCACATACACTGCGGTTCCTGCGCGCCGTGCGCCTCGCGGGCGGGGGTGCTCGCTACGATTTCTTCACAAACTCTAACCGCGAGCACGTCCCGCGTCGAGTCAACCCGCGGTCGCCTTGAGAATCTAGAACCCCGGTGTTGTTCTTGTTAAGCAACGATGACGGTTACCAGGCGCCGGGGATCGTTTGCCTTGCGCGGGCGCTCGCGGCGCTCGGAGAGGTCACCGTGGTTGCGCCGGACCGCAATCGCAGCGGCGCAAGTAACTCCTTGACTCTCGAAAAACCGCTTCGGGCCGCGCGCGCCGAGAACGGTTTCATCTATGTTGACGGCACCCCGACGGATTGCGTGCACCTTGCCATCACCGGCTTGCTGGAGCGCGTACCCGACATGGTGTTGGGCGGGATCAACGCCGGGGCCAATCTCGGAGATGATGTACTTTATTCCGGCACCGTCGCCGTGGCGATCGAGGGGCGTTTCCTCGGGTTGCCGGCGATGGCGGTTTCCTTAGCCGGCAGCCAAGCGGTGCATTACGAGACCGCCGCCCGGATCGCATGCTTGCTGGTCAAAGAGATCGGCCACCGGCCCTTACCGGCGGATACGATCTTGAACATCAATGTCCCGGACCGCCCGTGGAACGAGCTTCGGGGATTGGCGGCCACCCGTCTTGGCCGGCGGCATAAATCGGAACCGATGGTGCAGGCGCTGGACCCGCGTGGGCGGCCGATTTATTGGGTGGGATCGTCCGGCCCGGAGGAGGATGCGGGGGTGGGAACCGATTTTCATGCCGTCAGGAGCGGGGATGTATCCATCACCCCGCTGCAAGTCGATATGACCCATTACCGGGCCTTGGATACGGTTTCGCGATGGCTCGAGGCCTTGCGCGTGCATGAAGGCTGATCACCGCGGCATCGGTCTAACCTCCCAGCGCGCCCGCGATCGCTTGATGCGGGAGCTGCGGGAGATGGGGATCGGATCACGCGAGGTGCTGCACGCCATGCGCACGGTACCGCGGCATCTTTTTGTCGACGAGGCCCTCGCGGGCCGCGCGTACGAGAATACGGCCTTGCCCATCGGTTACGGCCAGACCATTTCGCAACCCTACATCGTGGCGCGTATGACCGAGGCGTTGTTTGTGAGCGGCGCGATGGATAAGATTTTGGAAATCGGGGCCGGCACCGGGTACCAGTCCGCGGTCCTGGCTCAATTCGCCAAGTCGGTCCATAGCATCGAGCGCATCGGCGCGCTAGCGGCGCGGTTGCGGGAGCGTTTGGCGGCTTTGCATTATCGTACCGTCCGCGTCAAACACGGAGACGGCCGTAGCGGCTGGCAGGATCACGCGCCCTATGATGCAATCCTGATCGCCGCCGCCGTCGACAGGGCCCCCCCGGCGTTACTGGAGCAGCTTGCCATCGGCGGCCGCATCGTCGCGCCGGTGGGCGAGAGCGGCTCGCAGTGGCTTGTTTTGGTGACGCGCTATCCCGAACACTTCGAGGAGAAGCCCCTCGAGGAGGTGCGGTTCGTGCCGCTCATAGCAGGACTGGGATAGGACGGCGATGCCCTTGCGGGCGCAACTCATAGCGATCCTGGTGGCTGTGAGCCAGTTCGCCGGCTGCGGAACGACGGCGAAGGCCCCGGTCGTAAGTGCTCGGACGGGCAGCGAGCGTATGCCATTCGCGCGCGCAATTAACCCCGGCGTTGGAGCGCGCCAGCACGTGGTGGCGCGCGGAGACACCCTCCATTCGATCGCATGGCGTTACCGGCTCGATTACCGGGAGATTGCCCGCTGGAACCGGATCAAAGCCCCATTCATCATCTACCCCGGCCAGCGTTTAGCTTTGCATCAGACGCAAGGTTCGGCAACCGCTCCGAGGCCGGCGCCGAGGCGCCAGGTCCGGGCGAGCGCGCCTCGGGCCGACATAAGCCCCCCGACCCGCGGGCAGGCGCCGCCGCCGGCCGGATCGATTCAATGGCAATGGCCGGCGCGGGGCAAGCCGTTGCCGGCCAATACCGCGTCAAGCCGGCAAGGACTGGATCTCTTGGGGCAACCTGGACAGCCCATTTGGGCGGCGGCCGCGGGTGAAGTGGTCTATAGCGGCGATGGACTTGTCGGCTACGGAAAGCTTATCATCATACGGCACGATGACGTGTATCTCAGCGCCTATGCTCACAACCGCCGTCTATTGGTCCAGGAAGGTCATCGGGTCGCCCGCGGACAGCAAATCGCGGAGATGGGGAATAGCGGGAGCAGGCAGGTCAAGCTGTATTTCGAGATCCGACGCAACGGACGGCCCGTACCGCCTTTGCGCTACCTACCGAAAGCACGGATCTAGTTCGGGGCTGCGCGGGCCGGCGGGCACGGGGACTTTGTTTTAGGCCGTAGCGCCATGAGCAAGATCACCGATCTCGACACTGACTCGGGCGATGCGGAGGTGGATATGCTCGACGAATACAGCGAGGAGGGTATCGAGGACAAGCAGGCGGCCGGCATGGGCGTGGCGGTAGAACGTCCCGCCGAGATCTCGGAAGCCGAGATTGACGCCACCCGCTTGTATTTATGCGAGATTGGATACTCACCCCTGCTGACGGCCCAGGAAGAGGTCCGGCTCGCGCGCGCCGCGCGCCAAGGCGACAAGGGCAGCCGCATGCGCATGATCGAGAGTAATCTGCGCTTGGTGGTCAAGATCGCGCGCCGATACTTAAATCGCGGCTTGGCCTTGCTGGACCTCATCGAGGAAGGCAATCTCGGTTTAATGCGCGCGGTAGAGAAGTTCGATCCGGAAAAAGGGTTCCGCTTCTCAACCTATGCCACCTGGTGGATCCGGCAGACCATAGAACGCGCCTTGATGAACCAGACCCGGACCATTCGCCTCCCGATCCACGTGCTCAAGGAAATCAACCTGTATATGCGCGCGGTCCGGCAGTTGGCCCAGAGCTTGGATCGCGAGCCGACCGTCGAAGACGTCGCGCACCTCCTGGATCGGCCGATCGCGGCAGTGCAACAGGTCGCCGGTTTAAACGAGCGCGTCAGCTCGGCGGATGCACCGGCGGAGCGCGATTCCTCGCGGACGCTGATAGAGACCATCCCGGACGAGCACAATATCGACCCCTCCTTGTTGCTGCAAGACAGCGATATGCACCGGCATCTCGAGGTGTGGCTCTCGCACTTGAATGAGAAGCAGCGCGCCGTGGTGGAGCGCCGCTTCGGCCTCGGGGGAAGGGAGATCGCCACGTTGGAGCAGGTAGGTTACGAGATCGGCGTAACCCGGGAGCGTGTGCGCCAGATCCAATTAGAAGCCTTGCGCAAATTGCGTCACATGCTGGAAGGCGATGGCTACTCGGTGGATACGCTTTCCCCCGGGCCATGAAGCCCCCGGCTCAAGCTTCCGCCGTGGCTGCGTAACGCAAGACCAACCGGAACGGAAACAGGCGTTCCACGGTCCACCCCGGGGGCGCAATCGCGGCCAGCTCTCGACGCGTATAGCTGCGCTTGATCGAGATCAAGCCATCGTGCCGGATATAGGAATCGCGAAAAGCGATGGCGCTCAGGAACGCGAAACCTAGATAGGCCAGGTCACCGCGTTGCACGTCAACAAACAAGACTTCCCGGGCGCAAAGCGCGGCCGCGCTTGCGAGCATTGCCGGTAACGCGGCGGTATCGAGGTGGTGTACTAAGTGATTCGAGAACACGAAATCATACCGTTCCTGCTGTTTGCGGAGTTCGCTAACGTCGGCCACTCGGAATGTGACGCCCTCGGGCCAATCGAGGGTTTGCACGTACCGGTACGCGCGCGCGTCGATGTCGATGCCGGTGATCGTTAGCCGCAAGCCATCGGCACAGGCCCAGCGGTGGAGGGCGCGGGCGATATCACCGCCGCCGAAACCGATATCGAGTAAGCTGTAGCTGTGCTCGTGGATACGCATCGCCGGCCGGATCCAGCGCTTATATACGGAACGAATTCTGGATAAGGCGGCGTTGACCGCCCTGAATTGCCGATAGGTGCGGTAGAGCCGCTCACGATCGCACCGGGGATCGTCCATAATCTCGGTGGTCCGTGTGTCCCGCTTCGAGAGCAAGCACGGCATGGTGGGTACGGCGCGACAATAGCGTGGGGGGCGGGTTCCGTTACGGAGAAGACGGTCCGGCGATTTTAAATCCTATCAAGATCCCGCGGCTTGCTTCTTCGGCGCTTTGACCGGCTTTTCCCCGGCGCTAGACTCGCGCGCAATCTTGGCGATCCCGCGAATGCTCGCGGTTTTATAGCCCAAGGTCTCGGCCTTGCCGAGGTTCTTCGCGCCCTCGGCATCGGCGCCCAAGGCATAGTGCATGACCGATAAATTGAAATACGGGAGCGGGGACTCGGGGTCCAGCTGCGCTGCTGCCCTTAGCAAGGATTCCGCCTTGTCGGAGTCTTGCAGCCACATCGCCGATACGCCCATGTTATTCAAGGCCATGACCTCCACATTGGAAGTGTAGAACCACTGGCTAAACCAGATTAAATGCCTGAGCTTGGGCCGCTTCCGGACCGTTTCCAGGAACCGCTCGAAGTGGGCCAACGCTTCGGAATGCTTCCCTTTGAGCTGCAGCCGTTGGCCTTGGAAAAAGTCCTTCCAATAAAATTGCTGCACGCGGCCGGGGATCAGAAGGATGGCCGCGACCGCGACGAGTACGTAGATCTCGACATTCTTAGTGTCCCCGTTGATCTGAATGAGGGTATATCCGGTCCCGACCATGATCCCGGCAACAACAAACAGCGCAAGGGCGTATAAGATTCTATTTTTTATGGTTCGATTGGGTGGCACCAATGTTGGCAACTGCATGGACTTTCCTCTATGAATCACTGAGTCACGGAGCATCAAGTATAGTGCCCTTGAAGCGCCCATTACCATACGTTGTTCATCCCTAAACATCAACGCTCGGACCGGGCGGTGGGCTTGCGGCGCGGTTAACGAGGGGAACATTGGCCTATGCACGCGCACACGAGTTGGGGATTAAACCGCTGCCGGCCGGAAGATACGCGGACGGTCTTTTGGTTTAGTGCGCCACTCAATATACTGCGCATACCTTTCGCATGGATCCTCGCCTTCCCCTTGGGTCTTGAGGCGAGCGGTGTGTGGTGGGCGATCAACGTGACGACCTGCCTGAAGACAGCGCTAAAGGGTTGGGCGGCATGGCGGGGCCGTTGGACGGAGATCGACCCGTGACCCATAATGGGCGTGAAGTGAAGGCAATGACACAGCAGCAAGCCGCGGCCGGCGCGTCGATCGGCGATGACGAAAAAATAATTTGGCAAGACACGATCCTGTTCATTGTCCTGCACCTGTTGGCGGCCTACACCATCGCCCTCCATTTCGAGTGGCAATGGTTGGCCTTGGCCGTCGCGTCCTATTCTGTGCGCATGTTTGCATTGAGCGCCGGCTTTCATCGCTATTTTTCGCATCGCTCCTACAAGACCAGCCGCCCATTTGCTTTTTTCTTGGCGTTCCTGGGCGAATGCTCGCTGCAGAAGGGAGTCCTTTGGTGGGCCAGCCATCACCGCCATCACCACCGCTACTCCGATCAGCTCCAGGATGTCCATTCCCCGGTGCGTAAGGGGTTTTGGTGGTCACATATTGGATGGATCCTTTGCCGCAAGTACAAGTATACGAGGAGTGATCTGATTAAGGATTTTACCGTGCTGCCCGAGCTCGCCTGGCTCAATGAGAATACCTGGTTACCGGTAAACCTTTATATCGCCGCGCTCGTCTACGGGTTCGGATTGGAAGGTTTTTTATGGGGTTTCATCGTCGCCACCGTGTTCTTGTGGCATGGCACCTTTTCGATCAATTCCTTAGTGCACGTGTGGGGAACGCAACCGTATCGGACCGGGGACAATTCCAGAAATAACGTTCTTGGAGCGATCCTGACGCTGGGGGACGGATGGCACAACAACCACCATCACTACCCGCTCTCGGTTCGCCACGGTTTCCGCTGGTGGCAGTTCGATCCTTCCTACTACGCATTGTGCCTGCTCGAGTGGCTGGGGGTGGTCTGGGATCTTAAACGGCCCCATCTCGCCCGTGTGGCAAGTGTGTCGACCCAGCCATAATCCCGCGACTTTTTGACCCGTCGTTCAGGCTGCATACAACACCGAAACTATTTCCATATGCAGAATCAAATACGCGATCAGGCCCTGGCGCTTGCCGCTGTGTTCCAAGCCGCGCTCTTGGTGGATCGCTTGGCGAACACCGGCGCCGTTCCGAACGAGAACCTCAAGGCAATGGTCCGGAGCTTATTCGAGTTTGACCCCCAGAGCACAGAGGAGGTCTTCGGCGGAGAGCAGGATTACCGCTTCGGATTGAGCCTCGGCATCAACGCACTCAAGGACATCTTCGATCGCAAGCGGCGCGGACCCAAGTACGGCGACGCAGTCACCTATGTGATCGGGTTGTTGCACCTGGAAAATGTGTTGCGCAATAACAAAAGCATGTTAGATCTACTCGGAACCCGATTGCGCGCGGTGCAACAACAGATGCCTGCGGAGGGGTTTACCGACGATAGCACGCTGGCGGCGATTGCCAGCAGTTACCAAGAGACGCTGAGCACGCTTAAATTCCGAGTCCAGGTGCGCGGCGATGCGCGTTTTCTACGCGATCCGGAGATCGCCAACAAGGTGCGCGCGGCGTTGTTGGCGGGGGTGCGAGCGGCGCTCTTATGGCATCAGGTCGGCGGGCGGCGTTGGCAACTGCCGTTCTACCGCAAGCGCATCGTGGAGGCATTGCAAACGCTGGTCTGAGATGTAGGGAGAAATTGAGCGCACCGCAGAAATCTTTCCTGGGTTCCGCTTCACTCCACCCAGCTACGATTGCCGGGCTCCAGAAGAAGAGACATTGAGAAAACCGCTTGCAGGACCCTCAGCCCGTCACTAATGCCCTTCACGCTTCCCGCAAGCATTCCCCTCTATATTAAATACCACACAGCCCGACCCCGGGCTTCTTGAACATTGGATTGAAACGACCTTGCAGGTCGTCTCAATTCTTCTTGGTTAGACACCCTGCGGTCGAACGGTGGCACCGTCAGTGACCGTGCCTATATACCGGGCAAGTTCGGCTTTGCGATCTTGGATTGGCAGGTATCCTCGCTTCCGCTGATACAGCCAAATCCGCGCTTTAGTGATCACAGTCGCCTCGGCGGAAAGCTCCTGGTCCGATTCCGGATCTAGCCCGTAGACCCCGCCCAAGTCGCCGTAATCAAGAGCGAACATCTCCAGGATATAGAACAGATATAGGCACTTGGCCGGATCGTACTCTGCTTTCAAACACAGGTCGATAGCGCGACGATCTGCGGCAAGTTCCCACTCCGGGCTATAGATCCGCTTTTGAAGCATCCTGAAGAACAGAATGGCCAACACGCCAGCTTGCAGCCGCGCGGCGTGCCGCGCGAAAGCGCCGTTGAAGAGCTCAAGGTGGCCGAGATCATGGTGGGCGATCTCGTGAGCGATGACGAACGCAGCAGAGTCCTCGTGGGGACAGCGCTCCAGAAGGCGCCTTGAGAAGTACACATACTTCCCTGGCGCAGTAAACGCGCTGAACGAGTCGAGCCACGGAACTTCAGCGACGAATCGCCGGTCGGTAGGGCGATCCTGCTGGAGCCGAGTGGCTGCGGCGCGAACGCGATCTGGCATCAACCCATTCTGCTCAATGAATGCGTTCTCCGCGATCTGGGCGTGCAACCAGTCACCGAACCACTCACCGGGGCTCAGTTCGAAATCACTAGACCACATAGAGATAGCATTGAACATCTAAGCATTTGATCTGCCGTGCGCAGCAGGGCAGATCAAATGTCTGTTGGACTAAGCCGCTCACGGTGTACACTATTTAAAGGGGATTGTATTGATTCGGGGTCGGGGTGCGCAAGTTCATGTTCTCCACCTTTCTACAGTAAATTCACAAAGAAAGGTGTCTCAACTATCTCTCAATGTCTTTGTTGGGCATTGCTTCAAACCTTTGTCTTCGGCGCCCAGATATGACGAAACGCCTGATATCCGAGGATCGGTCGGTCTGACTTGTAGCTGTCCTCGCAGTCTATTATGAGGCATTCCTCCGTAAGCATTACAGCACCATAAGCCGCGTTGCTCGCAATAGATCAAACCGTTGATAAACGACCTGAGCCCTGAATTTGTTGATGGTAAGGAGAACTACCTAGCTTATCGTCAATGAGTCGGCCTATTAGAGCTTTTTCCTCATCGATGAACTGGGCAATGGCAGTTCGAAAGCGCGCATGAAAAATCCAATGCGCACTGTAGTTAAGTTCTGGGAGAAAGCCGCGCGGGAACTTATGTTCGCCTTGAGCTCCGGCTTCAAAGAGTGTGATTTTATTGCGTATGGCATAGTCAATGGACTGGTAATAGCAAAGCTCGAAATGTAAGTGCCTCACGTATTCATCAGCGCCCCAATAGCGGCCGTAAAGATGATCCCCTTTTCGATAATTGATTGTGCCTGCTATTTCCGTTCCCCGGTCGTAGGCCAAAATAAGGACCAGTCGATCTTTCATCGTTGCCATTACCGTATCGAAAAAGCGAGACGTGAGATAGGGATAACCGCCCATTTTATCTATCGTCGAAAGATAGAACCGGTACATAATGCTGGCATGTCTAGGACGAATAGCCTCACCTGTAACAACTCGGATCTCAAGCCCTCGTGCTATTAACTGTTCTCGTTCCCGTTCGATCTGTTTTTTTCGTTTTGTCTTAAGATGGTCCAAAAAATCGGAAAAGTCCAGATACTCTCTATTAAACCAGTGGTATTGAAAGCTATGTCTTATTAAAAAACCTCTTTCATAGAAATGAGGGACTTCCTCCGGCGGGAGGAAAAGACAATGCACGGAATGACACCCTTTCTCTTCAGCCAATGCCAGCATTGCAGAAATTAGTGCGCGTGAGACAGCTTCTCTGTCCGCATTCGGGTGTAACAGGATCTTGGCACCCGTAGCAGGAGTAAACGGTATGGCAGAAACCAGCTTTGGATAGTAAGGCAGCGCGTACCGATGATAGGCATCTGCCCATTCCCAGTCGAAAATGTATTCTCCATAACTATTAGTTTTCAGATAAACAAAGGTTGCTCCCACAAGCTCGACTCCCTGCCATACAGTGAGATAGTGAGGTATCCAGCCCGTTTCACTCCCAACACTCTGACTCGTTTCAAGCGCCAGTAGGTACTCGTAATCTGAAAAAGGAAAATTAAGGGAGGTAATTTGACCCCAGTCCAATTTCTGAATATCTTTCATGGAATGAAAGATTTTTATTTGGTAAGGCAATATTGCCATGAGTAAGTTCTGGTCGCCCAATGAGTTAGAAAGTATCAGCTCCGCTACGATTGAACATTACAACGCAAATGCCAATAGTTTTTGGCACGGGACAAAAGATCACGATGTGACGCAAAATTATGAGGCATTATTGTCGGCTCTGCCCAACCAAAAAGGTCTATCGCTATTGGATCTGGGGTGCGGTCCGGGCCGCGATCTTCTCTATTTTAAGAAAGAGGGACATCATGCAATTGGCTTAGATGGAAGCTACAAATTTTGTGAGATGGCGAAATCACTAACCGGTCTTCTGGTGCTCCAGCAAGATTTCCTTAAACTAGAATTACCCGAGCAGTGTGTCGACGGTATTTTTGCGAATGCGTCGCTCTTTCATGTTCCTTCACAGGAAATGATCAGGGTCCTAAAACAGCTAAGGTCTGCACTAAACCCACAAGGAGTACTTTTTTCTTCAAATCCCAGAGGAAACAGCGAGGGATGGCAGGGAGATCGCTACGGCACTTACCTTGAACTCGCTAGCTATCAGCTACTGCTGGAATCGGCCGGTTTCGAGATCATAAAACACTACTATCGACCGCAGGGACTACCTTGCGCTGCACAGCCTTGGCTTGCCGTTGTCAGTCGGAAAGTGGCTTAATTGGTTTGCGCGGGTTTATCTTAGCCCCATGCTGGTTTAACCCTGGCGCAACTGCTTTCATGTCACTCGGAATTAAGCTCGGATGTGCAACGCATCGCAGCGGCAGCTCAATTTGCTCACCTTTTTCATCTCACGAAAGATAGCGAACACCTTTTCCGCGTACCGCTCTCCGGCCCCCGAGCCAACTCGCGCACGAAGCTATCGATAGTGACCAGATCATCGTGGAGCACGTGGGCGCTGACCCTTTAATTCTCATCGGTATGCGCCGGCCATATTTCGGACTAAGCTTTAGAAGGGAATCCGTATGGAGGGAATTTACATGTCGCAGGCAACAACCCCAGCGGGAGGGCCGGACACTCCCGCGACGGGCGAAAATCAAGCGATCCGGGATCGGGTGCGCGAGCTGACGACCGACGTCTTGCAGCACGGTAGGCTCGACACCGAGGGCATCGCGGAGGTTATGCGAGCGATGGCGGGAGGCACGGCATTTGAGGCCGGGCCGCAGGGCTCCGAGGCCCGGCAGGCGTTTGCCGAAACGGTCAAGGCGCTCGATGAGGCACTCCTGCAATCCGCCCACGGGGCGCATCTTGCGCTCGAAAAACTCGCTTCCAAGGGCAAGGACTTCTCGGACAACGATCTGAAGGAAGCCTTCGCCGGCCTGCAGAAGCTCCAGGAAGACTTCGTGGCCACGGTGCACCGCCTCTCCGATGCCGCGAGCGGTGCCCTGCAACGGGAGCTCGTCGAGCTGGCGGTGCATACCCAAAGGGTCGGCGCCGATGCGGGTGCCCGGGTGGCGACGGTCGTGAATGAGTTCGCGAGCCGCCTGGGCGACGTCACCTGGGAGAGCACGAGCTCGGGGCTCGAGGCCGCCCGCGAGTACAGCGCACGCATGGCGTTCCTCGCGAGCGGTATCCTTGCGGGCGTGGCCGACGCGTTGCGCGAGCAACCCGCGGCGAAGAAGGACGATTAGGCCCGCCGATGGTGTGGGGGGCGAGCAGTACGGTTCGCGACCTGTCGCGCCTCCACGAGATCACCTCGGTCTTCATTCGGCACGGGCTTGGCGATCTCGTGCGCCGCGCGGGCATCGCCACGCTCTTGGAACGCGCGGGGCAAATCCTGCACTGGGGCGCGAAGCAAGAGAGCGTGCGTCATGAGCCTCAGCAGCGGCTGCGGCTCGCGCTCGAAGAGCTGGGTCCCACCTTCGTCAAGCTTGGCCAGATGCTTTCCACGCGGGAAGATTTGCTCCCGCAGAGCTGGACCGCGGAGCTCGCGCGGCTCCAGAGCGAGGCTCGGCCGGTCTCCTTCGACGAACTCCTTCCGCAGATCGAGCAGGCGCTCGGCCGCTCACCGTTCGAGGTGTTCCTCGATCTGGAGCGCCAGCCCTACGCCTCGGCCTCGATCGCGCAGGTTCATCGGGCCAAACTGCCGAACGGCACTCCCGTGATCCTCAAGATCCGCCGCCCCGGTATCCACGCCAAGATCGATTCCGATTTAAGCATCTTCGCGCATGTCGCGGACCTCGTCGAGATCGAGATGCCCGAGGCCAGGCGCTACCGGCCTGCCCGCATCGTCGCCGAGTTCCGCCGCTCTCTGGAGCGTGAGCTGGATCTCGGGGTCGAGGCGCGTAACATCGCGCGCTTCGCGCGCAACTTCGCCGGCGATCCCTATATCCTAATCCCCCGGGTGTACGGCGAGTGGACCAGCCACGTGATGAATGTCCAAGAGCACATCGAGGGGATCCGTGGCCACGATGTCGCGAGGATTGACGCGACAGGCCTCGACCGCAAGGTGCTCGCCGAGCGCGGCGTGGACGCCGTGCTCAGGATGATCATGGTCGACGGCTTCTTCCACGCCGATCCGCACCCGGGCAACGTGCTGTATCTCACCGGCAACCGCATCGTGATGATCGATTTCGGCATGGTGGGACGCTTGACGCCCATGCGCCGCGGCCAGATCGTCGATTTGCTCGCCGGGATCACGCGCCAGGACGAGGAACCGATGCTGGAAGTGTTACTCGACTGGGCGGGTGAGGAGGTGGTGGACGAGACCCAACTGGCCACCGACATCGCGGAACTCAGTTTCGACTACGCGGATATCCAGGTGAAGGATCTCCGGATCGCGACACTGCTGCATCGGGTGGTGGCGATCATGCGCCAGCACTCGATCATGTTGCCGCCGGACCTCACGCTGATGTTCAAGGCGCTCATCACTCTGGAGGGGCTCGGCCACCACTACGATCCGGAGTTCCAGCTCATCGAGCGCCTCAAGCCGTTCGTCGAGCGGGCGATGGACGCGCGCTATCGGCCGGCTGCGGTCATGCGGCGGGGGCAGACGGCGCTGGGAGATTATTTCGGCCTGCTCACCTCGGTGCCGCGAGACGTCGCGCGGCTCATCAAGGACATGCGACGCGGCCGGATGCGGGTGGATCTCGATCTCAAGCGCCTCGACAGCTTCGGCCGCAAGCTCGACAGCACCATCGACCGCATCACCATCGGCGTCATGACCGCCTCGCTGGTGATCGGGTCCTCGATCGTGATGACCGTTAAGGCCGGACCCACGGTGTTCGGCTTGCCCCTGTTCACGGTGCTCGGCCTCTTCGGCTACCTGCTGGCGTTTATCAACAGCCTCTGGATCATCTTGTCTATCTGGCGTTCGGGCCGGGAATGAGGCGGTGTGTCGGGGAGAAGCCGTAACATCCTGGTTTACGCTCGCACGGTGATCCGTCATCATACCATCTTGCCGCAGACCGATTATTAGGATGACCGTACCTCAAGCAGCGATGAACCGGGAAACCGGCAAGCCGGCGCGCGCCCCGCACGCGGCGGCCTGTCCTTTCTGCAGCCTGCTGTGCGATGATCTTGTCGTGGAGCAGGCGGGCGGCCGCGTGCGCGTCCTGAAGAACGGTTGTGGCCGGGCAGTTTCCGGATTCGAGAACCCGGCCGGGCCGAATCAGCCGCGTCTCAAGGGCAAGGCGGCAACGATCGAACAGTGCATCGAGCGGGCGGCGGCGATCCTTCGCGGCGCCCGCTTCCCTCTGTTCTCCGGCCTGGGGACGGATGTCGGCGGGATGCGCGCGGTCCTCAGCCTGGCCGAACGCACCGGGGGCGCGCTCGATCACATGCACGGGAACGCGCTCCAGCGGAATATCCGCGTGCTACAAGGCACGGGTTGGATGACGACCACGCTCACGGAGTTAAAGAATCGCGCCGACCTGATTATATTCGCAGGTACCGATGCGGTGAGCGCGCATCCGCGTTTTTTCGAGCGCCTCGTTTGGAACCAAGCATCGCTATTTCATCTCGACAGCAACGGACGCCAGATCATCTACCTCGGGGCCGGGCTCAACACCAAGCCCGGCACGAGCCCCGAGGGCCGAAAACCCTTGCACGTCCGCTTCGATCCGCGGCAACTCATCGAAATCGTGTCGGCGTTGCGCGCGCTTGCGGCGGGGTATCGGCTCCAAGCACCCGCGATCGCCGGAGTACGGATCCCGGTCTTGAATTCTATCGTCGAAAAGATGAAAGCGGCCCGCTATGGGGTGCTGGCGTGGTCGAGCGCCGAGCTCGATTATCCTCACGCCGAGCTTGCCGTTGAAGCTTGCGTGGAGCTGGTCAAGGATCTCAATGACACCACGCGTTTTTCCGGTTTGCCCTTGGGTGGAAACGACGGCGCGATCACGGCCACTAGCGTGTGCGCATGGCAGACGGGTTTTCCGCTCCGCACCGCGTTCGCGGCGGGGTATCCGGCGCACGATGCGCATCGTTACAGCGCCGGCCACTTGGTCGGATCGGGGTCCGCCGATGCCGTCGTGTGGATATCGGCGTTTCGCGCGGCGCCTCCGTCGGCGGCCAAACCCCTGGTCGTACTCGGCGCCCCGAATACGCATTGTCCCGAGGAGCCCGACGTTTTTATCCCGGTGGCGATCCCGGGACTTGACCATGCGGCTCAGCTCGTGCGGCTCGATTCCGTGGTGTCGTTGTACCTCGAACGGCAGCGAACCTCGCCCCTACCGAGCGTCGCGCACCTACTCACGGAAATCCAAAATGCGCTCTAGGACATCGGCGTGTTAACGCGCTTGAGCGGCGCTAAGGTCTACGACCCGGCCCACGGGGTCAACGGCGAGGTCCGCGATATCTTCATCCGCGACGGCCGCATCGTCGCCCCGCCTCCCGGCGGCGTCAAGGCGGGCCACGAGTATGATCTCTCGGGCGCCGTAGTCATGGCGGGAGGGATCGATATTCATACCCATATCGGCGGGGGCAAGATGACGATCGCGCGCATGCTGCTGCCGGAGGACCACGCGGCCCATCCGGTCGCCTCGGGCCGGATCACGCGCTCGGGATCGGGCCTGGCGACACCCTCGACGATTACCACCGGCTACCGTTACGCCGAAATGGGTTATACGGCGTGCTTCGAACCCGCGATGTTGCCGCTGAACGCACGCCAGGCGCATATGGAAATGGGGGATACGCCGATCGTGGACAAGGGCGCCTATGCGCTGCTCGGTAACGACGATTTCTTCCTGCGGCTGCTCGCCGAAGGCCGTGAACAGGCGCTCATCAATGATTACGTGGCGTGGACCTTGGAAACCTCGCAAGCCCTCGCGATCAAGGTAGTCAATCCGGGCGGGATCAGCGCCTTCAAGTTCAATCAACGCATGCTCGATCTCGATGAGGAGCATTGCTATTATCCGATTACGCCGCGCTTGATTCTGCAGCGGCTCGCGCAAGCGGTCTTCGATCTCGGCGTGCCCCACCCGCTGCACGTTCACGGGTGCAATCTCGGCGTCGCGGGCAATGTCGATACCACGCTGAAAACGATCGCCGCTAGCGACGGCCTACCCTTGCACCTGACGCATGTCCAATTCCACAGTTATGGCACCGAAGGCGACCGCCGGTTCTCCTCCGGCGCGGCGCGCATCGCCGAGAGCGTCAACAGTCACGAGAATATCTCCATCGACGTCGGTCAAATCATGTTCGGCCAGACCATCACGGCCTCGGGCGATACCATGGCGCAGCACCGGAACCGGGCCAGCGCTTATCCCAAGAAATGGGTGTGCATGGACATCGAGTGCGACGCCGGCTGTGGCGTCGTGCCGTTCCGCTACAGGGACAAGAGCTTCGTGAACTCGCTGCAGTGGGCGATCGGACTGGAATTGTTTCTGTTGGTCAAAGACCCCTGGCGTATTTTCCTGACTACCGATCACCCCAACGGGGCGCCGTTCACGACCTATCCGCACCTCATCCGCTTGTTGATGGACAAGAGTTTCCGTAACGATAGGCTGGCGACGATCCATCGGGGCGCCGCGGCCATGAGCACGCTCGGGAGTCTCGACCGGGAATACACTCTTTACGAAATCGCCATCATGACGCGGGCCGCACCGGCCCGGAGCTTGGGATTGACCGATCGCGGCCACCTCGGCATCGGCGCCGCAGCCGACATCACGGTCTACAAGGAACACAAGGATCGCGAGCGGATGTTCTCCCAGCCTCAGTTCGTATTTAAAGACGGCGAGCTGGTCGTGAAGAACGGCAAAGTGATCAAGATCACGCATGGCAGTACCCATGTGGTCCGGCCGGACTACGATAAGCGCATTAACCGGATCCTGCGGCCGCATCTCGAGAAATACCATACGCTGGGATGGGAGAATAGGAAACTGCGCGATGAGGAGATCGCGGGCGAAGGACGCGGCCGGATTGTGATCGCCAACTGCAAGGCGCGGCAGGCCGCATGAACATCAACGGCGTCTACATCGAGGACACGTTCGCCGAAGCCTTCCCGATGAAGGCGACGCGCCTCATCATCACCGCGATGACCTTGAAGTCAGCCTACCGCGCGGCTAATTCGTTCACCGGATTCGCCTCCTCGGTCATCGCCTGCGGGTGCGAGGCGGACATCGAGTGCGAGCTCGACCCCGCGGATACGCCCGACGGCCGGCCGGGGATCGCGATCATCATCTTCGCGATGTCCGTGAAACAATTAGCGGACCAGGTGCTGCGCCGGGTCGGGCAATCGGTCATGACCACCGCGACCAGCGCTTGTTTCGCCGGGCTGCGTTGCGAGCCCTCTATCAAGCTCGGGAGCAGTCTCCGCTTCTTCGGCGACGGCTATCAGATCGCCAAGCGTATCGACGGCATCCGCTATTGGCGCATTCCCGTCATGCACGGGGAATTTGTCTGTGAAGAAAAGACCGGGATCACGAACGCGGTTGGGGGCGGCAATTTCCTGGTATTCGCGAAAACCACGCGGCATGCGTTGACGGCCTGTGAACAGGCGGTTAAAGCCATTCGCCGGGTACCGCGCGCCGTCACCTGCTTTCCGGGGGGTATCGTCGGCTCCGGTTCCAAGGTGGGCTCGAAGTATAAGTTTATGAAAGCCTCCACCAATGACGCGTATTGTCCCACGCTGAAGGGCCGGGTACGCTCGAGCTTGACCGCCGACGTCGGCTCGGTGCTGGAGGTGGTCGTCGATGCGCTCGATCAACAGGCTATCCGTGAATCGATACGGGCCGGCATCGAAGCCGTGTGTAAGTTCGGGCCGAAAAAAGGGATCTACGGCATCAGCGCCGGTAATTACGGCGGTAAATTGGGTCCCTATCATTTTCACTTGCGGGAGATCCTCGCTTGACCCCGCTCACCCTCACGCTGCGGACGCGCCCGGCCCAAGAGGTGGATATCGGGCTCCTCACGCCCGATGGCTTACAGGCAATGGGCCGCCCCGCCATCGAGCAAATCAAACTCGCCTGCGGTAACCGCTCCCTGCGCCTGCATGAGCTTTTCGAGGTCCAGGGCGAGGACACGCGCGTGATCCACATCCGTCGCGCTTGCGATAAACTGTACGGCATCGGCATGGCGATGAGCTTTGGCAGCATCTCGGTACAAGGCCGCGCCGGTGATGATGTCGGCCGCAACATGCGCGGCGGGATGATCGCGGTGCGCGGATCGGCCGGCCAGGGCGCCGGACGCGGAATGCGCGGCGGTTACATCGAGGTAAACGGTAATGCCGGGGATTTCCTCGGCGGCGCCGAGGCCGGCGCGCTCGAGGGCATGTCGGAAGGAGTCATCATCGTCTCCGGCGACGCGGGTGCACGCGTCGGCGACCGCATGCGGCGCGGGATCATTTTCGTGCGCGGCAATAGCGGCGATTATTGCGGCAGCCGAATGAAAGGGGGAACCATCCTGGTGCTGGGGCAGAGCGGATGCTACCCCGGGATTGGCATGCGCCGGGGCACGATCGTGTTCGCCCGCAAGCCCGCCGAGATCAGCGCCACCTTCAATTCCTGTGGCCTCCTCAAGATGGAGTTTCTGCGCTTGCTGTTCCGGCAACTGAGCAACTCCTACCGTAAGCTCGCCTTGCTGCGCGATATCGGGCCCGAGGCGGAGCGCTTCAGCGGCGATCTCGCGCTCGGCGGAAAGGGCGAGCTGTTAGTTTTACATTCGGCGCTCTGAGAGGTTGCGAATAAATCGTCGCGAGCAGTGCCAGGAGCCGCGGAGCGAGCGACGAGACATATCAACTCGTTAGAGCCACAGATATGAAGGAAGTGGATGTAAAAAGCTGGGCCGAGTTCGAAAAACAACATCGAGCACTCGAAGACGAACGCCTTCAGAATAAATGCTCGTCCAAGTTTCTCTATCGGGGGCAAGGTCGCCCGATTTCCCGCCGCCTGGGTTCGGGTTCCTCGCCCCATTTTCAGATCCGAGTCGTCGACGAAGCCGGCACCGATTACCGGGTGGCCGTGAACGTCAAGTCGCGCTTGGCGCCGTCGGAGCTCATGTACCACATCAAGTCGCACTTCGTGCATCCCCTTACCGCCCTGTCTCATCTCTCCCTAGCGGTTTCAATACCCTTGCCCGCGAGCCCACGGCCGGCGGCCTAGACTATATTCGAGGAAACCGACCCCGGTCACGGCCGGGCCTCCTAAGGTCCTATGAACACATTGGAGCGTTTTTCACTGCACGGTAAAACGGCTATTGTCACCGGCGCCGCGGGGCTCCTGGGCCGGTATCACTGCAAGGCTTTAGCCGAAGCGGGCGCAGCGGTGGTCGCGACGGATTTGGAACAAGCCGCGTGCGAGGGCGTCGCCCATGAGTTTGGCCAAGGCGCACTCGCTTATGCGGCGGACGTCACCGATCCCGTTTCCTTGCGGCGGCTATTGGATGCGGTGCTCGAACGCACTGGTCAAATCGACATTCTGGTCAATAACGCCGCCGTCAACGACCGCTTCGAAAACCCATCGGTGGCGCTTGAGCGCTCGCAATTCGAGAACTATCCCTTGGAGCACTGGAAACGGTCATTAGACGTTAATGTCACCGGGGTATTCTTGTGCTCCCAGATCATCGGCGCGCGGATGGCGGCGTGCGGCCACGGCAGTATCATTAACATTGCCTCGACCTATGGGCTCGTGGCGCCGGACCAGTCCCTGTACCGGGACCGTCACGGCCAGCAGCGATTTTTTAAGTCGGCGGTCTATCCGACGACCAAAGGCGCGGTGCTCGCCTTCAGCCGATTCTTGGCCGCCTATTGGGCGCCACGCGGGGTGCGGGTCAACGCGCTTTCACCCGGGGGTGTCGAAAACGAACAGGACGATGATTTCATTGCCGAGTACTCACGGCGCACGCCGTTGGGGCGTATGGCCGCACCGGAGGACTACATGGGGGCGCTCGTTTTTCTCGCCTCCGATGCCTCGGCCTATATGACCGGCGCGAACCTGGTCGTGGACGGCGGGTTTACGGTCTGGCAGCACCCTACCGAATAGTAGGAGAACGAGGCGTATGTCACGCACAAAGGTCAACATTCGAGGACGCACGATCGGTGACGGGGAGCCGGTCTATATCATCGCCGAAATAGGCATCAACCATAACGGCTCGGTCGAGATCGCCGAGCGCCTCATCGCAGGCGCCAAGCGTGCCGGGGCCGATGCGGTAAAGTTTCAAAAACGCACTCCGGAGCTCTGTGTGCCGCAAGACCAGTGGCGCATCGAGCGCGATACGCCCTGGGGCCGCATGAGCTACATCGACTACCGGCGCAAGATCGAGCTCGGCCGGCCGGAGTATGCGCACATCGATCGCTATTGCCGCACGCTCGGGATCGACTGGACCGCCTCGTGTTGGGACGAGGCGTCGGTAGATTTCATGGAGCACTTCGATCCGCCCTTCTACAAGATGGCGAGCGCGTCGCTCACCGATCTACCCTTGCTGAGCAAGGCGCGCGCCACGGGGCGGCCGGTGATGCTCTCCACCGGCATGTCCACGCTGGACGAGATCACCGCGGCTGTGAATGCCATCGGCAATGCCGCGAACCTTTTGATCGCCCACTCCACATCGACCTATCCCTGTGGGCTCGACGAGCTTAACCTGCGCATGATACAGACGCTCAAGGGCATGTATCCCGAGGCGCCGATAGGGTACTCGGGTCACGAGGTGGGCCTCGCTCCCTCGCTTGCCGCGATCGCCTTGGGCGCAACCTTCATCGAACGCCACATCACGCTGGATCGAGCCATGTGGGGGACGGACCAAGCCGCCTCGGTCGAGATCGGAGGGCTCGAGCGCCTGGTAAGAAACATCAGGGATATCGAAACATCGCTGGGAGATGGCGTGAAGCGCCTCTACGAAAGCGAGCTCGGGCCTCGCCGAAAGCTACGCCGAGCGCGTTAGAACAAGAGATGACTGATAGGCCATGCCACGACATAACCGAGCAATACGCCAAGAAGCAGATCGCTCGGATAATGATGCGCGACGGCGATCCGCGCCCATCCGATCAGGGCCACGATCGGGAACAATACGGCAGCGGTGTCGGGCAGCGTAAACACTATCGGGACCGAAAGCGCCATCGCCGTCATGCAATGGCCGCTCGGACAAGAATACCGATCAAGCGGCCGGACCTCGGAGGTGAGGTTCAGCACCCGATCCATTGGGCGCAACCTCGCGACATACGCCTTCAGCACCGGGTAGATGACATGCGTTATCCCGAGCGATAACAACGCGGCAAAGATTATCAAGGCCGCGCTCCACCCCTGATAGATCGACAAAGCAACCCCGTACAGGACGAACAGCCAACCGTTGCTGAGGTGGTTAACCGCCCTCGCTAGGGCGCGCAGGCTGCCTCGACGCGCGGCGTCCACCTGCCACAGTACGATCGCTATTTCCTTGTCATGCAGCCATTCTAAAACACCCCGCAGCCGGGCGCGCTGTTTCTCGCCCGGCCGGACCGCCACGATCTGGGCCGAGATGCGCTGGGTTAGACTGACTGGCTGATGCATTTCCTGTCTTCAAGACGACGCAATGAGTTAAATACTGTAGCTAAGCGCCGATGTTTATGAAATCCCCTTGTCGCAAGCAGCGCGTGCGATCGGCGGCCACAGATCACCCCAAGGCTCTTTAGCACTCGCGCGCCCTTCCCTGTCCCGAGCGTTCTATCGAAGGTTTACCGGACTCGGCAGTAGCTTGGTACCCAACTGCGCTCTAGGAGCGCCGGCCGGACTCCGTTGTAGTCGAAAGCCAAGCCCTCCGCGATCATCGCGTCGAGGTCAAAAAGCAACCTGCTTTCCGGGAGATCGCGAAAGAACAGGTGGTACATCGGACGCACGATCAAGCGCGCGAACCTAATCCCGATGGGGCCGATAAAATTTCGCCGCTGGCCCACATGCGCGAGCTCGTCCACCATGATCTCGTGCAGCAATTCCCGCAGCCGGTCGCGGGCCTCCGGTTCGTCGGCGAGAATTGCGTCGAATGCCTTTTCCAAATGGTGATAGAACGTCAAACCCATCAGCTCGGTGACAAAGGCGGGCGCGTTCATCAGCTCACCGGGCAGCCGGGCAAAAAACTGATAGAACCAGCGTTGGGCCCAACCGAGCGGCTCCCATTCGACAGCATCAAGATGAAAGGTACGAAACATCTCATTAAATAGGCGCGCGTGACAGAATTCCTCCGCCAGATGCATGCGGCTGATCCGTTGCGTCAGATTCTTGGTCTTTGCCATCGCGGGGATGACATCCCACGCGGCTTGGATGCCGACCCACTCATGGCGGGCGAACTTATAGATACAGGTCAGCAACAGCGTTTTGCGGTCGAGCGCTTCAAGGGGATCGGTAAGTTTCTTATAGTTGCGATAAAAGGCCGACGGTTTACATAACGGTTGCCGCGAACGCACCGGATTGTCCTTGAAATACCCCAAGCGCGCCCGTTTCTCCGTAAGATCCTTATCCTCTTCCAACAGATCGCCCCCATGGCGGGTCGTAAACCCCCAATAATTCTCGAAGTTGCGACGCCGATCCTCGGCAGTGGTTGGGGAAAAAATCGAGCGGTATTTCTTGTTGCGTTCCATAATGGCTCGTTAGTTTCTAAGTAATTGATCGACTAACGTATTAATAAATCGAACCCCTCCGGCCGGGGTCTTAGTGGAGCTGGCGAGAGGATTCGAACCCCCGACCGGCTGATTACAAATCAGCTGCTCTACCGACTGAGCTACGCCAGCGCGTACATGGGGGCGATTCTAGGAATTCTAGTGCGAAGGATCAAATATACCAGTCACGGCTCACGGGATTGCCCCTCTTGGCATTTTGGGCAGACCCCATAGAGATACAACGCGTGATCGGTAATCGAGAATCCATGGTGATGGGCGATATCGACTTGCCGGTCCTCGATAACGTTGTCCACGAATTCGTCGATTCTGCCGCAGCGTACGCATACCAAATGATCGTGATGCATTCCTTGATTCAACTCGAAGACCGAATGCCCACCCTCGAAATGATGGCGCGTGACCAGCCCCGCCCCTTCGAATTGGGTCAATACGCGATACACCGTGGCCAGACCCACGTCCTCCCCGGCATCGAGCAAGGCTTTATACACATCCTCCGCGCTGAGATGCCGGCGGTTGCCCGTCTCGAGGATATGCAGTATGCGCAGCCGCGGTAGCGTTGCTTTGAGCCCGGCTTTCTTGAGATCTTGGGTTTCCAGAGTCATATCGTTGCTGAGTGGCGCAGGCCACGCACAGCCTATGGAGCGCGTGACCTCCGCGAGCACGCCCGTCTGCCCGCTAGTATACCTATTATCGATGGATTACTGTATAAGGGTGGCGGCGCGTAGCAATACCGGATAAAATAGCTACAAACTATTCTCAACAAAGGGGGAGTCTATCCATGCACAAAGGTACTATTCGCACCTTAGCCCCGTCCTGCTTAGCGTTGTTCCTTGCCGCTTGCTCGAGTGGCCCGACGCTGGAATCGCTTCGCGTGCCGTTGGTTTATCGCGTCGATGTGCAGCAGGGAAATGTCGTCACTCAGGAAATGCTGGCCCAACTCGAGGCGGGCATGGATAAGAACAAGGTCCGTTATATTATGGGGACACCCCTGCTCGCGGACGTCTTCCATCAGGAGCGCTGGGACTATGTCTACACCCAACAGAACGGCGGCGACACTCCGGCCCAGCGGCGGGTATCCTTATATTTCGGGAATGATCGCCTGGCTCGCATCGACGGCGATGTGAAGGCCGCGCGCGCGCCGCTTATCTACACGCCGCGCCAAGAGGTAACCATTCAAGTCCCCGACGAGCGGAAACGGAGCTTGTTCGAGCGCTTGATCGCAGGCATCGGTTTTGGCGAGGACGACTCGGACAATGTCGGGAACCAGGGCACGAAAAAAGAGGACGTCGAGCTCGCCACGCACCAAACCCGCCCTGCCCCGCCGTCATCGGAATGATTTATTCTTCCTCTTCCGGCGCGCCTCCTTAGGATCGAGCACCAAGGGGCGGTAGATCTCGATCCGATCTCCGGTTCGAGGACAATAGTCCAAGGTACGGGCTTGGCCGAAGATACCAACCCCTTGGCGCCGCAGATCGATGTCGGGATAGCGATTCAGGATACCCGATCGTCGGATCGCTTCCTGTATCGTTGTGCCATCCGCTACGGATAAGTCTATGATGACTTGCTCCTCGCGCGCGGCATAGGCCACTCGGATCGCGATCGCGGCGCTAGCGTTGCCGCCTGTTTCCATAGCGTTCCTCGGCACGGCGGCAAAAAGCGTCCACGAGCGAATTGGCCAATTGATTGAAGATTTGGCCGAAGGCGAGGCCGAGTATCCCTTTCGCCAGCTCGAAGTGCAGGTGCAAGGAGACCTCGCATCCTTGCGTCCCGATGGGCTGGAACAGCCAGGTGCCGTTGAAGTATTGAAACGGCCCCGCCTCTAACCGCATATCGATGCGGCGTCCCGCGTGCAATGTGTTGCGTGTGGTAAAACTCTGCTGGAGAGCGCCCTTGGCCAAGCACAGCGTGGCGCGCACCGTGTGTGGATCGCGGGCAAGCACTGTCGCGGCGGTACACCAAGGCAGGAATTCCGGATAAGCTTCGATATCATTGACCAGATCATACATCTGCTCGGCTGCATAGGAGACCAAGGCGCTTCGATTAATACTGCTCATCGCCGCTCATCAAGCCGTTCATGCATGAGTGAGTTTAATACGAATCCAGCCGGGTTTATAAGTACGCGCTGGTCCCAACGCGGTACGCGTAGTTATGCCGAATCGCGACTGCGGTGCTTATTATCGACGCCTGGCCGCAATGGCGGCTCACCGTTATGAAAAAAGCAAAAATTCCTGAAAATACGATCACCCTCAACAAGAAGGCCAAGCACGACTACTCCATCGAAGAGCGATTCGAGGGCGGACTCGTGCTCGAGGGCTGGGAAGTCAAGAGCTTGCGCGCCGGACGCATTCAGATCCGCGATAGTTATGTCTTACTGAAAAACGCTGAAGCCTGGTTATTCGGGGCTCTCATCACGCCCTTACCCACGGCTTCGACGCACATTCACCCCGATCCCCAGCGAACCCGCAAGGTATTATTGAATCGCAGCGAGATCAACCGCTTGATCGGCGCCGTGGAACGCAAAGGGTACACGGCCGTCGCGACCGCCATGTACTGGAAGCGCGGGAGAGCCAAACTGGAGATCGGACTGGCCAAAGGCAAGAAGGAACACGACAAGCGGGCCGCCGAAAGAGACCGGGATTGGCGGCGCGAGCAAGAACGGGTTTTGAAAGCGCGGGCGTAACTTCGAGCATTGTCGCGCCCTGCGGACTGCTACGGTTGCGTGTATAATCTAAACTTGTAGTAATTGAGATGGTCTGAGTTTCCCATGGGGGCGACCTGGCTTCGACGCGGGTCACGAAACCTAAGGGGCATGCCGAGGCGCAGCACACCTCGTAAATCCAACTGCAAACCAATATAGTTGCCAACAACGACAACTACGCCCTAGCGGCTTAATCCCCGCTAGCCTCTGACTGAGTCCCGTGCTTGTGCGCTCAACTCAGAGGCCGACTCTCACAAGCTCGCGATGAAGCCCGCCCGAGGCGGATTCGCTAAAACCTAATCGGGCCCGCCGCCGGTAGTTCCTGCCACTCGGAAGACCGGCGGTTAAATTGAAGAGCTGGCTACGCATGTAGAACCGAGGGCGGAGGACTTGCGGACGCGGGTTCGATTCCCGCCGCCTCCACCATTCACCCAAGGCCAACGGCTCTCCGTTGGCCTTTTTCTTTGCGGGAAGACGCGAGCTTGCGGGGGTTCGTGAGGGTTCTTTCGGACTTCTGGGATCGGCCTACCGGCCCCTTCCGGCCCCGGTTTCGCACTCTCCAGGGCGTCCTTCTCTCCCGGTTGGGGCGAGGGGATCCAGCTCAGGGAGTACCCGGTGACGCTCCCGGCGTGGCCAGCCACGGGCCTTGCGCCAATCATGTTACGGGATGATCTTCGGTTCTGCTTGACATGACGAGAATCCTGATTAGAATCAATAGCGCGGGGATGCGGCGTGGGGCTATGCTAAACCGAAATTTTCACGACAGGAGGGCATATGGGTCTATTCGATTTTGTTCGCGG
>JBIMKC010000012.1:21300-27194 GCA_043673925.1 Chromatiales bacterium | reverse complement strand
AGATCTTCGGAGCGGGTGATTTTGATGTTATCGGGGTGGCCTTCCACCAGACAGGGCGTATGGCCCATGAGCTCCATGGCCTCGGCCTCGTCGGTAACGATCCGTCCCTTACGCAGCGCTTCGGTTAGCGCCTGGTGGAGGGCGCCGAGCCGAAACATCTGCGGGGTCAAGGCATGCCAAAGGCGCGCGCGCGACACGGTCTCAACGACCTCCTGAGCGTCATCCGCGCGCTTCATGGTGTCGCGTACCGGCAAGGCTAAAAGCCCGCCCGTCTCATGCCGCGAGCAGCGCTCGATGAGACGGCCGATGTCTTCGGCCCGAACACAGGGACGCGCGGCGTCGTGTACCAATACCCAGTCTCCGGGGCTGCCTCGCCGTAACAGGCTCTCGAGGGCCGTCAGTACCGAATGGCAGCGTTCGGCGCCGCCCGCGACGGTGGAGACTTTGCTTCGATTGCTGACAGGTATCGAATCCCAATAACGGTCGTCGGCCGCGATAGCAACCACGATCCCATCGATGGCCGGTAGCTCAAGAAATCGCTCCAGCGTATGCGCAATGATCGGTTTGCCGAGAAGGGAAAGATACTGCTTCGGCAGATCGGAGCCGATGCGGGCGCCTTTCCCCGCCGCGGGGATCGCCACCCAATACCGCTCAGCGGATCGGGTCGATCGATTTACGCGGTCCGGTATCGATGATCTGATAGAACACCTCGTCGGTCTTGATCATTCCCATCTCGCTGCGCGCCCGCTCTTCGATGGCTTCCAGCCCGTCTTTGAGGTCGGCAACCTCGGCCTCTAAACTGCTGTTGCGCTCTTTGAGACGCCGGTTTTCAAGAACCTGGTTGCCTCTTTGCTCCCGCAGCGCCCACAATTCTATAAGGCCTCCCTGCCCGTTCCAAAGCTTAAACTGCAATCCGCCCAGCAGCAGGAGGAGAATGAGCACGAGCGGAGTCATCGGGTTGAGATCACGCAATGTTCCACGCACCTCGTAGCGAAGCGTACTGATGACCCATGTTACCAGGTTATTAGCTCGCCGGTAGGTTGTAGAATGCCGCCCGCCCAGGATAAGACGCCTGAGCACCCAACTCTTCCTCGATCACGATGAGCCGGTTGTACTTCGCGATCCGATCGGAGCGCGATAACGATCCGGTCTTGATCTGTCCACAGGAGGTGGCCACGGCCAGATCGGCGATAGTCGTATCCTCGGTCTCACCCGAGCGGTGCGATACGACGGCCGTGTAACCCGCTGTTTTCGCCATGGCGATGGCCGCGAGCGTCTCGCTCAAGGTCCCGATTTGGTTGACTTTGATCAAGATCGAGTTGGCGATGCCTCGCGCGATCCCCTGCGCCAGGATGGCGGTATTGGTGACGAAGAGATCGTCGCCCACAAGCTGCACCCGGTTCCCCAAGCGCTTGGTCAACGCGCTCCAACCCTCCCAGTCGTTCTCGCCCATGCCGTCCTCGATGGTGATGATGGGATATTTATCCACCCAACGGGCGAGAGAATCGACGAGCTCCATTGCCGTAAGCGTGCGGTTTTCGGAGGCCAGCGCGTACTGTCCATTCTTGCAAAACTCGGAGCTCGCGACATCCAGGCCGAGCACTATGTCTTCGCCGGCGCGATAGCCGGCACGTTCGATGGCCTTGAGGATGGCTTCGACCGCGGACTCGTTCGAAGGGAGGTTGGGGGCAAACCCGCCTTCATCCCCGACGGCGGTTTTCAAACGTCCAGCATGCAGGACCTCTTTCAGGGCATGGAAAATCTCGGCCCCGTAGCGGACGGCTTCGCTCAAGCTCGGTGCCCCAACCGGCAGGATCATGAACTCCTGAAAATCCACGTTGTTGTCGGCATGCGCGCCGCCGTTGATGATATTCATCATTGGCACCGGCATCGTCAGCGGCCCCTGGCCGCCGAGATAGCGATAGAGCGGCACGCCGGCATCAAGGGCGGCCGCGCGCGCCGCGGCCATCGAGATGCCGAGAATGGCGTTAGCGCCCAGGCGCGCCTTGGTGGGCGTGCCGTCGAGATCACACATGATCTTGTCGATCTCGGTTTGCGCGGAAACTTCGCGGCCGAGGAGCGCTTGGCGCAACTCCCCGTTGACATGCGCGACGGCGCGCGTCACGCCCTTACCCCGATAGCGTTTGGGATCGCCGTCGCGCAGCTCGATCGCCTCCCGCTCTCCGGTCGAGGCGCCCGAAGGCACGGCGGCCGTACCGCTCGCCCCCGCCGCGGTAATGACGTCGACCTGCACGGTGGGGTTTCCTCGTGAATCCAGGATCTCCCGGCCGCGAATCTCTTTGATCGCTGACATTCAAGCCCCCTTCTTAAAACGGTTTTTTGCTACTTCGTCCAGCGCTTTCAATCCCTCAAGCAGATCGGGAAGCGCCGCCAGCGGCCAGCTATTGGGTCCGTCGCTCAGGGCCTCGTCGGGTCGCGGATGTGTTTCCATGAAGAGGCCCGCGACACCCACCGCTATCGCCGCTCGCGCCAGCACGGGAACAAACTCGCGTTGGCCCCCCGAGCGTGTCCCAAGGCCGCCCGGGATCTGCACCGAATGGGTGGCGTCAAAGACCACGGGGCATCCCGTTTGGCGCAGGACCGCCAGTGCTCGCATGTCGGAGATCAGGTAATTGTAACCAAATGCGGTCCCGCGCTCGCACACCATGATGTGCTCGTTGCCCGTGGCTTTGGCCTTGTCGACCACGGGCTGCATGTCCCAAGGCGCCAGGAACTGCGCCTTCTTGATGTTGACAGGCCGGCCTTGGCGGGCCACGTTTTGAATGAAGTTCGTTTGGCGGCAGAGAAAGGCGGGCGTCTGCAGGACATCCACGACCTCCGCGACCTCGGCGAGCGGTGAGTCTTCGTGGACATCGGTTAAAACCGGTACGCCGATCTCGCGTTTTACCTTCGCAAGAATGGCAAGGCCGCGTTCGACCCCGAGACCGCGAAAGCTTTGGTGCGAAGTCCGGTTGGCCTTGTCGAAGGACGATTTATAGATGAACGGGATCCCGAGCCGTGCGGTCATCTCCTTTAGGGTGGCGGCGGTCTGCAACGCCAGCTCCTCGCTTTCGATGACGCAGGGACCGGCGATGAAGAAGAACGGCCGATCCGGTCCCGCCTCGAAATTACATAACCGCATCACGGATCTTGGGGCGCTGGCCGATGCGATAGGCGAGGGCGGCCTGAATATAGCTCGTGAAAAGCGGATGCCCATCGCGCGGCGTCGAGGTGAATTCGGGGTGGAACTGGCAGCCGATGAACCATGGGTGCTCGCGCAGCTCGATGATCTCGACTAGCTGGCCATCCATCGAGCGGCCGGCAATATTCAACCCGGCATGGACCAAGATCTCCGTGTATTGATTGTTGAATTCATAACGGTGGCGATGCCGTTCCAGGATCACGCCCTTGCCATAGATCGAATGTACTAGGCTGTGCGGGGTTAAGCGGCATTCTTGACCGCCCAAGCGCATGCTGCCGCCGAGATCGGAGGATTCATCGCGGTGTTCGACGGAGCCATCGGCCGCGGTCCATTCCGTAATGAGCGCGATGACCGGATGCGCGCTCTGGCGGTGAAATTCGGTGCTATGGGCGCCCGTGAGCCCGGCGACATGGCGCGCGAACTCGATCACGGCGACTTGCATCCCTAGGCAAATGCCGAGGTAGGGTACGCGGCGCTCGCGCGCGAAGCGCACCGCTTCGATCTTGCCTTCGATCCCGCGCCAACCGAATCCTCCGGGGACGAGCACGGCATCCATGCCCTCCAAACACGCGCTGCCCTGCCGTTCGATCTGCTCGGAATCGAAATAGTGGATGGCGACGCGCGCGCGGCTGTGGAGCCCGCCGTGGGTCAAGGCCTCGGAGAGGGATTTATAGGATTCGGTCAGCTCGACGTACTTCCCGACCATTGCCAGGTTGACCTCGGCGAGCGGATGTTCCATCGCCTCGACGACGCCCTTCCACTCACGCAGATCGGCGTCCGGGACCTCGAGCGCCAGCCGATCGACGACGATGGCATCGAGGCCCTGCTCATGAAAGATGAGCGGGATCTTGTAAATGTTGTCCACGTCGATCGCCGAGATGACGGCGCGCTCCTCGACGTTGGTAAAGAGCGCGATCTTCTTGCGCTCGGCGGGCGGAAGCGGCCGGTCCACGCGGCAGAGCAGAATATCGGGTTGGATACCGATAGAGCGCAATTCCTTGACGGAATGCTGTGTCGGCTTGGTCTTGATCTCGCCCGCCGAGGCGATGTAGGGAACCAAGGTCAGATGAATGTATAAGGTTTGCTTCGGCCCGAGCTCGATGCGAAATTGGCGGATGGCCTCGAGGAAGGGGAGGGACTCGATGTCGCCGACCGTGCCACCGATTTCCACCATGGCGACGTCCGCGCCCCCGGCGGCGCTGCGGATACAGTCCTTGATCTCGTCGGTAATATGCGGGATGACCTGAACTGTGCCCCCAAGATAATCGCCGCGGCGTTCCTTGCGAATGACGTTCCAGTAGATGCGGCCGGTGGTGTAGTTGTTACGCTTACCCATGCGCGTGCGTACGAAGCGCTCGTAATGCCCGAGATCGAGGTCGGTTTCCGTGCCGTCTTCGGTCACGTACACCTCGCCATGCTGAAACGGGCTCATGGTGCCGGGATCGACGTTGATGTAGGGGTCGAGTTTGATGAGCGTGATCTTGAGCCCGCGCGCTTCGAGAAGCGCCCCTAGCGAGGCTGATGCGATCCCCTTGCCGAGCGACGACACCACACCACCGGTGATGAAGATATAGCGGGTCATAGGATAGGCTGGCGGGGACGGACGAAGGAGCTACGTTGAGCGTACATGAAGCACGATGCTACCAGAACCGGCGTGATTTGGTAACTTGGGATTTTATTCCATGTTCCGAGCGGTAACCTGTTGAAAACGGTCTAGGTCGTCCTTGCGCACCGAGTATTGGGTGCCGACGCCCGGGCCTGGGATAGAATGAACGCGCGTTTTTATCGAGAAGCAGAACCGGGATGGTTATTCACACTATGACCCGTGGCGCCCTTTGCGCCGTTGGCGCCTCGCTGATGATGGCGCTCATGAGCACGGCGATCCGCATCGCCTCCGGCGAGCTTCCGAACGAGATGGTGGTGTTTTTGCGCAATGGCTTCGGCTTGGTAGCGCTGCTGCCTTGGATCCGCGCCGGCGGTTTATCGAGTCTCGCAACGGTGAAATTCCCACAGCACTTGCTGCGATCGTTCTCGGGGCTAGCCGCGATGTATTGCTTCTTCTATGCGCTCGCGCACTTGAATCTCGGCGAGGCCGTGCTGCTCAACTTCAGCGCGCCGCTCTACATCGCGCCCATCGCGTTGCTGTGGCTGGGGGAGAGCCTGTCGTGGCGGGTGGGTTGGGCGGCGGTGGTCGGGTTTCTGGGGGTGGCCTTGATCCTGAACCCCGGAGCCGGGCTTTTCACTTTCGCCGCGATGATCGGAGCCCTCTCGGGCTTGCTGGCCGCGGTCGCGATGGTATCGGTGCGCGGCATGTCCGCGACCGAGCCCACGGTGCGCACCGTGTTTTACTTTAGCGCCATCAGCACAGTCGTTTCCGCCGTGCCCTTGCTCTGGGCCTGGCGGACACCCACCGTGCCGGCGCTTGCGCTCATGGCGCTAGCGGGTTTTTTTGCGACCAAGGGACAGTTACTGCTCACCCGTGGCTATGCGCTCGCCCCGGCCGCGCGCGTGGGGCCTTATACCTATACGACCGTGATCTTCGCGAGCGCCATCGGCTGGATCCTCTGGAGTGAGGTCCCGGACAGCATGACGATCGCGGGCGCGGTCTTGATTGGCGTGTCAGGGGTCTTGGCCATGGCGCGCTCGGAAACCGCGGTGTCCGGTACGGAAGAGCTGGCGGCCGGGGTTGTGG
>JBIMKC010000012.1:8944-21200 GCA_043673925.1 Chromatiales bacterium | reverse complement strand
GCGAGGGGGTGTTAAATTGCCCCGGTAATAGATCGCTGTCGCAACAAAAATCAGGCCGCGCTCCTAGCGTGTGCGGCCATAAATCATCGGAGGACTGGCATGGCTTCTGACATCGAAATCGCCCAAGCGGCAAACCTCAAGCGCATCATCGATATCGCCCGCGACCGCCTCGGGATCGCGGATGAGCACCTCGAACCCTATGGCCATTACAAGGCCAAGGTATCATTGGACTATGTCGATAGTCTGGCCGGGCGTCCGGATGGGAAGTTGATCCTGGTCACGGCCATGACCCCGACCCCGGCCGGGGAAGGTAAGACCACGACTACCGTCGGACTCGGGGATGCGCTAAATCGCCTCGGGAAGAAAGCCTGCATTTGTCTGCGCGAGCCCTCGCTCGGACCGGTGTTTGGGATGAAAGGCGGGGCGGCGGGCGGAGGCTATGCCCAGGTGGTGCCGATGGAGGACATCAACCTGCACTTTACGGGCGATTTCAACGCCATCGGTCTCGCCAACAACCTCCTGGCCGCGCTGCTGGACAACCATATCCATCACGGCAATGCGCTGGGGGTGGATGTGCGCCGGATCGCCTGGCGGCGGGTTGTGGACATGAACGATCGGGCCTTGCGCGACATCACCGCCGCGCTCGGCGGTCCCGCTAACGGCTTCCCGCGGCAGGACGGTTTCGACATCGTCGTGGCCTCGGAGGTGATGGCGATCTTTTGCCTGGCGAATTCCGTCAAGGATCTCAAACAACGGCTGGGTAATATCGTGGTCGGTTACACCCGTGAACAGCAACCGGTGCGGGCGCGCGAGCTCAAGGCCCACGGCGCCATGACGGTGCTTCTGAAGGACGCGCTGAAACCGAATCTGGCCCAGACCCTCGAGAACAATCCGGCCTTCATCCACGGCGGGCCCTTTGCCAATATCGCCCACGGCTGCAATTCGGTCATCGCCACCAAGGCGGCGCTGAAGCTCTCCGATTATGTGGTGACCGAGGCCGGGTTCGGCGCCGATCTCGGCGCGGAGAAATTCATCGACATCAAGTGCCGGAAATCCGGTTTGCGGCCCGACGCCGTGGTCATCGTGGCCACCATCCGCGCGCTCAAATACCACGGAGGCGTGGATTTAAAATCCCTCAACATCGAGAACCTCGGTGCGCTCGAGAAAGGGCTCACGAATATCGAGCGGCATGTCTCCAACATAGGCACGCAGTTCGGGTTGCCCTGTATCGTGGCGCTCAATCACTTCACGCAGGACACCCAAGCCGAGGTGGAATTGATCAAGACCAAAATGGCGGGGCACGGCGCGCCGGTTGTGCTTGCGCGGCATTGGGCCGAGGGCGGCAAAGGCGCCGAGGAGCTGGCGCACACGGTGGTGGAAATGATCGCCAAGGGCCAAAGCAATTTCCGCTTCTTATACGAGGACTCGGCCCCCTTGTGGGACAAGATGCATGCGATCGCGACCAAGACCTATGGAGCGCAGGGAATTGCGGCGGACGCCAAGGTGAAGGCCCAGATCCAGAAGCTGCAAGACGACGGCTACGGGCACTATCCGGTGTGCGTGGCCAAGACCCAGTACTCATTCTCGACCGATACCACGGCGCGGGGCGCCCCCGCCGGTCACGTGATCACCATCCGCGAGGTCAGGCTCTCGGCCGGCGCCGAATTCATCGTCATGATCTGCGGCGATATCATGACCATGCCCGGTCTGCCGAAAGTCCCGGCCGCCGAGAAAATCGATATCGACAATCAGGGTAAGGTCGTCGGTTTGTTCTGAGCTGTCGCGGTCTGTGCCTAGTTTGACGCAAGCTCAATACACCCCGCGCGCTAGACGCCCCAAAGCCGCGCCGCTTGTTAGCACGCCATGCACCTCCTCAACAGCGTCACTCACCGAGGCGTGACGGCCGATGTGCCATAAGCACAAGGCGGCGCCGAAGGCCAATGCGTCCCGCATGGGCCCTGGTTTACCGCCCAGCGTCTCCATTCCTCGATCGGCCGCGGCGCGTGCAAGGGATTTCGGATCCGCCGCCGCAGGCTCCGACGCCGTTGGCCCAGCGTGAGGCGCTCGCGCGGCCCGTTCGGTGTGGTGGGATCCCAAACTCGACGGGTCGACCTCGATCGACTCGAGATCGATGTGTTCGCGGTAGTAGAACAAGCGTGCGGGTTTCTGCAAGGAGGGGATCATGCCGCCTTCCAAGCCCTTCACGATCAAGGCCGAATCAAATCCTGCGGCGCGGGCGAGGAGGGCATAGATCCGCGGATAGTTTTTATGCACATAGCCGGTGATCAAATGCGTTTTCCGGCGGCCGCGAATGGGCGCGATCGCGATCTCGGCGGTATTGAGCACTGAGCGCTTCACGATCAGATTGCGTAGCTGCGTCAGCGCGTGCAGTTGGGGTGCGTATGACGTTTGATCCACATACGCCCAGCCGATGCCGGGATCCGCGACGCGTTCCGCGGCCTCGGCGACGCTAAGGGCGACCCCTTGGCCCGCCGCCCGCAGCACTTGCCGCGCAGTTAGACCGAATTTCGGCCCGAGGGTCTCGACGCCGTGGGTGATCGCGGGTACGCCGCAAGCGGCGAGTAGGGCGGGCAAGAACGGCGACGCGGGCAGCATGCGCTTACAGCCATCATACGGATCGCTCAGCACCAGAAGTTCATCGACTGAAGCGGTGACGGTGTGCGTGACCTCAAGGAGCGCTTGGAGCACCCCGAGCGTCTCTTCGTCGGTTTCGCGCTTCATGCGGAGGGCGATGAGAAAGATCCCGGCTTGAACGGGATCGACCTGCGCGTCGAGAACGGCGCGCATCCCGCTTCGGGCATCGGCCTCGGAGATGCTTTTACTCATCTCCGGTCCGGTGGCGATGCGTTCCAGGATGGAACGCATGAGCCGCGGCGCATCGGCGGGTTCGGCGAGCAGGGTCATTGTGCTTCCTCCGCGCGAAAGTCCTCGATGGCGCGACCTACGTTGCGGCGTATGCGCTTCTGTAACTTGTTGAAATCGAGCTCTCGCTGCTTTGCCACAGCGGCCATTCGATACCCTCAGGTGCTATAATCGTATGGTATTATTCTACAGTGGAAATTAAGAATCGATTTAGAATCGATTTAACAATTCGTGCACACTGATTGAGGAGAAAAAACATGGCACACAGCGTTCGCAAGGTGGACTACTGTTACCTCACCATCGCTAGCCGCGCGGGGCAGGGTGGGAAGATCCTAAAATTACTCAAGGAGGCAGGCGTCAATTTGCTTGCGTTCACGGCGTTTCCGTGCGGCCAGGGCATGGCGCAATTCGATCTTATGCCGCAGAAAATGGAGGATTTGACTAAGGTCGCCAAGCTTAACAAATGGAAAGTGAGCAACCCGAGAAAGGGATTCTTGGTTCAAGGGGATGACGAATTGGGCGCTGCCTTAGCCCCGCTGGCAAAGCTCGCGGATAAGAAGATCAATGTCACCGCGGGGAATGCCATTAGCACCGGTAACGGGCGCTTCGGCATGATCTTCTGGGTAAAACCCAAGGACTACCAGGCCGCCGCGACAATCCTAGGCGCGAAGTAGCTCATTGAGCTGGATCGACGTTGATGTCCCGCCTCTAGCTCGGTCGCGTGTTGTATCCCGATAGGTTTGAGGTCATCGTCGTTGGGGGCGGCCACGCCGGAACCGAGGCGGCGTTAGCCGCGGCGCGGCTCGGCACCCGGACGCTGTTATTGACGCAGAACATCGAGACGCTCGGGCAGATGTCCTGCAACCCGGCGATCGGCGGCATCGGCAAAGGGCATTTGGTCAAGGAGATCGATGCCCTTGGCGGGTTGATGGCGCGGGCCGCCGACCGGGCGGGGATCCAGTTTAGGATATTGAACGCCCGCAAGGGTCCGGCGGTGCGCGCAACCCGTGCGCAGATCGACCGGACCCTCTATAAGTCCGTCGTGCGGCGAGCGCTCGAAGCACAGCCCAATCTCACGATCTTTCAAGCCTCAGTCGAGGATCTGATGTTGGTCGGTGACCGGATCGCCGGCATCGTCACGCAGATCGGGCTGCGCTTCGAGGCGCCATGTGTCGTCTTGACCGTGGGGACTTTTCTCGGCGGTAAGATCCATGTGGGCGATCAAAACCACCAAGGAGGCCGCGCGGGGGATCCGCCGTCCAATGTTTTGGCGCAACGGCTGCGGGAAATGCCGTTCCGAGTCGGCCGGCTGAAGACGGGAACGCCGCCGCGCCTCGACGGACGTACGCTGGACTACGAGAAGATGGAGCCGCAACCGGGGGACGAGCCGGTACCGGTATTTTCTTTTCTCGGCACGAACGCCGACCATCCACGCCAGGTCCAATGCCACATTACCCGCACGAACGCACAAACCCATGCGTGCATTCGCGCGGGTCTGCATCGCTCGCCGATGTACAACGGCACTATAGAAGGGGTAGGGCCCCGGTACTGCCCTTCGGTGGAGGACAAGGTCGTGCGGTTTGCCGACAAGGAGACCCACCAGATCTTCGTCGAGCCGGAAGGATTGGAGACCGATGAAGTTTATCCGAACGGGATCTCGACCAGCCTTCCCTTCGACGTGCAAATCGCGCTCGTACGCTCGATCGCGGGTTTCGAGCGAGCCCACATCACCCGTCCCGGTTACGCGATCGAATACGATTTTTTCGACCCACGCGACTTGCGGCCCTCTCTAGAGACCAAATACATCCGCGGTCTGTTTTTCGCCGGGCAGATCAACGGCACGACCGGCTACGAGGAGGCGGCCGCGCAGGGCTTGGTCGCGGGGATGAACGCGGCCTTGAGGGTCCGGGATCGCGACCCTTGGACGCCGCGCCGCGATGAGGCCTATATCGGCGTGCTGATCGATGATTTGATCACCCGCGGCACGGGCGAGCCGTACCGGATGTTCACCAGCCGCGCCGAATACCGCTTGATGTTGCGAGAAGATAACGCCGATCTCAGGCTGACGCCGAAAGGCCGGACATTGGGCCTGGTGGACGATGCGCGCTGGCGCGCGTTTGCAACCAAACGCGACCAGATCGCATCCGAGCAAACGCGCCTGCGGGCGACATGGTTGCGGCCGGACGAAATTCCGCCCGCCGAGGCCCTGCGCGTGCTCGGCGGGCCATTGGCGCGCGAGCAAACACTGGCCGAGCTGCTGCGGCGGCCGGATCTAGCCTATTCAGCTCTCATGTCATTGCCCGGCGCGGGGCCCGGCGTCGATGATCCCGCCGTGGCCGGGCAGATCGAGATCCAAGCCCGCTACAGCGGTTACATCGATCGGCAACAGCAAGAGGTGACGAGAAATCAGGCGCAGGAGGAGACTCCGCTGGCGCTCGATTTGGACTATACGGCCGTTCGCGGCTTGTCGGCGGAGGTCGTTCAAAAATTATCGCAATACCGGCCCGCGACGCTCGGGCAGGCCTCCCGGATCTCAGGCATCACCCCCGCGGCGATTTCATTGCTGCGCGTGCATTTGAAGAAACGGACCTTACCTCGCGCCCAGAGTGCTTAAGCCCGTGGATGCGCTCGCGCTCCATCTGGACGCGGGGCTCGGATCCCTGGGACTCGATCTCGCGGCGGATCGGCGCGCGGCCCTGATCGCATTCCTGCGCTTACTGCACCGCTGGAATCGCATTTACAATCTCAGCGGGATCCGTGATCTCGGTGCGATGGTGGCGCGGCACCTCTTGGACAGCCTCGCCGTGCTCCCCTACCTCTACGGCGAACGGCTCCTCGATATCGGCAGCGGCGCGGGTATACCGGGCATGGTGTTGGCCCTCGCGGATCCCGATCGAGAATGGGTGCTCCTCGATCGGAGCCTCAAGAAGATCCGTTTCCTGCGCCAAGTGCTCATCGAGCTAGAGCCGGGGCGCGTGGAGATCGTGCACGCGCGGGCCGAAGACTATCGTCCCGAACCCGCCTTTTCGACCGTGATCTCTCGGGCCGTGGGATCGCTGGATATGCTGGTGCGTTTGGCCCTACCAATGAGTCGCGATGACGGGCGCATCCTGGCGATGAAGGGAAGCTACCCGGCGGCGGAGATCGAAGCGCTCGGTCCCGGGGTCCCGGAAGCCCGCGTGCATCGCCTTGAGGTTCCGGCGTTGACAGCGCCACGGCATCTCGTGGTGTTTCTTAAAACCGCTCAAGCTCCGGAAACGGCAGCTTGCCGGCGTGCACGTGCAGCGCCCCGAATTCGGCGCAACGCCTAAGCGTCGGGATCGCTTTGCCGGGGTTGAGAAGACCGTCGGGGTCGAGGGCGCGTTTTACGGCATGGAATTGCTGAAGCTCCTCGGCCGTGAACTGGACACACATCTGGTTCAGCTTCTCGACCCCCACGCCATGTTCCCCGGTGATAGTGCCACCGGCCTCGACGCAAACCTCGAGAATCTTCCCGCCGAACGCTTCCGCCCGTTCCAATTGACCGGGGGCATTGGCGTCATAGAGGATGAGCGGATGCAAGTTACCGTCGCCCGCATGAAAGACGTTGGCCACGGCCAGCCCGAACTCTTGCGACAGCGCGCTGATGCGCGATAGCACCGTGGCGAGTTGCCGGCGCGGGATGGTGCCGTCCATGCAATAGTAATCGGGGGCGATCCTACCTACGGCCGGAAAGGCCGCCTTGCGTCCGGTCCAGAAGCGCTGCCGTTCGCTCTCGTCTCTGGCGACGCGTACTTCCGTCGCACCTTGGGCTTTGAGGACTTCCGCGACCCGCGGCAACTCCGCTTCGATTTCCGCCGGGTGGCCATCGATCTCGCACAACAGGATCGCCGCCGCATCGAGGGGATAACCGGCGTGCACGAAGTCCTCGGCGGCTTCGATCGCTAAGCGGTCCATCATCTCGAGACCCGCGGGAATGATCCCGGCCGCGATCACCGCGGCCACCCCGTTACCCGCGTCTTCGACGCGCTCGAACGCCGCCAGCAAGACCTGTGCGGCTTGCGGTTGAGGTAAGAGTTTCACCGTGACCGAGGTAACGATCCCGAGCAGGCCCTCGGAGCCGGTCATGAGCGCGAGAAGATCATAGCCCGGCGCATCCAATGCCTGGCCGCCGAGATCCAGGCATTCGCCCTCGATAGTCATCACGGTCAAGGCCAAGAGATTATTGAGGGTGAGCCCATATTTCAGGCAATGAACGCCGCCGGAGTTCTCGGCTACGTTGCCGCCGATGGTGCAGGCGATCTGGGAGGAGGGATCGGGGGCATAGTAAAGGCCATGGGGCGCCGCGGCCTCGGAGATCTCCGTATTGCGAACGCCCGGTTCCACCGTGGCTGTCCGGTTCACAGGGTCGATGTTCAAAATGCGATTGAGCCGCGTGAGGCTCAGTAATACCCCTTCGGCATGGGGCAGCGCCCCGCCCGAGAGTCCGGTGCCGGCACCGCGGGCCACGACCGGTACACGCAAGCGGTGGCAAAGGCGCAGGATCGCCCGCACTTCGTCGGCTGTGCGCGGTAAGACCACGACTTTCGGGGGTTGGCGATACGCGGACAAGGCATCGCACTCGTAGACGGAGAGCGAGGCGGGATCGGCGATGACCGCGTCCCGCGGCAGCAGGCGGCGTAACTCAGTGCTGAGGTCCATCGGCGGGCTGGGCGAATCGAAAGCCCTTGGGCACCACGGTGATACCTTTTGGCGTCACGGTAAACCGTTCCGCGTCCCGCGCGCGATCGTAGCCGATGGTCTCGCCGGCCGGGATCTGGACGTGCTTGTCCACGATGCAGTGATGCAGGCGCGCTCCGTCTCCCACCTCGACGCCGGCCAAGAGGATACAGTCTTCGACCGTCGCGCCGTCTTCAACCGTGACGCGAGGGAACAGAATGCTGTGGTTGACGCCGCCACCGGCGATCACCGTGCCGCTCGCGACGATGGAATTAATGCACACACCTTCGGCGGAGGAACGGCCGGGCACCGTGCGGGCGGGCGGATTTTGAGCGTGGTAGGTCCGGATCGACCAGTCGCGTTGATAAAGGTCGATGGGCGGCTCGGGGCGCAGGAGATCCATGTTCGCTTCATAGTAGTCGTCCAAAGTCTCGATGCGGCGCCAATAACGGTCCTGGGTGACGCGTCCGCTTTTCCCGCCAAAGTGATAGGGGACAACGCGCGCGCCTTGGCGGATGAAATGCGGGATCAGCGCGGATCCGGGATCGACCGGGCCGGGAGGCGCCGCGCGCCGGATCTCCGTGACCGCTTGCACGAACGCCGCCTTCGAGAATACGTAGACCTCCATTGATGCTACGGAATTTTCTCGCGCTGGCGGGCCCGGAGCGGCGAAGGCCGCGACGGCCTCGCCTTCGACCTCGACGCGGCATTGAAAATCCTTGTAGATCAGGTCATCGGGGCGGATACACGCGATCGTGGCCGCCGCCTTGCGCGCGACGTGAAAGTCGATGAGCGCGGCGTAGTCCATGCGATAGACATGTTCGCCCGAGAGCACGCAGACATAATCCGAAGCGCTGCGTTCCACCATGTGGAGGTTTTGATACAGCGCATCGATGGCCCCCGCGTAGCCGGCGCTGTCGCTCATCATCTGCGGCGGTATGGAGGTGATGAATTCACCGAGCTCGGGATTGAAGATAGACCAGCCGTCGCGCAGGTGCTGCTGCAATGAATGCGACCGGTATTGCGTGAATACCAGCGCGCGCCGAAGCCCGGAACGCAGGCAATTGGCCAAGGTGAAGTCGATGACGCGGTAGTTGCCGCCGAAGGGGATCGCCGACTTCGCGCGGTCGGTGGTTAACGGCGCCAGGCGGGTGTCGGCCCCGAGCGCCAGGACGAGGGTGAGGGTGGATTCGGTCGGTGACATAGTAGAAGGATGTTTCGCTCCGGCGTTAATCGTACGAGGGTAGCAGTTTATAGCATGTTAGCGCATTTTCGGGCGACTCAAGGGCGCGCGACAAGACTCGGCAGACGCAGCGAATTCGTTTAGATTAATGCCATCCACCTCCAGCGAGCGATCTAAACCGGCGATGGCCGAAGAATATTTAGTTAATGTGACGCCCCAAGAGACGCGCGTCGCCGCCGTCGAGAACGGCGTGCTGCAAGAAATCATCATCGAGCGCCGCCAGAAAAAGGGTTTGGTCGGCAACATCTACCTGGGGCGCGTTTCCCGGGTGCTGCCGGGAATGCAAGCAGCCTTCGTGGACATAGGACTCGAACGCAGCGCTTTTTTACATCTCCATGACATCCTCAATTCCGGGCCCGAGCACGACGCGCGGGGGAACAACGATACCGGCATCGACCGGCTCCTGCGGGAGGGCGATGAGATCGTCGTCCAGGTGACGAAGGACCCGCTCATCGGCAAGGGCGCCCGGCTCACCACGCGGCTTTGCATTCCCTCGCGCTACCTGGTGTTGCTTCCGAGGAGCGCGACTGTCGGTGTGTCGCAGAAGATCGCCGATGAGCTTGAGCGGACCAGGCTGCGCGAGGTGATCCTCAATCACGATGCCGACCTCAAGGCGGCCGCGGAGGCTCCCGCGGCGGCGCAATCGCCGGTGCCGGGACGCGATCTCCGAGCTGACCCCGGACCTTCCGGTTACATCGTCCGGACCGCCGCCGAGGGCGTGGCCGAGGACAGCCTACAGATGGACATGGAGTTTTTGCAGCGGCTCTGGTCCACGCTGTCGTTGCAGCTAGGCGAAGCCAAAGCGCCCGGCGTGATATACGAGGACCTGCCGCTGGTGTTGCGAACCATGCGCAGTCTGGTTGCCTTTGAGGTTGAAAAGATCCGGATCGATTCGCGCGAGACCTATGAACGGGTCAGCGAGTTTGCGCGGCAGTACATTCCCGATCTCGTGGATCGCATCGAGCACTATAGCGGCGAGCGGCCGATCCTGGATCTCTACTCGGTCGAAAGCGAGATCCAGCGGGCCTTGGAACGGCGCGTGGAGCTGAAATCCGGCGGCCATTTGGTGTTTGATCAGACCGAGGCCATGACCACGGTGGATGTCAATACCGGGGCCTTCGTCGGGCATCGCAATCTCGAAGAGACCATCTTCAAGACCAACCTCGAAGCCGCGCAGGCGATCGCACGGCAGTTGCGCTTGCGCAACCTGGGCGGGATCGTCATCGTGGATTTCATCGACATGGAGGACGCGGATCATCAGAGCCAAGTGCTGCGGGCGCTTGAGAAGGGTCTGGAACGCGATCATGCGCGCGTCGCGGTGAGCGAAATCACCTCGCTCGGGCTGGTGCAGATCACGCGCCAACGCACGCGCGAGAGCCTCGAGCACGTGCTGTGCGAACCCTGCCCTACGTGCGGCGGGCGCGGTTCGACCAAGACCGCCGAGACCGTGTGTTACGAGATCTTGCGCGAGATCCTGCGCGAGGTACGCCAATTCGATGCTAAAAAGCTGCTCGTGATTGCCTCTCCTTGTGTCGCCGATAGGCTATTGGATGAGGAATCGGCGGGCGTGGCCGAGCTCGAGGGATTCATCGGCAGGCCAATCACGGTCCGTGCCGAAGGGATGTATGGACCGGAGCAGTACGATGTCGTCCTTCTATAGCATGAGCCGATCCTATCTCACCCTTAGGATCGTGGACGCTCGCGTTGCTGGGAATTTTTCTTGCGGTTAAGAATGCTCCGCCGCATCGTTCTTCAAGCGTTTCTAAGCGCACTGCCGGTTCTGGCAGCGCTCGCGCTTATCCTCGCGCGCAGCCACGACTTACGGTGTGCACTTAGGCGATTTCAGCGCCAGCATTCCAGACCTGGGCGTCAGCCAACGCCATGTGATCGTGCGCGGCCAAGCGAGCGGCACCGCGAGCGATATGCAGCGCTTCGTATCGAATAGCCCGTTACGGTCCGGTGTCGGTCGGCGGATTGCGCCCCTCGAGATCGGGGGCGAGGCGCGCCTGGTCCTCGATATGGACATTCCGCTCTATCCGCAAAAAGCCACGGTTGCCGGCGCCTTGACCTTTCCCGGGAACACGCTCAAGAGCGGCCCATACTCCCTCACGGATCTCCGGGGCACGCTGCGCTTCGCGGGCGGCGCTTGGTCGAGCGAGGGACTTCGAGCACGCCTCTTCGAGCGCGCCATCCTGCTCGAGACCAAGGGCGGCACCCGAGAACGAGGCGAGTGGGTGAAAGCCCGCGGGCGCGCGGACTGGCCGTACATCGAGCAGCATCTGCGTACCGTATTGCCGTCTAAATATCATGATTATTTCAGCCGCGGCCGGTTGCGGGTGGCCGCCGGGGAGACCGGCTGGGAGGCCAGGTTGAGACTACCGGAATCGGCGCGGCCGGCGGAATTGCAGGTTCGCTCGCCGTTGACCGGCATGCGCATCAATCTTCCGGCGCCCTTCGGGAAAGCCGCGACAACGGCGGCGCCGCTCACGCTGACCGCGTCACTGCGTGCTTCCGGGACGAGCGATATCGCCGTAGCTTACGGTGAGCGAATGCGGGCGCGGTTGGCGCTGCGAGCCGGCGCCCAGCCGATTGCCGGCGCGCGGATTTATTTTGGCCCCGGCGAGCAAGCCTCCATAGCGGGGGTTGACTACTGGATCGGGGGGCAATTAGAGCAATTATCAGTGACCGAATGGCAGCGCTTTTCGCGGCGATGGGGTGCTGGCCGATCCGCACCCTTTCGGATCCCGGAGGATCTGAGTATCGACGTATCGGTCGCAAAGCTGGAAGGACTCGGCTTCGTGTTTAAAGCCTTGCGCCTGCGGGCAAAGCAGGAAAACCGCCGTTGGCGCATCGACACGGATGGACCGGATGCGCGCGGATCGATCCGCTTACCGGGAGGCTCATCCAGGGGGAATGCTCGAGGCCAGCTTCACTCGCCTGAAGCTCGTTCCAAGCGCGCGCGTGCGAGATCCCGGAGAGATTGACCCGCGCCACCTGCCCGCGATCATGATCACCTGCGAGGACTTCTCTTATGGCACGAGCGCACTGGGCGCTCTGCGGGTGCGGGCCCGCCCCCGGCGCCGCGGGTTTGAACCTCCCAAAGGTATCCTTCACGCGGCCCGACTTCAGCATCGATGCGGCGGGTAGTTGGCAGACCGGAGACAGCGGGCGCGGTTCGCGTTTCGAGATCAAAGTCCGGGCGCAGGATCTGAGCAAGCTGCTCAAGACCTTCGGGTATCACGCCGTCGCACTCGAAGGAGGCGCCACGGCGTTCGATATCCACGCGCGCTGGCCGGGCGATCCGGCGGATTTTCAGTTGAGCCGGCTCGACGGGACACTCGATCTAAAGATAACCGACGGTAGGTTGCTCGATGTCGATCAAGGCGTCGGCCGAATCTTTGGGCTCGTGAGCATGCATGCGATCCGGCGCTT
>JBIMKC010000012.1:0-8844 GCA_043673925.1 Chromatiales bacterium | reverse complement strand
GGCGCCTTCTTCGGCCCGGTCGGACTCGGCGCGGGTGCGGCGGTCTTCCTGGCCGAGCAGGTCTTCACCGAGATCCCCGAGCACATCAACAAGATGTGGCAACGGCGTTATAAGCTCACCGGTTCGTGGAATGCGCCCGTGGTGGAACGCATCGAGGGTACGCCAGCGCCGCAGGACGCAACGAAACCGAGCGCGAAGCCCTGACTGCGCGCTGGATTAAGGGAATTGCTAGTCTGACCCTGAAGTATCCCCTCATCAGCGATATTCGCCAATACAAACATTCCTTGCATCTTCGTTGCTACAGATCAAGAGTCAGGCGCGTCACCGGGGACGATGGTCATTGGCCCCGATGGGGTGATCATGACCTTGTCAATGCGGAGCCCGTCCATATCCATCACTTCGAAGCGGAATCCTCCCCACTCGAAGCGATCGCCCGCGGCCGGGATCTGGCCAAAATGCGAGAGCATAAACCCGGCGAGCGTGTAAAAATCCCGTTCGCTAGGGATGTCGCGCAAATTGAGGAGATCCTTCACGATATCGATGTGGATATCGCCCCCGATGAGCCAGGAACCATCCTCGCGCTGCTTGACCTCGGGCTCGGCTCCCGCGCCGGGCTCGGCGAGGTGCCCGATGATCCATTTTACGATATCCGTGGCGGTGACCAGCCCTTCGACGGTCCCGCGCTCATTCGCTACAAATACCATGTGGAGCGGCGACGTCTTCAATAGGTCCAGGACCTGGATCGCCAGCGTCTGGGGGCGTACAAAAAGCGGTGGGCTGAGAGCCCCCTCAATATCGAGGGGCTCGCCATCCAGGGCGCGACTCAATAGGTCTTTCGCGTGCACAACGCCTACGATTTCATCGAGGTTTCTCCGTGCTACCGGCAAGCGTGAGTAAGCCGTCTCCTGGAACTTACGGCGGACTTGTTCGGCATTGTCTTCAAGGTCAATCCACACGATATTCGGCCGCGCGGTCATGATCGCCTGTACGCGCCAGTCGGCCACCCTCATGACGCCCGCCATCATCTCCCTTTCTGCGGGCTTGAGCACGCCCGCCGTGACCCCTTCAGCGATCATGTCCTTGACCTCTGCCTCCGTCACGGTGGCCTCGCGCTTCGTGGAGACGCCAAAAAAACGAAGGAGCCCCTTGGCCGAGCCCTCCATCACGTAGACCAGCGGAGCGGCCAGCGTGGCGATCAAGGTCATTAGCGGCGCCACCAGGGAGGCGATGCGTTCTGGGTTTTTGAGCCCCAGGTGTTTCGGCACGAGCTCACCGATGATAATTGTCGCGTAAGTAATGCCGCTGACTATGATAAAAATCGCCAGAGCCTCACTGAACGGCGCTATCGGGACAAAACCAGCCAGGAAACGCTCGAGCGGCGGCGCCAACTCTTCGCCACCGTAGACGCCGCTCAGAATTGCAATCAGGGTAATGCCGACCTGCACGGTGGAGAGGAAGCGGCCCGGGTTTTCCGCGAGATTCAGAGCAACACGGGCACCGCGATGACCCTCGTCCATTAAGGTCTTCAAGCGCGGCTTGCGGGAGGACACAAGCGCGAGCTCCGACATCGCGAAAAAGCCGTTGAGGACAATCAGAAAAAGAATGATTAAACAATCAAGAACATAAAACGAGGCGTCGTCTGTCATACCAATCCTAATCGGCCCTTTGGGAAGGCATCGAAACGGTCAAGCATAAGTGAAAGCGTTTGCGCTAGCACGCACTCGGGTCCCCCGGGCAGGGGACGAGCCGAGACCGTGTGGTCCTTTCAACGATCTTCATTGGGATTAAAGTCATCGACGATTCTCGGGTGACATTACGATTGCCAGATCTGCTCGCGGCACTCAACAGCCTCCATCAAATCATACGAAACCACTGCCTGGCAGACGACGATCGTTATCCTGCCCCATGAGGCCTACGGATGCTCGGCGGGGATCCCGGATCCCTGCCCGAAGGACGAGGCCCGGGTCATGAAGGTGTAGTCCCCTTCGACCGCCATGAGGCTTATCAACACAAGCAAACAAAGCGGCGGCACCAAAATGGCGTACATCAGGGCCAGCCGCTCCCAGCGCATGTGCATGAAGACGGCGACTATCAGCCCCGCCTTCATCAACATGAACACCAGGATCAGAGACCACCTGAGGTAACTCTGAAAGCCAAAGTAGTCGACGAGATAAGAGAAGGTGCTGAGAACAAACAGCAATCCCCAGATCCACAAATAAACGCTGATCGGATGTTGTTGTCCTTCTACGTGAGCCATGTTATCCCCTACCAAAGATAAAAGAACGCAAAGATGAATACCCACACCAGATCGACGAAGTGCCAATACAGACCCATGATTTCGACGATCTCGTAGTTCCCCTTCCTGCCGGTCATAAAACCGGGCCTCTGGCGATCTAAATCTCCCCGCAAAACCTTTATCGCCGTGATGATCAGGAATATAACGCCGACCGACACGTGAAAGCCATGGAAGCCCGTGATCATGAAAAAGCTCGAGCCAAACTGGGCCGCGCCCATGGGATTGCCCCAGGGGCGTACTCCCTCTTCCACGATCAGCTTGGTCCACTCAAAGGCCTGCATGCCGACGAAGCTGGCGCCGAAGAACGCGGTCACCGCCAACAAGATAAAGGTCATTTTTTTATTTTGTTCATAACCGAACTTGACGGCCATGGCCATCGTCCCGCTACTGCTGATCAAGATAAAAGTCATGATGGCGATCAGGATGAGGGGGATGTGATGTCCCGCGATCGTCAGCGCGAAGACTTCACTGGGATTGGGCCAAGGGACCGTGGTGGACATGCGCACGGTCATATAACTGGTTAAAAAACAGGTGAAGATAAAGGTATCGCTGAGGAGGAAGATCCACATCATGGCCTTGCCCCAGGGGACCTTCTTAAACGCCCGCTGGTCCGAGGACCAGTCGGCGACGATGCCTTGCAAGCCTTCAGGCAGAGGAGAGGATGCTCCCGTACTTGTCAGCACAGATTGCGTCATATACTTTGATTCCCGTTACGTAGACAACAGCAGACCGAACAAAATCAGCCAAACCACGAGCAGAAAGTGCCAGTAAACGGTGCACAGCTCCACGCTCAAGCGCACGTCCGCCACTTCAAAGCCGCGCCACACCTTGGCGGTGGTTCTGCCCCAGACCCACAGACCGCCCAACAGGTGCAAGCCGTGCAGCGCGGTGAGCAGGTAAAAGAAATCGCTTGCGGGGTTCGTCGCTACATAAAAACCCGAGGCGTTCAGTTGTCGCCACGCCCAAAGCTGTCCTGCCAAAAAGGCAAAGGTGAAAGCGCCTCCGGCAAGCAGGCCGACTTTCACGCCGTCTATCTGCACCCGTTGTGCCGCCGTTCGTGCCCGTTGAAAGTAGGTACTCGCTAGGCACAGCAGTGCCGTGTTCCACCACAGCACCAAGGGATCGTCCAAGGTAGTCCAGTCCGCCCCCATCCTGCGCATGAAGTAGGCGCTGATAAAGAGCGCAAACAGAGACGTGGCGACGGCAAGAAACACGCCAAGACCGACTTTCGCTGGGGGCAGGGATAACGCGCCTTCGCCGCGAACGTTTTCGATCGAGTCCTGCTGCTCGATCCAGGGCTTGGTGTTTAGCGTTCGCCGCAATAGCCACCCTCCAACAGCGGCCATGATTACGGCCGCAACCACCAATGCGATGGTCACGACTAAGTTTCCTCGAGGCCTCTGGTTTTCTCACCCGGCGGCTGGTTTTGCGGTATGAAGTCCTCATCGGCGCCCGGCACGCTATAGTCGTAAGCCCAGCGATAGACCACCGGTAGCGTCGGGCCAAAGTTGCCGTGTTTCGGCGGGGTATCGGGGGTTTGCCACTCCAGGGTGGTGGCGCCCCAGGGGTTGCCACCCGATGGCTTGCCTTTGAAATAACTCCAGACCAGGTTGTACAAAAACACCACTTGGATGGCCCCCACGATCAATGCCGCGATGGTGATACCGGCGTTCAAGGAGTGCGCCGATTCGGGAATAAAATCAGTGTTTCCCATGGCGTAATACCGGCGCGGCACGCCCAAAATGCCCAGGTAGTGCATAGGATAGTAAATCGCATAGCTCCCGAGGAAGGTGGCCCAGAAGTGAAACTTGCCCAGGGTATCGTTCAGCATGCGCCCGGTGATCTTGGGGTACCAGTGGTAGATCGCCCCGAACACAACCATGACGGGCGCCACGGCCATCACCATATGGAAGTGGGCGACCACGAACATGGTGTCGGAAAGCGGGAGATCCACGGTCACGTTACCCAGGAACAGGCCCGATAACCCGCCGTTGATAAACGTGAAGACGAAGCCGATGGCAAACAGCATGGGGACGGTGAGGTGGATGTTACCGCGCCACAGCGTCAGCACCCAGTTGTAGACCTTGACGGCGGTGGGGATGGCGATGACTAGCGTGGTGATGGCGAAAAAGAAGCCGAAGTACGGGTTCATGCCGCTCACGTACATGTGGTGCGCCCACACCACGAGGCTCAGGACGCCGATGGCCAGGATCGCCCACACCATCATCCGATAGCCGAAGATGTTTTTTCTCGCATGCACACTGATCAGGTCGGAGACGATGCCGAAGGCGGGTAGGGCGACGATGTAGACCTCGGGATGGCCGAAGAACCAGAACAGGTGTTGAAACAAAATCGGGCTGCCGCCCCCGTAATCAAGCTGTTGTCCCATCGAAACGATGGCGGGCATGAAGAAACTGGTACCCAGCAAGCTGTCCAAGGTCATCATGATGCAGCTGACGAACAAGGCGGGAAAGGCCAACAGCGCCAGGATAGTGGCCATGAAAATGCCCCATACCGTCAAGGGCAGGCGCATCATCGTCATTCCCCGGGTGCGCGCCTGCAACACCGTCACCACATAGTTCAAACCACCCATGGTGAAACCGACGATAAAGAAAGCCAGCGAAACGAGCATCAAAATAATGCCCCAACTCGCCCCAGGAGTGCCCTCGAGGATGGCCTGGGGCGGGTACAGGGTCCAGCCGGAACCCGTGGGCCCACCGGGCACGAAGAAGCTCGCCACCAGTAACAGCACGGCGAACAGATAGACCCAGTAACTCACCATGTTTACATAGGGGAAAACCATATCGCGGGCGCCGACCATCAGCGGGATGAGGTAGTTGCCAAAACCCCCTAAGAACAGCGCGGTGAGCAGGTAGATGACCATGATCATGCCGTGCATGGTGACAAACTGCAGGTAATTGCTTGGGTCGATAAAGGAAAAGGTGTTCGGGTACCCCAGTTGCAACCGCATGATCCCCGACAACACCAAAGCCACCAACCCCACCGCGATCGCGGTGATCGAGTACTGGATGGCGATGACTTTGGCGTCTTGGCTCCAGATGTACTTCCCAATGAAAGTTTTCGGATGGTAGAGCTCTACCTCTTCAACTTCGGCAGGTGGGACGTAATCCGATTCGTCATGTGCGACGTAAGCCATTAGAATTTCCTCTTCGCTAATTCTTCATTACTCAACGCAGTCCAAACCGCGGGGCCGGCCATCACAAGGTATTGATGTAAGCAACGAGGTCATTGATTGCCTGATCGTCAACCAGAATGTCGGCCATGAGGCCCATCTGCGGACCGTACATGTCTTGTGGGTGGGCGCCGCGTATACCTTGTTTGAAATTTTTCAATTGAGTAACCATATACCAATCGCTCATACCCGCCGTCCGGGGGGCATTCGCGGACCATCTGCCCTGCCCATTAGGACCGTGACAGGCCCCACAGGTCGCATAAATCTTTTTACCTTTTGCTGCATCTCCGTTTACCGTGGCGGGGGCGGGATTATCGGGCAGCGTCTTGATATAAGCGACGACATTCTCTATGGCGACGTCATCGACCAGCGTCGCCGCCATCGGCGCCATCATTTTACCGAACACATCCTTGTCGTGTGTACCCCGCGCACCTTGCTTGAAATATTTCAATTGCCGTTTCATGTACCAGTCTTCCAGTCCGCTCAATTTCGGCGCATTCAGCGCAAGATTACCCTCTCCTTGCGGGCCATGACAGGCCGCACACGCAGCATAGAGTGGATCGCCCGCTAGCGCATCGCCGGCTCCGCGAGAGGAGGATTGCGCGAACGTCGGGTGGCTGCTTAACCACGTATGAAACGCGGTCTGTTCCTCTACCACGACGCTGCCGCGCATGGCGAAATGTCCAATGCCACATAATTCTTCACAGAGGATCTCAAATTTCCCGGTCCGGGTGGGGGTGAACCACATATAGGGGACCATGCCCGGCACCAGATCCATTTTGACCCGGAACTGTGGCACTGCAAAGTTATGCAGAACGTCCGTGGAGCGGAGCAACACCTTGACCGGCTTGTCGATAGGGAGGTGTAGCTCGTTGCTGGCTATCAGCACATCGTCCTGTCCACTGGGGTCGTCCGGATTTATACCAAAAGGGTTTTCAACGCTAACGTATTTGGGATCGACCGTGCCCAGCACGCCATCCTTCCCGGGAAAGCGAAAGCTCCAGTGCCACTGCTGGCCAATCGCCTCAATCACCGACGCTTCATTCGGGACCTGGACGAATTTCGCCCATACAAACAAGCCGGGTGCCAACATGGCGACGACGCCTAGCGTGGTCAATCCGATGAGCCACCACTCCAGCTTCTTGTTCTCGGGTTCATATGCCGCCCGTCTTCCCTTCTGGTAACGGTAGCGGAAAACGGCATAGGCCATAAAAAGATTGATCGCGACGAAGACAAACCCCGTGACCCAGAACGTGATCGTTACTGTGTCGTCGATCATGCCCCAGTTGGAGGCGATCGGTGTGAAATACCACGGGCTTAGGAAATGAAACAGGACGGAGGCAACGACCATCAACACCAACACAATCGCAACAACCATGACTTGTTAAATCGCTCCTCGCCCTATTTAGTTGATATGTCTCGCCGCTCGCTCCGCGGCTCCTGGCGCTGCTCGCGACGATCCGTCCACATGCTCTCAGGTTTCGACTTCCCACGAATCGTCTCGCGCGGTGTAGGTCTCTAACCACCTACACCGGCGGTCGACGCACATTATGCTCAACAACATCCCCGAATTCCAGATCCTGATTTAGTATGTAATGTTGGCAACGCCCGTGAAAGTACATATTCAGTACGGACCCAAACCCGCACATCTCGCCGCGCTGCGCGAGCGCCTGCACCCGGAAATCCAGTTGACCGTTGCAGATGTTCCGCCGCGGCCGGCCGATTTCGAAATCCTCGTCCACGGATTTCCAAGCCGCGCGGATATCACGGCGAGCCCGAAGCTGCGTGCGCTGATCGTTCCGTGGGCGGGCGTCCCGATCGAGACCCTGGATCTCATGCAGACCTTCCCCGGCATTCCCGTCCATAGCCTGCACTATAACGTAGGGCCTACCGCGGAGATGGCGATCGCGTTGTTGCTCGCGGCGGCCAAGATGATCGTGCCGTTTGACCGTAATTTCCGCCGGCACCGCTGGGCTTCGCCCTTCCCGGATACGCCGGGCGGTGTGGCTCTCGAGGGTAAAACCGCGCTCATCCTCGGCTATGGACGCGTGGGACGCCGTGTGGCGAGCACCTGCCGCACCTTCGGCATGCATGTGATGGCGACGCGTCGGCACCCCGAACCCGCGCCTCCCGATGAGGTCTACGCTCCGGAGGCGCTGCCGAGCCTCCTGCCGAACGCTCACGCGCTTATCCTCTGTGTGCCTCACACCCCGCACACGGACGGGTTGATCGGCGAGAAGGAGCTAGCGTTGCTCCCGCCCGATGCGGTGCTGGTCAACGTCGCTCGCGGCCGAATCGTGCAAGAAGACGCTCTGTATCGTGCACTTAAGGCGAGGAGGCTGTTCGCGGCGGGACTCGACGTGTGGTACCGTTATCCTACCGAGGCCGAGCGGGAGCTCGGTGTCGCGGCCGCCCCGTCGAGCTTCCCGTTCCAGGATCTGGATAACGTCGTCATGAGCCCCCATCGGGCGGGCTGGTCAGAGGAAACGGAGATCGCGCGCTCCGTCCATTTGGCCGCCTTGCTCAACGCCGCCGCGCGCGGGCAGCCTATGCCCCACCGCATCGATACTCACTCGGGCTACTGAGAGCTTGTGAATAGATCTACTGCGCAACCCGCCCGCATCGTTGCGCGGTGCTCGGAATCCTCATGTATTTCCACCTGCGGTTGCTCGCGTCGTCCTTGAGGCTCGCCCCTTCGGGGCATACGCGCCGTTTCGCTCCCGACGAAACGGTCCTGCGCGCCGCGCGCCTCGCGGGCGTGCGTGCTCGCTACGATTTCTTCACAAGCTCTGAATCCTCGGCGCGTCTCGATCTACTCCGAGTCCTGGTCGAGCCGCAAGGCCGCGGAGTTAATACAGTAACGCATTCCCGTCGGCGCCGGGCCATCGGTAAAGACATGGCCGAGGTGGGCGTCGCAGATGCCGCACAGAACCTCGGTGCGCCGCATGCCGTGGCTAGCGTCGGTTACGGCGCTCACGCTGTCTTCCTGGGCGGGCGACCAAAAGCTCGGCCAACCGGTGCCCGAATCGAATTTGGTCTTGGAATCGAAGAGCCGCGCGCCACAGCATACGCAGCGATACATGCCGGGCTCCTTGCAGGCATGGTAGGCGCCCGAAAACGGCGCTTCGGTCCCGTGGGCACGGCAAATGGTGTACTGCTCGTCGCTGAGCAGCGAGCGCCATTCGGCCTCTGTCTTAGTGATTTTCATGCAAGGCTAGCCAAACACATTTGAAATTTCGGGTTACATCTCCAAGGTTTCGTCCTTCCTGGACAGGCATTGTCTTTTCTCCCTCTCCCTCCGGGAGAGCAACCGTGTTTCCAGTCAAGCGGTTTTTGCATTCCATTGAGCATTATT
>JBIMKC010000011.1:27253-28751 GCA_043673925.1 Chromatiales bacterium | reverse complement strand
GGCTAGGCTCGAATATATTCGAGTGGAAATATATCTAGCTTGGCCCCTTTAACCCTAATGCGATCCCTAGCGGTAAGCCCAGATCGCGCGCGCCATGGGCAGGCGGGCAGCCCCGCAGGTATCCTTTTTTCCGCTTGCTTGTAATCACCCGCCGACTCGCGACATCTCGACCTTGGGTAAACCGATGCCGGCCCCGCGGCGGATCTCGGAATAGCGATCGCTGCGTCCCCGCCACACGGAGGAAATAAACGTGCCTATCTCGCCGTCGCTCGCGCCCTGGCGCAATAGTTGACGGAGATCGTGCCCGCGCGTGGCGAATAAGCACGTGTAGAACGTTCCGTCGGCCGTGATCCGGCTGCGCGTGCATCCCCGGCAGAAGGGCTGGGTTACCGAAGCGATCATCCCGATTTCCCCTCCTCCGTCACGATAGCGATAGCGGGTAGCTACTTCGCCCGCGTAGTTCCGCTCGAGGGGTTCGAGGGGCCACTCCTTTTCAATGGCGCCGATGATCTCGCGGGCCGTGACCACGTCCTGCATGCGCCAGCCATTGCTATCGCCGACATCCATGTATTCGATAAACCGCAGGATATGGCCCGTATGGCGGAAGTGCCCGGCCATAGCGCCGATGCAATGGTCATTCATCCCGCGTTTGACCACCATGTTGACCTTGATCGGATGCAAACCGGCCGCGACCGCGGCGTCGATTCCGTCCAGTACCCGGGCCGCCGCGATGTTGACATCGCTCATCGCCCGAAAGACTGCTTCATCGATGGCGTCTAGGCTCACGGTCAATCGCTGCAACCCCGCCTGCTTCAAGTCGTCCGCCATGCGCGACAGCAACACGCCATTGGTTGTGAGTGTCAGGTCGTGGGCACCCTCGATACGCGCAATCCGCGCGATGAGCTTCGGCAGATCACGGCGTAATAGGGGCTCGCCTCCCGTGATCCGGATCTTCTCGATTCCAAGGGCAACAAAGACCCGCGCCAGGCGGACGATTTCTTCAAAGCTCAATAGCTCCGCGCGCGGTAGGAACGCCCAATCCCGCCCAAACACCTCCTTGGGCATGCAGTACGGGCAACGGAAGTTGCAACGGTCGGTGACCGAGATCCGCAGATCCCGCAGCGGCCGATGCAAGGCATCCGTGATCGTAACGCCGTCATGCGTTCCGCCGACGGATTGGAGGATGGTAGACATCGTTGACTAGTATACTCAACTTTGTCGCCAGCGTGCTGGCGGTCTCGGAAGAAGGGTCAGTCAGAACCTCACCCCAGAAGTCGCGAGGTAAGGAGATTCGGGTCCGGACTGTCGAACACCGTATTATGCCGGTCCGTGAGCGGCCCGCCACCCGGGATCACAAGACCGCTGCTGTCGTATCCGATGGCCTTGAATTTCCATACGCCCCGGATTTTCTTCAAGTTGCCTACATGCTGTCCGGCATCCGAGATCACGCGGAATATCATGTCGTTTACCGCTACGAGCACTAACGCTTTCACCGTAA
>JBIMKC010000011.1:0-27153 GCA_043673925.1 Chromatiales bacterium | reverse complement strand
ATCACGCGGAATATCATGTCGTTTACCGCTACGAGCACTAACGCTTTCACCGTAACCTTTCCGCTTCCGCCGAGTTTTCTTCGCTGCCTCGCGTTGCTATTATGTACCGGCATTTCAGGCGCGTGTCCAAGGAACACGAGAGACCGGAAATCGGCATGCAAAACGACCCAGGTGACAGCTCCTAATACAAGCGATGTCGGTCCCAGACGCGTCACCGTCCGCAGGAGGCTTTCGCATGCCCGCGGAATGGGCGCCCCACCAAGCCACTTGGATGTCGTGGCCCCATAAGCGCGAGAGCTGGCCGGGGAAATTCACAGCCATTGGGCCCATCATCGTCAAGATGGTGAAGGCGCTCGTGCGCAGCGAGACGGTGCACATCAACGTGCTCGACGAATCCCACGAACGGCACGTGCGCTCACTGTGCGCGGGGGTCTCAGGCGCCATCGAACTTCATCGCTTTCCTACCAACGATGCCTGGTGCCGAGACTACGGCGCGGTGTTCGTGACCCGTCCAGGCGGCGACAAGCTTGCCGCGATTGACTTCGAATACAATGCCTGGGGAGAAAAATATCCGCCTTACGATCTGGACAACGCCATCCCGGCGCGGATGGCCGAGGCACTCGCCGTCCCCTGTTATAAAGCCGATTTTATATTGGAAGGAGGTTCGATCGACGTGAACGGCGCGGGACTGGCGCTGACGACCGAGCAATGCCTGCTTAACCCCAATCGCAATCCGCATCTGAACCGCGCCGAGATCGAGTGGCGACTGCGCGAGTTTCTGGGCATCGAGAAAGTACTGTGGTTGGGCGAGGGGATCCTCGGCGATGATACCGATGGTCATGTGGATGATCTCACTCGCTTTGTATCCGCCGATACGGTCGTCACGGTCGTCGAAAAAGATCCGGATGACGATAACTTCGCTCCGCTCGAGGACAATCTGTTGCGGCTGAGATCGATGACGGGCATCGACGGCCGGCCGCTGACTATCAAAACCTTACCGATGCCTGCCCCGGTTTATTATGACGGCACGCGTTTGCCGGCCAGCTATGCGAACTTTTACATCGCCAACCGGGTGGTGTTAGTGCCGTTTTTTAACGATCCGATGGATGCCGCGGCGACGGACATCATTCAATCCTGCTTCCCCCGGCGTGAGATCATAGGCATCGATTGCACCGATCTCGTTTGGGGATTGGGCGCTTTTCACTGCCTTACGCAACAAGTGCCTGCGGTGTGACCGATCGATCTGGATATAACGCCGATGCCCGATTCTAATGTGACGGAAACTCATCCTCGGTCCTTGGTCTTAGCATCGTCGTCACCTTACCGGAAGGCTCTGCTGCAGCGCCTCGGCTTGCCCTTTTCCATCCGCATCCCCGATGTGGATGAATTCCCCGCGACGGGCGAGGATCCGAGCGATCTGGCGTTACGGCTTGCAAGGATAAAAGCGGAAGCGGTCCTACCGCATTATCCCAAGGCATTGATTATCGGGTCCGATCAGGTCGCCGTCTGCGGCGGCCGTTTGCTAGGGAAACCGGGCCACTTCGCGGCAGCGTGCGAGCAGCTTTTAGCGCTGAGCGGACGCTGTGTGCGTTTCTTGACAGGATTGGCTTTATTAAACACCGAGACCCGGCGTATGCAAATCGCCTGCATCCCCTTTGATGTGCATTTCCGCACCTTGCGCGAGGATCAGATACGACGTTATCTCGCGGCCGAACAAGCCTTCGGCTGTACCGGCGGTTTCAGATCAGAGGGCCTCGGCATCGCATTGGTGGATAAGATGGAAGGCGAGGATCCGACCGCGCTCATCGGCCTACCGCTTATTCATCTGGTCGGCATGCTGCGCAACGAGGGGATTGATGTCCTCGCGCCCGAGGGTGGTTAAGTGCGCCGCTACCGCAACGTTGGAATCGGGCTCATGAATACCCGCGCCGCGCTCGCGCCCAAGCGCTTGGCCCAACGATCAAAGTAATGCTCGCGATGAGTAAAATCGACGATATTCTCAACTCCGATAACCTCGCGCGCCACGAAACCGCTACTGCCTAAGGCGTCGACGAGCCCTAGATCGAGGCTCTGCTCACCGCTCCACACGAGCCCCGTGAACAGCGCGGGATCAGATTTCAAACGGTCGCCGCGGCCTTTTTTCACGATATCGATAAACTGCTGATGGACCCGATCCAATACTGCCTGGAGATGTTTGGAATCCTCCGGGTTAGCGGGTGAGAATGGATCGAGAAACCCTTTGTGCGTGCCGGCCGTATGTAACCGGCGCTCGATGCCGAGACGCTCTAAGGTACCGACAAACCCAAAACCGTCCATCGCTACCCCGATCGATCCGACCAAGCTCGCCTTGTTGGCATAAATTTTATTCGCCGCCACGGCAATGTAATAGCCACCCGAGGCGCAGATATCCGTGATTACCGCGTACACCGGAAGTTTCGGATGCAGCGCCCGCAAACGAAACATCTCATCGTTGATATAACCCGCGTGCACGGCGCTACCGCCGGGACTATTGATACGCATGATGACGGCTTTGGTCTTATCGTTCTTAAAGGCAGCGCGCAGGCCGGTGATCACACTGTCCGCGCTGGCCTGCGGATCCGATCCGATGACTCCGTCAACGTCCACCAAGGCGGTATGAGTTTCGGAGGACAGGGAACCTCCTTCCCATTGGCTTGAAAGGTAGAACGCCGACAAGACCAGCACGTAAATAACCGCGAACGACCTGAACAAGATACTCCACCGCCGCGCGCGCCGCTGCTCCGTGATCGCCGCTAACGCGAGATCGCGGATAAGCGCGTGTTCCCAATTCCCAGGCTGCTCTTTAACCTCAGTCTGATCCATTTCACTAACCTATCTTAAATTAGTTGGCTATGGCAACCGCCAGTGACGGACCGCGGACTCGGTGCTCACCTCGTGACTCGGGTCCTGCCGCAATGACTCGAGAACTGACAACAATCCCGCCGGCAATGGCGCTTTCACGGATATTCGCTCTCCGGAGTCCGGCGCCGCGAACTCGATACGGTAAGAATGCAAAAACAAGTCCCGTAAACCGTGATGTCGCATCGCTCGGTTGAAATCCTTATCGCCGTATTTGTCATCGCCGGCCAGCGGATGGCCGGCGAAGGCCGTGTGGACCCGGATTTGATGCGTTCTACCGGTCTTAAGCTGGACCTGTACCAAGCTGGCGTTTTCGAATTGCTCGATCGGCTCGATATGTGTCTCGGCAAATTTGCCGTCGTCGGTCACGCACACCCTGCGCTCGGACGAGCGTACCCCGTTTTTCTTTAGACCGGTTTTAATGACCCCTGCACTAACCGGCCAATGACCACTGACCAGACCAAGGTAAGTCTTCGCAATCGCGCCTGACCGAAAAAGGTCGTGCATCGCCCGCAGGAATCGCGGCCGTTTCGCGATCATCAGGCACCCCGAAGTTCCGCGATCGAGCCGATGCACGAGCTCTATATAGGGCGCATCGGGTCTAAGATCGCGTAAAACTTCGATCAGCCCATGCTGGATCCCCACTCCTCCATGGACAGCGATTCGCGCCGGTTTGTTCAGCACCAGAAGCTCCGGGTCTTCATAAAGCACACTAGCGCGTACCATCGCCCGTAGACTTTCCGGAGGCCCCGTACCCTCGTTCGGGATCACGCGCACGGGTGGCAGACGCAGCACCTCGCCGGTGGTTAAGCGATAGTCCTGCCGAATACGGCCACCGTTCACACGGACTTCGCCGCTTCTCAGCATCCGGTAGATCCGGTCCCGAGGGATCCCCTTGAGCGTCCAGGCCAAAAAATTGTCGATGCGACGCCCGTCATGCTCTAAATCGACAATAATTTGGCGTGCTGGAACTTTTACCATGGTCCGGCGCATCCCTATTTTTAGTCCCATGCTCGTTGAAATTAGTGCCCGATTGCTGCATTGCTCTATCGTTGGTATAGTAGCTTGCGGTAAGTCTGTCGGAGGCGCAAACGCGCTATCGAGCTTACCAGGAATTCGTAGCCTATCGCGTAATACGCAAGCGGGCAGCTTCATGCCGAGCGTGGATTCGCCCCTGGGGGCGCTTGGTTAATCGCGATCGCGGGGTACTTTGCTTAATTACAGGTTCGTCCGGAGTTACTAGCCTCGAAGCGAGGCTTACACCCCTTCTGAACCCTAAGATAATTACCAGGGCATCATAGCGACTGTCGGCCGCGGCCAATCACCTCGTGATAATGTCACTCATACCGGCTATGGAAATAGTGAATTTTTACCGGGGCGCCTCCCGTTCATTACCTAGGCGCCTGACAGGAATATGCAGAAATGAAAAGAATGCTTATCAATGCAACTCAACCGGAGGAGTTGCGTGTCGCCCTTGTGGACGGACAACGCCTTTACGACCTTGATATAGAGGCTACCGGCCGCGAACAAAGAAAATCGAATATTTATAAGGGGAAGGTCGTACGCATCGAACCGAGCCTCGAAGCGGCCTTCGTCGATTATGGCGCCGGACGGCATGGATTCTTGCCGTTGAAGGAGGTTGCACGGTCCTTATTTGTCGAATCGCCGCGCGGCGGAGCGCGTGTCAACATCCGGGAGGTGCTTAGGGATGGGCAAGAATTAACTGTACAAGTCGAGAAAGACGAGCGCGGTACCAAAGGCGCGTCGCTTAGCACCTTCATTAGTATTCCCGGACGCTATCTCGTATTGATGCCCAATAACCCGCGCGCCGGGGGTGTCTCGCGGCAGATCGAAGGCCTGGAACGCGAGGAGGCGCGGGACGCCATGAGCGGCCTCAATATCCCCGAAAGCATGGGACTTATCCTCCGCACCGCCGGTATGGGCAAAGCGGCCGAGGAGTTGCAGTGGGACCTCGACTATCTGCTGCACTTGTGGAGCGCGATCGAGGAGGTATCGAAAGACCGCCCGGCCCCCTTTCTGATTTATCAGGATCGGGACGTAATAATCCGCGCGATCCGCGATTACCTGCGTAATGACATCGCCGAGATCCTCATCGACGACCCGGGCTTATGCGAAAAGGCCCGCGATTTCATGCAGCAGGTGATGCCGCAAAACCTCAACAAACTCAAGCTATATCAAGATGGTGTCCCGCTTTTCACTCGCTATCAGATCGAAAGCCAGATTGAATCTGCCTTTGCCCGCAAGATCGAGCTTCCCTCGGGCGGTTCGCTGGTCATCGAACCCACCGAGGCTTTGATCACTATCGATATCAACTCGGCCCGTGCTACGCGAGGCGGCGATATCGAAGAGACCGCGTTCAATACGAACGTGGAGGCCGCCGAAGAAGTCGCGCGCCAACTGCGGTTGCGTGATCTCGGGGGCTTGATCGTGATTGATTTTATCGATATGGAGAATCAAAAGAATCAACGCCAGGTCGAAAATCGCCTACAGGAAGCCCTTAAGATGGATCGGGCTCGCGTGCAGTTAGGCCGCATTTCGAGATTCGGGCTCCTTGAGATGTCGCGGCAACGTCTTAGGCCTTCCCTCGATGAGTTTAGCCATATCGTGTGTCCGCGGTGCAGCGGTTTAGGCAGCATTCGCGGTGTCGAATCGCTCGCGCTTTCAGTGTTACGCGTCATGGAAGAAGAGGCGATGAAGGAATCGACCGCCAAAATCGTCGTGCATTTGCCGGTGGACGTCGCGACCTTTCTGGTCAATGAGAAGCGCCAGGAAATTAGCGGTATTGAAACTCGGCAACAGATTGGCGTCGTTGTTATTCCGAATCCCATCCTCGAAACGCCTCACTACGAGCTTAAGCGCATCCGCCAGCATGATCTTCACGGTGCCGCCGATCCTAGCTATAGCCTGATACCTGCGCCGGCGGTGGACGCCGGGGACATGGGAACCACAGATAAACGGCCGCAAGAAGAACCTGCTGTCAAGGAGGTCTTGAGGGATATACTAGCACCCCAGATCCGCAGCGAGCCTCTGCTGCCAACCACACCGTCGCACCCGGGATTCATCCGCAGGTTTATATCGACTATGTTCGGTGACGAGAGAGAGGAACCACAGTCGGTCCAACCGGATACGGACGGGATCGGAGCGCCCACACCACCCCCACAGCAACAGCCCCCTACGGGTGGCGACCGGCCACCGCGCCGGCGCGGCGGGCGATCTTCCCGAGGCGGCCGCGGCCGGCAGCAGAGATCACCGGCGCGTGGGCCAGCCCCAGGGGCCCTTGAGGATACTTCCGCGGCGGCTTCTGAAGCGCCCGCTGACGCGCCGGCCCCTGTGGTAGCAAACGAAACCCCAGGCGCGGCCGTCGGCGAGCAGCCTATCTCGCAGCGGCCACGGGGCCGCTCTCGCTCCGGCCGCCGTGGTGGTCATGGCGGGCGCCGTTCCCCACGAGGAACGGGCTCACGGTATGGTGGAGCGGCCGATGGCCAACCCGTCTCTACCCCGAGCGAGGACGGCGGGCGCCCGAGCGATACCAACGACGCGATGGGCCCGTTGCCCGAGCGTCCGGCCGGATTAGACGCAAGCCCGCCGCTGCCGGCCAGCGCGCCCGAACCCGAGGGTTACGCTCGCCGAGAAGACCGGGTCGCCGTAACTAACCCGCCGTCAATCCCGGAAGAGTTAAGCTAAGGGATCGCTCGCATCGCGAGCCGGGCGCTAAGGATTATACGAAGCCGCTCTTCGCTAGTAGCGTGCATGCCATCGGCGCTGTTTCAGCAGTATTTACCGGTCGCCGGTGTCCCGGGCCTCCAAAACCACGAAGGCCACGGCAAAATCGATTTCATCGCTAAGCGACAGGTGGATACTGCCAATATTAAACTCTTCGATGATCTCGGCCGCACGGCCCGCGCAAATCATCAGCGGCCGGCCCAGCGGGTCGTTGCTGACACTTAGGGTGTGGAGTGTGAGACCGTCTCGGAATCCGGTGCCGAGGGCTTTCGAACAAGCCTCTTTTGCCGCGAAACGGCTCGCGAGAAACCGCGGCGGGCAGCGACGGGATTCGAACTCGGCGTGCTCTTGAGGGGTGAGGATCCGGCGTGAAAACCTGCGCCCGAAACGCTGTAAGCCCGCGCGCATGCGCTCGACCTTGACGATGTCGACGCCGATCCCATGGATCATCGCCGGGCTTCCAGCATCAGCCTTTTCATCTCACGCACCGCCTCCGCGAGACCGCTGAACACCGCGCGCGCGACGATCGCGTGCCCAATATTGAGCTCCTCTACCTCGGCTATAGCCGCAATCGGGCCAACGTTCTGATAATTGAGCCCATGTCCGGCATGGACTCGCAACCCCTGACTTGCGGCCATCCGAACCGCCGCAACGATACGCTGGAGCTCGCGTTCCCGCGCGCCGGGATCCGCCGCGTCCGCATAGCGTCCGGTGTGGATTTCGATGGCGTTGGCGCCCGCCTCGCGGGCGGCTTCGATTTGGCGCGGGTCGGGGTCGATAAACAGCGACGCGCGGGCGCCCACACCCTCGAGACGCTTGCATGCCCCTGAAATCGCGTCGAGTTGTGCCGCGACATCCAACCCTCCTTCGGTGGTCAATTCCTGTCGTCTTTCGGGCACAAAACAACAGTCCGCCGGACGGATCCGCTCGGCCAACGCGAGCATAGCATCGGTCACCGCCATCTCGAGGTTCATGCGCACTTGAAGCACGGCGGCGAGCAGTTCGACATCGCGCTCCTGTATATGGCGCCGGTCCTCACGCAAATGTATCGTGATGGCGTCCGCTCCGGCGTGCTGCGCTTCCATGGCGGCTTGAACGGGATCGGGGTAGCGGGTCCCCCGCGCTTGCCTTAACGTCGCCACGTGGTCGATGTTGACTCCAAGCAGAATCGGTCCTCGTGTAACCATTGATCTCGACGCTCTAACTGAACAATTGCCGGCTGGCCAACGGCCGGCCGCCGATATGGGAAGCAAGGACAAATCGCATCAACCGCTTCGACTCACTGAGTACTTCAGGTTCATGGACGAGCGCGGCGGCTAAGGCGATCAAGGTGCGCCCCTGTACCTTAACGGTGTCGATGTGCGCGGGTGGATCACGCCAGGGACCTTTATCGCTTTGATAGTAATAATCGCGCTCAGGTTCAACGGGGGCATTGGCATCCACATCAAAGCTCAGACTGAGACCATAGCCGATGTCTTCGAGCAGACGTTTCTCGAACAAGCGCAAGGCCGGCTCCTCGTTCCCGGCTTGCGCGAGGGTTTCCAAGGCTTGCCGATAGGCCGCGAAGAGCGCCGGATGCGGATCGTCCCGATGCAATACCCGCATCAAGAGTTCGTTGAGATAGAAAGCGCTTAAGAGCGCGCGGCCGCTCAAGGCGGAGAAGGGTCCGTCGATCTCGGCGCCGACGAGCGTCGCCAGATCCCCCCGTCCCGCCCAGGCCAGAAGGAGCGGCCTGAAGAATTGCAGAGCGCCGCGGAACGCCGAACGCTGCCGGTTTGCGCCCTTCGCGATTAATCCGACCCTTCCTGAGCGCGAGGAGAAAATTTCTAAAAGTAAGCTCGTCTCTCGATACGAACGCTGGTGCAGGACAAACGCGCTGTGCAGGTCAACACGCATCGGCCACCCCTATTGAGCCACAAGCCACATCATTGGTTTAATCGTGAATCCCTAGCTGGCCCAACGCCCGAATATCATCGGACCACCTTTCCTTGACCTTGACCCAAGTCCGCAGAAAAACCCGGCTGCCGAACAAGCGCTCCATCTCCAATCGTGCATGTTGACCCGCGGCTTTCAGCACCGCCCCATGCGCGCCGACGACGATTCGCTTTTGACCCGGCCGCTCTACCCAAATCGTGGCATCGATACATGTTATGTGCGGTTTCGAGACGAACTCGTCTATCATTACGGTCAAGCGGTGCGGCACCTCCGCCCCGAGCCTGCGCAGCAACTGCTCTCGGATCAGCTCGGCGGCGAAAAACCGCTCGCCGCGATCGGTCAGTTCGTCTGCGGGAAATATAGCGGGCCCCTCGGGAAGCCTGGACTTCAATGCCTCCTCCAATGCGGCGATGTTGTCACCGGTGGAGCTCGATAGCGGAACGATTTCGGCGAGATCCATGAATCCGCTGACTTCGCTGAGGTAAGGCAAAAGTTGGGATTTATCCGCGACGGTGTCGACTTTATTAACTGCAACCAAGACCGGACACGCGGCCGGCTTTATACAGTTCAAGGCGTACTGATCATCCTCCGTCCAGCGCAACGCTTCCACCATGAATAGGATAACATCGACCTGTGCAATCGCCTTGATGGCCTCCCGATTTAAAGCGCGATCGAGCGCCCCATGCCGCCCTCGATGCAGGCCAGGCGTATCCACGAACACGATCTGATGGACCCCTTCTGTCTTAATGCCCAGGATCTGATAACGGGTCGTCTTAGGCTTGCGCGAGGTGATGCTGAGCTTTTGTCCGATCACGCGGTTGAGAAACGTTGATTTGCCGACGTTAGGACGCCCGACGATGGCAACCATTCCGCATCGGCTCACGGGGCTAGCAAGGGTCATTAGCGATCAGGAATCCCTCGCCTCGCGCAGTAGCCGCAGGGCTTGCTCCGCTGCCGCCTGCTCCGCGCGCCGACGGCTCGGGCCTTGCGCCGACACCGGCGAGGGCAATGCCGCGCACTGGCAGGTGACGGTAAAAAGCTGGTTGTGGGGTTTACCGGCAACTCGGGCCACCGCGTAGCTGGGAAGCGGAAGCCGGCGTGCTTGCAGAATCTCCTGCAGCTCAGTTTTCGGATCCTTACCGATCGCCTCGGGCAGGGTTCGATCCAGCATCGATGAGAACCAAACCAGCACCCGCTCGCGACAGACCGCCAGTCCCCCATCGAGATAGATGGCGCCGATAATCGCTTCGAGCGCGTTTGCGAGGATCGATTCACGCTGCATCCCGCCGCTTTTTTTCTCGCCTTGGCCCAAGGTGAGATGGGCTGCCAGGTCGAGATCACGCGCCACCACGGCCAGCGTTTCCCGGTTGACGAGTGTCGAACGCAAGCGGCTCAACTCACCTTCTTGCGCGTACGGGAAACGCTCGAAAAGCGCTTCCGCAACCACCAGATCGAGCACGGCGTCACCGAGGAATTCCAGCCGTTCGTTGTTGTTTTCCCCCGCGCTGCTGTGAGTAAGGGCGGACGTTAGTAAGCATTTGGTTTTAAAACCATACCCGAGCGACTCGCTAATCTCTGAAGTCGCTGTCACTCGATACCCATGCCTGGGATGGCGATGCTTTCATTGAACTTCAAGACGACATCCAAATCACCGAAGAGCGGTCCGCGATCCTCATAAGTCATGGTCATGAGACGGCCTTTGCCGTCGGGGTTAGCTACGACCTTCAAATACTTCTGGAGATCACTGCCGGCAATCGTGTCCACATCGGAGACGTCGAAATTACGCTCGATTAAGGCCCTGATCTCCTGCACGCCTTTCTGCCCGATCTCCGGCATACCGGCCACGGCTTGCATGGCGGCACGCACCTTGAAACTTTGGTTGTAGAGCGGAAACAGCTTCATCAGGGTCAGCGCCGCGAATCCGAGGAGCGTGCCACCCATCAAAAGCCCCCAGAGGGTGAGTCCCCGCTGCTTTGCCGGTATGTTGTCATGCTTCATGACGTTCTCCTTAATGCTAGTGCGTTAACGAATCGAACGGCCAAGGCGCTGCCAATCGATCCCCCCGTTCTGACTGTCCCAGTTCATCCAGATCATAAATGCCTTCCCGATGAGGTGATCATCGGGCACGGTGCCCCAGTAGCGGCTGTCCTTGCTGTTGTCACGGTTATCCCCCATCACGAAATAATGGTCATCGGGCACCACCGTCTCGGTCTCCAATGATGGGCGTTCGGGTTCGACGAGAATAGCATGCTTGACATCATAGAGATCTTCGTCGATTAAAGCCGCCCCGGTCATCGAGGTACCAGCGCCTACGCCCTCATAGGGACCCAAGCGCGTTTGCGAAATCCGTTCGTCGTTAATCCACAGCGCCTTGTCGTGGTAAGCAATGCGGTCCCCGGGCAAACCTACCACGCGCTTGATAAACGGAGTCGAGGGATCTTCCGGGTATCGAAATACGACGACATCACCGCGTTCGGGCGCGCTCAATGTTATGACTTTCGTATTGAGCACCGGGAGCCTAAAGCCATAAACATACTTGTTGACGAGAATATAATCTCCGATCAAGAGGGTTGGCATCATGGAGCCCGAGGGAATGCGAAAAGGCTCGACCAGAAACGACCGCAGGAGCAGCACGATGAGGAAAATCGGGAACAAGGAGCGCGCGTAGTCCGTCATGACCGGGAGCTTGGCGGCCGGATCGCGGCGCGGCGCGAAAAACACGGCATCGGCTAGCCAGCAAAGTCCGCTGACGAATACCAACACCACCATGACCAACGCGAAATCGACGTTCATTTCGCCTTACCCACTGTCAACACGGCCATAAAGGCTTCCTGCGGGATCTCGACCGTTCCTACTTGTTTCATGCGCCGCTTGCCGGCTTTTTGTTTTTCTAGAAGTTTCCGTTTTCGAGTCACATCGCCTCCGTAACATTTCGCAGTAACGTTTTTTCGCAACGGTTTTACCGTCTCCCGCGCCACGATTTGCGCCCCTATCGCCGCTTGTATCGCGACCTCAAACATTTGCCGCGGGATCAATTCCCGCATCTTTTCGGCAAGCTCCCGGCCGCGCCGCTGGGCTTGATGCTGATGAACGATGGCGGACAAGGCGTCCACCCGCTCGCCATTGATCAAAATATCGAGCTTCACCAGTGACGCCCGTTGAAACCGGAGAAAGCTATAGTCCATAGATGCATAACCACGGGTTAGGGACTTCAGACGATCGAAAAAATCGAGCACCATTTCGCTCATCGGCAGCTCGTAGCTCACGGCGACCTGTTGCCGCCCGTAGTGTAGTTTCGTTTGCGAACCGCGCCGCTCCACGCATAGCGTAATCACGTTGCCGAGGTGCGCCTGGGGCACCAGTATGTCAACTTGAATGATGGGTTCCCGGATCTCGGCGATTTCGTTCTGGGGCGGGAGCTTGGCCGGATTCTCGATGCGTCGGACCTCGCCCGAGGTGGTGGCGACTTCATACACGACCGTGGGCGCGGTGGTAATGAGGGCGAGTTTATACTCTCGCTCCAAACGCTCCTGGACGATCTCCATATGCAACAAGCCCAGAAATCCGCACCGGAATCCAAATCCCAGTGCCTGCGAGGTCTCGGGTTCATAACGCAAGGCCGAGTCGTTCAAGCGCAGTTTCGCCAAGGCCTCGCGAAACCCTTCGTAATCGTTTGAGTCGGCGGGATAAAGGCCGGCGAAGACGTTGGGCTTGATCTCTTTAAAGCCCGCAAGCGGCTCGGCGGCCGGCCGCCTTGCGCCGGTAAACGTATCCCCGACCGGGGCGCCGTCGATTTCTTTGATCCCGGCCACGACGAAACCCACGTCCCCCGTACGCAATGTCTTGCATACCACGCGCTTAGGCGTGAAGACACCGAGCTCGGTGATTTCGTATTCGCGCCCAACCGACATGATCCGAACCTTAGCACCGGTTTCGATCACGCCATCGAATACGCGGACCAAGGACACGACCCCCAGGTAATTGTCGAACCAGGAGTCGATAATCAAGGCTCTCAAAGGCGCGTCTGGGTTCCCGCGCGGCTTGGGCACCCGTTTTACGATCGCGTTCAGAAGATCGCGCACGGCCTGTCCCGTCTTCGCGCTGACCGCGAGCGCCTCGCTCGAATCGATACCTATAATATCCTCGATCTCGGCGCGCACGCGTTCCGGATCGGCGGCGGGTAAATCAACTTTGTTGAGAACCGGAATAATCTCGAGGCGGTGCTCGGCAGCCGTATGGCAGTTGGCGACGGTTTGGGCTTCCACACCCTGCGCCGCATCGACGACCAACAGCGCCCCCTCGCAGGCGGCGAGCGAGCGCGATACCTCGTAGCTGAAGTCAACATGCCCCGGGGTATCGATGAAATTAAGCTGGTAGGTAATGCCGTCATCGGCGCGAAAGCTCAAGCTTACGCTCTGAGCCTTGATGGTGATCCCACGCTCGCGCTCGATGTCCATCGAGTCCAGTACTTGTTCGGCCATCTCGCGCTGACTGAGTCCGCCGCACAACTGGATAAAACGATCGGCCAAGGTGGACTTACCATGATCGATATGGGCGATGATCGAGAAGTTGCGCACGTGCTCCATGGCGTTCGCGCTCCCTCTAGAGCACAGGGCAGGCGAAGGCCTGGCCGTTCACGCCACGCACGGTTAAATTGGCCAGCACGAGAACTATACGGGGATTCGATTTCGCAATGTGGACGGCCTGACGTTCGCAGGCCGTCATTCTAGTCGATCACGACCGGCGCCTGAACACCTCATACCGCGGTGGAATTCCACGCTGAACCCCCTACTCCGCGATTTTGATCGCCAGAAAAATCGGACCACCCTGCCGTTGAATAAGGGCCGGTACGGGCTTCCCTGTGGGCAAGGCCGCCACTATTTCGGTGAAATGCTTGCTGTCCTTAACTTTCACGTTGTCGATTAGCAATATGGCGTCGCCTTTACGGATGCCGGCGTTTTTTGCTGGGCCCGGCTGCACCTCTTCCACAACCACGCCGTGATCGCCTTCGATTTCGAGTGCTTTACGTTGCTTGCCGGAAAGATTTTTCACCGCGATCTTCAAACGAGTATCCACGATTGCGCCCGGTGTACCTCGATCCGAGGACGCCAACTTCAACTCTTCTTCTTGCGGAAGCTCCCCGACGGCAATGTCCACTACCCTCGGATCGCCCTCACGAATAAGCTTTAGAGGAACCCTTTTGCCAACCTCCGTATTACCGACGAGCGGCGGTAAATCCGAGGACAGATCGACCTCGATACCGTTAAATTCGACCACCACGTCGCCGGGCTGAATCCCGGCTTCGGCGGCCGGGCTGTCCGGAAGTACCTTGGCGACCAAAGCCCCATGCGGGCGCGCCATTCCGAAGGATTCCGCAAGCTCTCGGGTGACCTCCTGAATCAGTACGCCTAACCAGCCTCGCGACACCTTGCCCTTGGCGACGATCTGGTGATACACATTCATCACGACTTCGACCGGGATCGCAAACGACAATCCCATAAAACCGCCGGTCCGGCTGTAAATCTGCGAATTCACACCGACGACCTCCCCGTCCAGATTAAACAGCGGGCCGCCCGAGTTTCCCGGGTTGATCGCGACATCGGTTTGAATGAAGGGGACGTAGTTTTCATTCGGCAACGCCCGCCCCTTCGCGCTCACGATCCCCGCCGTCACAGAATGATCGAACCCGAACGGTGAGCCGATGGCTAAAACCCATTCTCCGACCTTAAGATCCGAGGAACGGCCGAGCTTAACGATCGGCAAATCGGTGGCTTCAATCTTCAATACGGCCAAATCGCTGCGCTCGTCGTGACCGATCGGCTTGGCCAGAAATTCGCGCCGATCGCTCAGGCGCACCCAAATCTCATCCGCCTCCTTGATGACGTGATAGTTGGAGATCACGTAGCCGTCCTTGGAGAGGATAAACCCGGAGCCCAACGATGATCGTGGAGAGAGATCAGGTCCCTCTAAATTATCGCCAAAAAAGCGCCGAAAGAACTCATTTAACGGGCTGTCTTCAGGAATATCGGGTATTTGAAGCTTAGGGGGGGCACCATCGGCACGTTTATCTGATTCTTTCAGCGTCGTCCCGATATTCACCACGGCCGGGGCGTTCTCCGAGGCAAGATCGGTAAAGTCCGGCAGCGAGCTGCCAACGGCTGCCTGCATGCTGAATAGCGCCGCGAGCGCCAAGAGCGCTCTAGAAAAAGAGTGTGTTAGTCCCATCGTGACTTCGCCTTCCTCCCGTAAGGAGCGATATATTTCAATGTAAACTCTGGTAACTCGAACGAGCGTGACGAGGGCTCTTTAGGGCGCAGCCGGGCTCACGGAGGCGGCGATCTGGCGTACCGTCGCCGCCGGCACCTCGCCGACAACGGTGATTTGATATCCGTCCGCTAAGGTACTGTAAGTATTCAATGCCCCAAACGCGGAGTATCCCTGCACCGGGACCGCCTGCTCCTCATTTTTCTCGATAAAGACCGAGACCGTCGCCAAGCCGTCCGAAAACACCTTGTGCTTTACCGCTTTCTTGTCTTTGGGCATGTCATGCATCTGCTGCTCGGTCATCGTGAAACCACGCGGCAACCATCCTACCTTCCATCCCGAATTCCGCTCACCGGGCACTTGGGGTGTTTCGTTCCGATACCAAGTATAACCCTCCCCGCTGATCGACGCCTGCAGCGCGCTCTCTGGAATCACCGCGGGTGTCTCCAACGCGGTAAACAGCAATTGCTCGAGGATGTAGCCGCCGCCGTCCAGCACCTGTGACTTCAACAACAAGCTGGAGCTTGTGTCAACCCACAGGCGGTAGCTATACCGATCGGCGTCCTTGGGTTGTATGCCCAAGACCCATGCCGGCCTGCCCGCGATTCGATCCCCGCCGAGGACGGAAAAATCGTAGAGCACGGCGACCTGCGCGATCGGCTGACTCCACGCTGTCCCAAAGAATGCCTGTTGCGAGGTTTTATCGACCATGACGCTGCGCTCATTTGGAAAGATACAAATCACCTCGTCATTGCGCCGGATCACTTCTTTGGCCGTGCCGGTAAGCGCAATCAGACGTTCATGTTCGCCCCGGCTATCGGTTTTATGAATGATACGCATACTCGCGGTGTCAGCGCCGCGGATCGACACGAAGGTCCCGTCATAGTTGTTGGCACGGGTCGCCTTGGCCATCTTGGCAAGGATGGCACGGGCTTGGCCGGAGGTGTCGGCGGCGGAAACCGGCGGTGCGGATAGGATGAGGATCAGAGAATATGGAGCCAGCCAGCGGATCGCCCCGATATCACGGTTGGGTTTCATGGGTAACTACCCGGAAGTAAGGCGTTAAGCCTTGCGTCTGCGGGCTAGAATTGAATTGTTGATGATTGACGATATACGCGCTCAGGCGCGACGACGCATCAACCGGTTGACCGTTCCACTTAACCGTGGCTATTGGCAGAGTATGAAATTCAGCGGATGCAATAGTGCTCGCCTGCGGCACCACTTGCTCCGGTAATTGATTACGGTTAAGACTGAAGAACCCGATTCCCGCGAGAGCAGCCGCCATGGCGAGCCCCGCGACCGGTTTCCATCGCGACTGCAATCTCCAGCGCATCGGCAGACGGGCCGGCTCGTGCTCCAGCGCCAAGGACACCCTCCTAGATATATCCGGGCACGCCGTATCCGGCAGGCGCTGGCATAACGCGTCACCCATCAAATGATAGCGCGACCAAGTCAATCTCAACTCCGGATCGGTCCGCATTTCAATCAATAACGGACCGGCCTCGCGCTCTGATAATTCACCGTCCAAAAGCGCGGATATCTGTTCTCGCCGTTCACTGTTCATAGCTTTTCGTCACTCCAATAACGCTTTTAATCGATGGTCGATCGCTTCCCTAGCCCGGAATATTCGCGATCGGACCGTTCCAATCGGGCAAGTCATTACATCCGCGATTTCCTCATAGCTCAAACCCTCGACCTCACGTAGATTAATGGCGGTGCGAAGGTCATCGGGTAACTGGTCGATGGCCTCGGCGATGGTCTCCTTGATCTCATCGGTAATCAAGAGACTTTCAGGCGTCGCGAGATCCTTAAGCATCGATTCCAGCTCGACTTGCTCTCCTTCGCCGCGAAAATTCTCCGATTCCATTGGCCGCCGGGACTGGGTTACGAGATAATTTTTCGCCGTATTGATGGCAATACGGTATAGCCATGTATAGAAGGCGCTATCGCCGCGGAAGTTTGGCAGGGCACGGTAGGCCTTTAGAAATGCATCCTGAGCTACATCCAAGGCGTCGGTGGGATCACGTACATATCGGGACACCAATTTAATGATCCTCTGCTGGTATTTCAATACGAGTAGATCAAACGCTTTTTTGTCGCCCTTCTGAACCCTCTTGACAAGCTGTGCATCGGCGCCGGTCTCGCCCATCGGGGCATTCTCCTTGTATTATTGAGCGGCGCGCTATACTGCTAGATAGACCGTGTGACCCTTATCAAGTTCGCAGCGCGACGCCATGAGATTGGCGGGGCGCATTATATACCGATTTACCGGCATCTGAGACCTTGTGAATGAATCTACTGCGCAGCCCGCCCGCATCGTTGCGCGGTGCTCGGAATCCTCATGTATTTCCATATACACTGCGGTTGCTCGTCCCATCCTTGGGACTCGCCCTTCGGGGCTTGCGCTCCGTTTCGCTCCCGGCGAAACCGTCCTGCACGCCGTGCGTCTCGCGAGCGGCCTTGCTCGCTACGGTTTCTTCACAAGCTCTGACTCTGTGATCCGTTCTCCCTCTATCGCGCTATGACGCACCAGTACGATGTCCTGGTCATCGGCAGCGGCGCTTCCGGATTAAGTGTCGCGCTGCAGCTCGCGCAAGACGCGCGGGTCGCCCTCCTGTCGAAGGGCCCGTTGCAGGAAGGCGCGACACTCTACGCGCAAGGGGGGATCTCGGCGGTGCTCGATAGCTGTGACTCGATCGAGTCCCATGTGCAGGATACCTTGACCGCCGGCGCTGGTCTTTGCGATCCCGAGGTGGTACGTTACGTCGTCGAACGCGGACGTGAAAGCGTGCAGTGGCTTATCGATCAAGGTGTCGCGTTCACGCGCGCCGAACCACAGGCAGGGGGCATCGAATATCACCTGACCCGCGAGGGAGGGCATAGCCACCGGCGTATTATCCATGCTGCGGACGCCACCGGACGCGCCATTGAAAACACCCTTGAAGACCGGGCCCGCGCTCACCCCTCCATTGATGTGTTCGAGCACCACCTGGCGATCGACCTCATTACCGCGGCCAAGTTCGGTCTCGGCGCCGAGCGCTGTCTGGGCGCGTATGTCTTGGATGCGCGCGCGCATCGGGTACTCGCCTTTCGGGCACGTTTCGTGGTCCTCGCTACCGGCGGGGCTGGCAAGGTCTACCTGTATACGAGCAATCCCGATGTCGCGACCGGCGACGGCGTGGCGATGGCCTGGCGCGCCGGTTGCCCCGTCGCCAGCATGGAGTTTTTTCAGTTCCACCCCACCTGCCTTTATCATCCTCGGGCGAAGTCCTTTCTCATTACCGAGGCCGTCCGTGGCGAGGGTGGGAAACTCCTGCTGCCCGACGGCTCGGCTTTCATGGACCGTTTCGATGCGCGCGTGGAGCTCGCGCCCCGCGACATCGTTGCGCGCGCGATCGATCACGAGATGAAACGCTTAGGCCTCGACTTTGTCTACCTCGACATCTCGCATAAACCGGCGGATTTCATTCTCGGCCACTTTCCCACTATCGCCGCCCGCTGCCGCGAATACGGCATCGACATCACCCGCGAGCCGATCCCCGTCGTGCCCGCCGCACACTATATGTGCGGCGGGGTGGTCACGGATCGGCACGGGCAAAGCGCGGTTCCGGGGCTTTATGCGATCGGCGAAGTCGCTTACACGGGCCTGCACGGGGCCAACCGCATGGCCAGCAATTCCTTGCTGGAGTGCCTGGTCATGGCGCGCGCCGCCTCTATAGACATCCGCGCGCAACTGGCGGACGCGCCGGGCGTACCGGCGCTTCCGGATTGGGATGAAACGCAAGTCACGGACTCCGACGAGGAAGTCGTCGTGGCCCATAATTGGGACGAATTACGCCGCTTTATGTGGGACTACGTCGGCATCGTGCGCACCACAAAGCGCTTGCAGCGGGCCAGCCGCCGGGTGCAACACCTGCGTGATGAAATCATCGATTATTACGCTAACTTTCGTGTCACCGTGGACCTCATCGAGTTGCGCAACCTGGTGCAGGTCGCCGAGCTTATCATCGAATCGGCCCTGCGGCGCAAGGAGAGCCGCGGCCTTCATTACACGCTGGACCATCCGTTTCCCGATGCGTCCCGCCCGCCCTTCCTCACCGTCCTGCGCCGGCCGACGTAGCAGGTGCTTCGATCAGTGCCTTGCGGAACGCACCGCAGGTTTTCTTACTGAACCAGTTTCGCCGATAACTCCTCCTCGGAAAGAACCGGTACACCGAGCTCGCGGGCCCGCACGGCTTTGGTCCCGGGATCGGTTCCCACGACGACGAAGCTCGTCTGGCGCGATACGCTCGCGCTGACCTTGGCGCCAAGACCAACGAGGCGCTCGCTCGCCTGGTCGCGGCTCATCGATGCGAGTGCCCCAGTGAGGACAAAGGTCAAACCTTCCAAAGGCCGGCCGGTGGTAACGGCCTGTTCTTGCCATCGCATTCCCACTTGCTGCAAACGCTCGATGATGTCGAGGTCCTTAGGATTGGCAAAAAATTCGGCGATGTGGTTCGCGATGATCGGGCCGATATCCGCCACGGCTTCGAGCTCCGCGACGCTTGCCGCGCGAATTGCATCGAGCGAGCCGAAATGCGCCGCGAGGGTCCGGGCGGTGGCTTCCCCCACATCCGTGATGCCGAGGGCATAGAGGAAGCGCGCCAACGTTGTGCTCTTGCTCTTCTCCAGGGCGGCGACCAGGTTGTGGGCGGATTTTGAACCCATGCGATCGAGATCCGCGATCTCCGCATCATTGAGCTTATAAAGATCCGCGACATCCTTGACCTTACCCGCAGTCACCAATTGCTCGACTAACTTATCGCCCAAACCCTGGATGTCGAGGGCACGCCGCGAGGCGAAGTGCAAGATGGCCTGAACGCGCTGCGCTGGGCAGCGCAAGGAGCCGGTGCACCGCGACACCGCTTCCCCCGCTTTACGCACGGCGGGCGCAGCGCACACCGGGCAGCGATCCGGGATCCGAAAGGGCTGCGCGCCGGGCGGACGATATTCCAGCAGAACACGCACAATCTCGGGAATCACGTCTCCGGCCCTGCGCACGATCACGGTGTCGCCGATCCGCACATCCTTGCGATCGATCTCATCCTGATTGTGCAAGGTCGCATTGGTCACCATCGCGCCGCCGACAAAAACAGGATCGAGCCGCGCGACCGGCGTGAGCGCCCCGGTGCGCCCGACCTGCACCCCGATGGCGAGGACCCGGGTGGGTTGCTCCTCGGCAGCAAACTTATAAGCAAGGGCCCAACGCGGATCTCGCGCGCGATAACCGAGCAGCGCTTGCTGACGCAGATCATTGACCTTGTAGACCACACCGTCCATGTCGTAGGGGAGATGCGCGCGCTGACGCTCCATCGCCTCGAAATAGCGCAGACACCCCTGCACTCCACGAACAAGCGTGGCTTCGCCGGAGACCCGCAAACCCCAGGCGTTAAATTGACGCAGGATGTGATCGTGCCTAGCCGGGATCTCCCCGCCATCGACCTTGCCGGTACCATAGCAAAAAATCGTCAAGGGGTGATGGGCGGTGATGCGTGAATCGAGTTGCCGCAGGCTGCCCGCGGCCGCATTGCGCGGGTTTGAAAATACCTTGGCGCCGGCCGCCCGCTGATGTTCGTTCAGTGCTTGGAATCCTTGTTTCGTCATATGCACTTCACCGCGGACTTCGAGGACTCGCGGATACCCGGCACCAAGCAGGCGCAACGGGATGCTCGGGATCGTGCGCACGTTCCGCGTCACGTCTTCGCCGCGGGTCCCGTCGCCACGGGTCGCGGCTTGAGCAAGTACGCCCTCTATATACAGGATGCTGACGGCTAGGCCGTCGAGCTTGGGCTCGGCGCTGTATTCCACCTCCTTCACGTCCAAAGCTTCGCGTACCCGCCGATCGAAGACCACGAGATCGCCGGGGGTGAACGCGTTGGCGAGCGACAGCATCGGGACCTCATGCACGATCTCGCCGAATTCCGCTAGCGGCTTGGCGCCCACGCGCTGCGTTGGAGATCCGGGTACGACGAGATCCGGATGCTGCGCTTCCAGCGACTCCAATTCACGCATGAAACCGTCGAACTCGGCATCGCAGATCACCGGATCATCGAGCACATGGTAGCGGTAATTATGCGTGTCAATCAGATCGCGGAGCTCGCGAACGCGTGCCGCCGTTCGGCTATCCGCGGGCATCCGCCGCCAGCTTCCGCATGCGATCGATGGCCGCGCGCGCGAGCGGCCGGTGTTCGCCATCGCGCAACTCACCTCCCAACCGCTCTTGCAGGCGTTGCGCCGTGTTGAGCATAAGCTCGAATGCCACCTTCCCATCGGCCGGCGCCGGAAGACGCATGAACATGACCAGACCCGCGGTCTCGTGAGTGTGGATGTTCGCGAGGTCGAAATTACCCGGTTCAAGCATATTGGCAAGGTAAAAAAGACTTAGCTGCGACGGTATGCCCGCGAGGCCGTAATGATGAAACACCCCCATGTCGCCATAGCGCAGCCCAACCGCCTCGGCGGCGTCCCGAACCGCGACGCCGCGATAACTCTCGCCCGCGGGGGCGGTAAGAAACAGCGCCAGTATCTTCTCCGGTTCCGGCGCTTTTTCCGCTTTGGGATCTGGCGGGGCGGCGGCGGGCTGGGTGAAGCGTTCGCGGCCACGCCGTAGCGCTCGACCGATGCGGGACTGAGACGGACGTCCGTCGCGCCTTTCCACCATCAGCTCATTGAGATCGGCGAGTGTCCGGGTGTAATCAACGCCCTCTTCTCGTTCGAGCGGCAGCGCGTTGAGCGGCGGCTGCTCTCGCCGGCGCCGCCGGGTGAATCGCTTCCAGCGGTTGCCCTTCTGCGACGCCGTGCCCCACCAATAGATCGCCGCGAGAATGACGATCCCGATCACCAGCAAGCTCAGGCGCAGGCCGTTCATTTCACGCCGTTGCGGCGAGCCGCACCGCTGCGTCGATATCCACGGCCACGAGCCGTGAGACGCCCGCTTCCTGCATGGTGACCCCGATGAGGCGTTCGGCGATCTCCATGGTGGTTTTATTGTGGGTCACGAATAGGAACTGCACGCTCTCCGACATCGAGCGTAACATGTCGCAAAGATGCACGGCATTGGCATCGTCGAGCGGTGCGTCCACCTCGTCGAGGAGACAGAACGGCGCCGGGTTGAGCTCGAAGATCGCAAACATTAGTGCGAGCGCCGTTAATGCCTTCTCACCGCCCGAGAGCAGATGCACCGTCGTGTTGCGTTTGCCCGGAGGGCGCGCCATCAACGTGATTCCCGTTGCCAAGAGATCATCGTCGGTCAGCTCCAAATACGCCTGCCCGCCGCCGAAGAGGCGCGGGAACATCGACTGTAAGCGCAGATTGACCGCCTCGAATACCTCTTTAAACCGGCCGCGCGTCTCCCGATCCATCCGCCGTATGGCGTCGTCCAAGGTCGTCAGCGCTTCGCTGAGATCGGCGTGTTGATCGTCGAGGTACTTCTTGCGCTCGCTCAGTTGCTGGAACTCGCCCACCGCCGCCAGGTTGATTGGACCGAGCCGCTCGATGCGCTGATCGATGTGGCTTAAGCGCTCTTGCCAAGCGTCCGGATTGGCCTCGGCGGGGAGGCCGGGCAGCAATTGCTCCATGGTATGACCGGTCGGAGCGAGCAAGTCGTGCTGGGTCTGCATGCGCACCCGCAAGCTTTCCTCGTGCACGCGTGCTTGCTCGAGCACATCGCGCAGCCCCTGAAGGCCGCGTTCGGTCTCGGCGCGACGCTCCGCGCCTTCCCGCAGATGGGCATCGAGCGCCTGCAGATCCGCGCGCGCTTGAGCCAGTGCCGCTTCCACCCCTAGCCGCTCTTCCAAGGCTTGTTGCAACGCCTTCTTGAGATCGTCGCGGGGCTGCGTGGCCTGGCCGAGCGCGGCCAGTAACTCGTCGCGGCGCACGCTCATTTGCTCGACTTGGAGGCGATTGCGGTTAAAGCCTTGCTCTAGGGATCTGCAACGCGCGCGCATCGACTCCAGCCGCAGCGCCATCTCGTGCATGCGTTCGCGAGCGCCTTGCCACTCGTCCTTCGCGCCTTGCAACAGCGCTTTTTGTTGCTCCCGGCTCGTGGCGACCTCTGCCCGCCGGGCTTCGAGCGCGTCCAGGTCCCGGCGTATCAATTCCAAGCGAACCTCCGCCGCCTCGAGCTCGGCCGTGCCGGCCCGATCGCGTCCTTCGAGCCCGCGCAACTCCGCGCCCAGGGTTTCGTTGCGCATCCGAATGTGCTCATCTTCCGCCTGACGCACCGCGATCTTTTCCCTTGCACGCCCGATCCGCCCTTGCGCATCGATGAGATGTTCTTCCAGGGATCGGATTTCTTCCTCCGCTTCGGCCAACGCCGGCCGCGTGCCCGCCATGCGCGCCGCGCACCCATCGGCCTGGTCCGCTAACCCGTGCTCGCGTTCCAAGGCGGCATTAAGGTCCTTGTGCACGCGCAGGGCACTGCCGTCTTCGCCCTCCGCGCGCTTTAATTTCATCCAGTTGCAGCCGAGCCACACGCCGCCACGCGTCACGACCGACTCCCCGGAACGCAAACGCGGCCGTAAGGACAGCGCCGCCGGCACATCTTCGGCGAGATACACGCCCCCCAGAAGACAGGTGATGGGATGCGGTCTTCCCACCCGGCTCAGCAGTAGCTCCGCGGCAAGAGGTTCCGGACCTGGATCTTTGCACTCGCCATCCGCCGATTCGAGGGCGCAGAGCAGCCCTTGGCCATAGGTATCAAATTTATTATAAATATTATCTTTTCTTTTAAATATAAAAGCATTAATAAAGTCACCCAGGACCATCTCCAGGGCCGGCTCCCAGCCCGGATCGACGGCAAGCTCCTGGACCACGCGCCCGGGGTTCACGACCCCCTGGGATTCCAGCCAGGCACGCGCCGCGCCGAGATCAACGCCCGCCTGGCCGTCGCGCAACGCTTCCAACGACGCCCGCCGTCCGATCGCGGCTTGCAACTTAGTCTGCAAATCATTTAATTCGCTGCTAAGGCAATCGCGCCGCTCGCGCAGCTCTCGGATCGAGGCCTGAAACTCGGCTTTTCGGGCTTGCAAGTCCTGGTAGGACGATTCGAGGCCGGCGAGATCGTGGCTCGGCGAGTCCAGGGACGAAACCTCCTCCCGCGACGCCAAGGCACCGAGGTCAGACCGTAACCCCCGCAGCCGCTCGCGAGTCGCTGCTAGGCTTTGGCTTAAGTGTTGAACGCGCGCGCCCTCCGCGCTCTCGGCGCGGGAGAGTTGCGTCGCCTCCTCGCCATGGGTATCCAACGCCGTTTGCAGTGTTTGCAGTTGGGCCTCTTGCGCAAGCAGCCGCGCCCCGGCTTCCCGCTCTTCCCCTGATGCGCGCCCATGCTGCGGGATAAGGTGTTCGATCTCCGCTTTCAAGCTCGCGCACGCCTCCGCGTCCGCAACCGTTTGCCCCTCCGCCCGCGCGAGATCCTGTCCGAGCCGTTCCAGTTCCTGTTCCGAGGCCTGCTGGCGATCCTTGGCGTGCTGGATCGCTTGCTCCAAGCGCGCAATTTCAGCCCCGCTGCTGTAATAACGCGCTTGCACCTGATTAAAACCGTCATTCGCCGCAGTTAGCGCCTGACGGGTCTGCTCTGTCCCGAGCTCGATCTCGCGAAGTTGCGCCATCGTGGCGTCCACGGCCAACGTCCGCGCTTGAGTCACCAGGCGGTGTTCGTTGCCTTCGCGCTCAAGCTGGCGGTAGGTAAGTGCTATCGATTCCGCCCGCAACCGCCGTTCCTCGTCTCTCAAGCGCTGAAACTTCTCGGCGGCGCGCGCTTGCTGCTGGAGCTTGGAGATCTGCTTTTCCAACTCCTCGCGGATATCGGTGAGGCGGGCAATATTGCCCTTAGCGTCGCGGATCCGAGCCTCGGTCTCTTTCCGGCGTTCCTTGTATCTGGAGATGCCGGCCGCCTCTTCCATAAACACCCGCAACTCCTCTGGTTTGGCTTCCACGACCCGGGAGATCATCCCCTGCTCGATGACGGCATAGCTGCGCGAGCCGAGCCCCGTGCCTAGAAACAGATCCGTAATGTCTTTCCGCCGGCAACGCACGCCATTGAGAAAATAATCCGATCCGCCATCGCGGGTGACCTGCCGTTTGAGGGCGATCTCCGCGTACCCCGCGTATTGGCCGAGAAAGCCGCCCTCGGAGTTATCGAACACCAGTTCGACCATGGCCTGGCCGACGGGTTTGCGACTATTGGAACCATTGAAGATGACATCCGCCATCGAGTCGCCGCGTAAGTGTTTGGCGGAGATCTCGCCCATCACCCAAAGCACCGCATCGACGATATTCGATTTACCGCAACCGTTGGGACCGACGATACCGGTAAGATTGTTGGACAGATGCAGTGTGGTCGGATCGACGAAGGACTTGAATCCGGAGAGCTTGATGTGACTAATCTTCATTGGTGCCTAAAGATACAAAATATGAGAGGATCGGTACAGCGATTTTCGATGGAGTGCGTAACTTTAAATAAGGCCTATATCCCCTTGATATAAAATATTATTAATACGTACTTAAACCACTTTCTTAGGAGTCAATTTAGATTTCGCCACCACGGGTGCAACCCCGTGGGGCGACCAAAGGGGAGAGCTGCGCCTCTCCCCTTTGGAAACCCCATCGCTAAGGAGACCGCGGGGAATAGATTCTAATGCGCCATCGAGCCTGGCACTCGGCACGGTAGCTCAGCGCTGCAAGCGCCCGGCAGCCGCCGTCAGCGATATCCTTTTCCCGAGCGCCCGCGTAGCATGATGTCCGATACCCGATGCACGACGACAGCGTTCGGGTAAGGCTTAATACTTTTCCTACGGAGGCACGCCATGTCTGTCACCGCTCAGATGCTTGTGCAAGCGGCTAAACAAGAGATCCGCGAGGCCGGTCTCGAAAGCGCGGGTGAATTGCTGCAAGCCGCGAATACCTTAATTCTCGATGTACGCGAACCGGAGGAGTTTCAGCGCGGCGCCATTCCGGGCGCGATCAATATTCCTCGGGGTTTCCTGGAATTCAGGATCGGCTCGCTGCCGCAACTACAAGACCCATCGACCCCGACCTTGGTGTATTGCCAAAGCGGCGGGCGCTCGGCCTTGGCAGCTCAAACTCTGCAGCGCATGGGCTACACCAATGTGGTTTCGCTCGCGGGCGGTTATGCCGCCTGGGAAGCCGCCGGATGATCGTGACCCGCTATTAGATCCCCAGAATTTCCAGGGCGCATTTCCCGGTTCAAGTTACCTTGAATACCTTCATGACCTCATCCCCAAGGTGGTTGATGACTTTGACGGCGATGCGCCAAGATTTGGGTTTGTAGAAGGCGCGTGAGGTGTCGCTGTTGAGGGTCGCCCAGGCTTCTTCGTTGACCTCGGCCTTGAGCGTGGTCTTGAGCGCGCTGTACGGATCGTTGGCGCCGAGGAAGTAGGCATGGCGGACGAAGAAGCTTTCTTCGTTGTAGTCGGTGTCGATGAACCAGCAGGCGATGCCGTCGGGGCCGTCGCTGCGGACTTCGCCGGTTTGCGGGTGAAACACATCAACGCCGTTAACCTTAACGCGGATCTTGCCGTCTTCGCCATCGAGGATCGTGATGTCTGGTTCGCCGAAGATGACGAACAGGTTGCCTTTGCCGGTGTTCTTGAGGTCCTCGGCCATGTGCAGGTCGGCGTTCATGCGTGCCTTGAGCACGGGGATGCGGCCGAGCTTGCTGAACTCGGTGGCGTGCGCCTCGTAGTTGAAGGCACAGGCGATCAGCACGTCAAAGTCGGCATCACCGGCCTCGCGCGCAGCAGCCACGAGGTCGGGTCGGGTGACGGTACCGAATTCCGGGCCGATGAAGATGGCGGCGCGTTTCTCGGTACCCGTCTCCGCGTTGCCCTCGATGTAGCGGCCTTCGGCGCAAATGAGATCGCCGGGCCAGGGTTTCAGTGAGGTGAAGGTGATCTTGTCTTCTTTGTGCGCCTGCTGGACGCCGGCGGTTTTGAGGTTCTCCAAGATCATCTGGGGAAAGGTCTGCTTGGCGCTGTAGTCAGTGCCAGGTTCGGCGACGCGGTCGATCAGTTCGTCGTACTCGTCCACGCCCAGCACGCGGTGCGGCGAAAGGCTCTCGACCGTGAACGGCCCGGCCACGCGGACTATCTTCTTGTCGTCGTAGGGCTTGTCGTAGAGGTATTCAAAATCCGCCTTGGCGGCGATGGAGGCGTCGACCTCCTTCTGCCGTGCGATGCGGGCCTGCCACCACTCGGTGTGCAGCTTCTTTGCCTCGTCCAGCCACTTGGCGTCGGCCTCGCGGGGCATTTCCCATTCCTCCCACGCCATCTTTCC
>JBIMKC010000010.1:0-29383 GCA_043673925.1 Chromatiales bacterium | reverse complement strand
CGTTTCTACGGCACCTGCACGCGATCGGCCGAGCGGCGGCGAGCGAGTGGCTGGATAAGCACTATGAGAGCATCGGCGTGCGCTCGACGGTAAACGTTCGATCGCTGTTTACGTAATAAAGTTCGGTAAATCCCCGGCGCTGCCGGGGGACTCAGGGGTAATGGAGCGGACCGACCGCGACCTGGAATCCAGTTCAGACGCCGAATTCTGGACTCCAGCTTTTGCAGGAATGACGACGGAAAAGAAGTGAGGGTCTCGATAACAGCAAGAGGATCGAAGCACCGTGATCATACGTCCAGAAAAACCGGGCGATACCGCCGAGATCCGTTACCTCAACGAGCAGGCGTTCGGCCGCCCGGCAGAGGCCCAGCTTGTCGATACTCTCCGCGCTCGCGTTAGGATCATCCTCTCCCTCGTTGCCGTAAGAAATGACCACGTGGTGGGACACATATTGTTCAGCCCAGTCACCGTCGAGACGGAGAGAGAGGCCTTGACTGTCGCGGGTCTCGCGCCGATGGCGATAGCGCCGACGCTACAGCGACAAGGGATTGGCTCCCTGCTGGTTAAGGCTGGGCTCGACGCGTGCCGAAAAGCGGGCTTGGCGGGCGTTGTGGTGTTGGGACACCCGGACTATTATCCGCGCTTTGGTTTCGTACCCGCGAGCGACTACGGCATCCAGAGTGAATACGCTGTCCCGGAGGGCGTGTTCATGGCGATCGAGCTGCGCGCGGGGGCCTTGCGCGGACATGCCGGGCTCGCGAAGTATGCGCCGGAATTCCAACTGGTGTGAGCGCTCAACGATCGTGATGAACGGAAAAGCATATCAGGCTCGCAATGCGGGACGGTATAGGAGAAAGCATGGTCGTGCATGAGAACACGCCCCGGGATGCGGTGAGTAAAATATCAGAGCCGGCCCGCAAACCGCAAGTCGTGGTCGTCGGGGCCGGTTTCGGGGGACTGGCCGCGGTCAAGGCTCTAGCGGGCGCTCCGGTCGCGGTCACCGTCGTGGACCGGCAGAACTACCATTTGTTTCAACCGCTGCTCTATCAGGTCGCCACCGCCGCCCTCTCTCCGGGCGATATCGCTTGGCCCATCCGCCGCCTGCTGCGGCGTCAGCCGAACGCGCGGGTCTTGCTGGGCGAAGTGACCGCTGTCGATACGGCGCGGAAAGTGTTGCACATGGGCGAGCGATCGCTCCCCTATGATTACCTAGTGTTATCTACAGGAGTCAGGCACGACTACTTTGGCCACGGAGACTGGGAGCCGTTTGCCCCCGGGCTCAAGCACCTCGACGATGCCACGGCGATCCGGCGGCGCATCCTTTCCGCCTTTGAGCAGGCCGAGATGGAAACCGATGAGTGCGAGCGGAAACGTCTGCTGACCTTCGTTATCGTCGGCGCGGGACCGACGGGGGTGGAGCTGGCCGGGGCTATCGCGGAGCTGGCGCGCAAGGCGCTATCGGCTGACTTCCGCCATATCGATCCGCGCAGCGCCCGCATCCTGCTCGTCGAGGCCGGCCCGCGCGTGCTGCCGGCCTTCCCCAAGGCCCTCTCGCAGTTCGCGCTCGCCTCGCTCGGGCGGCTCGGCGTGGAGGTACGCTTGGGCCAGCCGGTGACGGCTTGCGACGCGGGTGGCGTGACGCTCGGCGACAGCCCCATCCCCGCGGCCACCATCCTGTGGGCGGCGGGGGTCGCGGCCGCGCCGGCGGCGCAGTGGCTGGGCGCCGAGCACGATCGAGCCGGCCGTGTCATCGTGAAGCCCGATCTCTCCGTACCGGGCTTGCCCAGCGCGTTTGTGATCGGCGATGCGGCCCTGGTGCTGGACCCTCAGGGCAGGCCGGTACCCGGGATTGCTCCGGCGGCCGAACAAGCGGGTGTCTATGTCGCGCGGCTGATCCAGGCGTGGATCGCGGGGCAGGCCGCTCCTCCGGCGTTTCGCTATCGTAACCGGGGCAACTGGGCCACCGTCGGGCGCAAATCAGCGGTCATTGACTTCGGCTGGTTGCGCCTTAAAGGGAACCTCGCCTGGTGGATCTGGGGCCTCGCGCACATTTATTTTCTCATCAGCCTGCGCAACCGTCTGGTCGTCGCCCTGCAGTGGCTCTGGTCGTACCTGACCTTCGAGCGCGGCACGCGCCTTATCACCGGATCCGGTCGATGACACCACCCCAGCCCAGGGTTTATCACAAGCTCTCACCCCTCCTCGCCCCGGTAAACACAACCGGCCGTGCAGGTCTCGCGGACCACGACTTTTGTAAGCTGCGAAAGGACGGGTTTCAGCCGTTGCCAGATCCAACGGGCCAGGTTCTCACTGGTCGGATTCTCCAGGCCTTCGATGTCGTTGAGACAGTGATGATCCAGCGTCTCGAAAAGCGGCTGGAATTTCTCTCCGACATCGGCGAAATCCATGACCCAACCGCTTTTCGGTTCCAGCGCGCCACGGACATGGATTGCGATGCGGAACGAGTGGCCATGCAGGCGGCGGCACTTGTGGCCTTCGGGGACGTTAGGAAGGAGGTGCGCGGCCTCGATCGAGAATTCCTTGAAGATCTCCATGACACGTCATCCTACCGCTTTTTCGGCTGTCGATGGAGCAACGCCCTCGCATCGCTAGAGGCTACCGGCGCGTGCGCATCCGCTTAAAGTGGTGCGTCTCTTAACGCCTGGCCCGCCTTAAACTGTTCGTACAGTTCAAACGCCCGCAACCACAGCGGTCCCGGATCACCACTGCCCACGGGATGCCCGTCCAAGACGGTCACCGGCAGGATCTCGCGGACCGAGCTCGTCAGCCAAATTTCCTCCGCGCCCAAGAGCTCGGCGCGCGGGACCTCGGTTTCCACACAGCGGATCCCCGCCGCGGGTAATATTTCCACCAGCACGTCGCGGGTGATCCCCGGCAGGAGCGCATGGCTTTTGGGCGGTGTTTTGACAATACCGCCCGCGGCGATGAACACGTTGCTGGCCGCGCCCTCGGTCAGCCGGCCGTCCCGCAGCAAGATGGCTTCATAAGCCCCGCCATCGGCGGCCCGCTGCCGCAGCATCACGTTCGGCAGCAGATCGATAGCCTTGATGTCGCAGTAGCGCCAGCGGATATCATCACAGGTGATCGCGCTCACGGGCGCGTGGCCGGGCTTAGGATCGAGGCAGGTGACCATCGCAAACACGGTCGGCGTGATGGGCTCTGGCGGCACATGGTCGCGCTTGGCTACCCCGCGGGTCACCTGAACATACAGGGATTGGTCGCCGCCCCCGTTACGCTCGACGAGCGTATTCAACAGATCCGCCCAATCGCGCTCGCAGAGAGGCTGCGGGATGCGAATCGCCTCTAAGCTCTGCCGCAGCCGCGCGAGGTGCTGCTCCAAGCGAAACGTGCGTCCGTTGAATACCGGGATCACCTCATAGACGCCGTCACCGAAGATGAAGCCCCGGTCCAACACGGACACGCACGCGCGCTCGAGGGCGATGAATTCGCCGTTAAGATAGCAATCCGGCATCGCGGGAAACGACTACTGTATAAGCATCCAAACTTCGTCGAGGAGGCGGTTATAGAGCGGCCCCTCGGGGATGGATCTCAGCAAAATCAGCGGCCTTTGCATAAGCTCCTTGCCGCCGAGATTGATCTTCAAGGTCCCGCCTCGCTGCCCTTTCGCCACCGGAGCAACGATCCGCGGTTCGAGGTGCATTGCCGCCTTTAAATCCTTATGCCGCCGCCGCGGCAAGGTGATAAAAAGGTCTTCCACCAGGCCCACGTCGGCGGCTTGCGCTTCACCCTTCCACACGCGCACCTGGGCAAGCGCTTGACGGGCGGCGTACAGGCGATGGGTTTCGTAAAACCGGAATCCATAATTGAGTAATCCTTGGGTTGCGGCACCGCGCTTCTTTTCCGTTTTCGACCCCAGCACCACCGAAATTAGACGCATGCCGTCGCGCAGCGCCGAGGCCGCCAAACAATACCCGGCACCCTGCGTATGCCCGGTCTTGAGGCCGTCTACGGACGCATCGCGCCACAGGAGCGTGTTGCGGTTAGGTTGTTTAATACCGTTAAAAGTGAATTCCTTGATCTTGGAAAGCGCGTAGACATCCGGATAATCCCGGACGAGCGCCCTGGACATGAGGGCGAGATCGCGCGCCGTCGTGTAGTGGTTTGGATCTGGCAGCCCCGAGGTGTTGGTAAAGTGAGTATTCTTAAGACCGATACGCCGCGCGTGCTGGTTCATGAGCTCCGCGAAGACCTCTTCGGAACCGGAAATATGCTCGGCGAGCGCAACGCTCGCGTCGTTGCCCGATTGGATGACCACGCCCATTAACAGGTCCTTGACGGAGACCTGTTTGCCGACCTCGATGAACATCTTCGACCCGCCCGTCCGCCACGCCTGCTCGCTGATGGTTACCGGATCCTCTAAAGTGACATTCCCTTCCTTCAGCTCGTGCGCGAGCGCGTACATCGTCATGATCTTGGTCAGGCTCGCGGGTTCCCAGCGCTGGTCCGGGTTGCCGTCGGCGAGGAGCTCGCCACTGTGATAATCCATCAAAACGTGTGCCGCGGCGTCGATCCGCGGCGGGAGCGCCACCGGCGACTCAACGGCATGCGCCCAGTTCGATAACACCGAAAGTAGGACAAAGAGTGAGTAGGTTTTCATGGTGGTTTGCAAAACTCATAGGCGCATACCTGATATAGGCATGCCGCCCGGAATCAGCGTATCAGTTGTCGATAAGGCGATGGTGCCGGACGCCCATCCGTGTAAGCCGCGCGGCGAGGCGGCTTGCGGCCGCCGTCGTTGCCAACGGACCGACGTGCACTAGGTAATAGGATTTGTCCGCGATGACGTCCGGCCGGATCTCAACGCTATTATCGAGCAGCGCTAGGATATGGTTTCGCAGGCGCTCCGCGTTGCTCATTTCGGAAAAGGCGCCCACTTGCAAATAATACCCGGGGCGCTTGCGCGATCGATGGAGCGGCGGCGGAGCCGCGGCACGGACCGCCGGCCGGCGCGCGATGGTCCGCAGATCGACACGCGCCGTGCCGGGTCCATGAACACCGAGCTTCACGGCCGCCGCATAGGAAAGATCGATGACACGATCGTCCTTGAACGGTCCCCGATCGTTGACCCTCACGATGGCCCGGCGGCCGTTCTCCAGATTGGTGACCTCGACGTAGGTCGGCAACGGCAAGACCCGATGCGCCGCCGTCATCTTATACATATCGTAGGTCTCTCCGCTCGAGGTGCGGCGCAGGTGAAAGTCGGGACCATACCAAGAGGCGATCCCGCGTTCCGCGAATCCCGAGGCGTTTTTCAACGGGCGATAACGCCGGCCAAAGACCTCGTAGAACTCGGGGTTACCGTAACGACTCAAGGGTTCGTCACGCACCATCGGGCCGGGATCGGGAATTTTTGCCGTCGGGGAAGCGGGTCCTTGCCGCACGGGCGGCGTGCCGCATCCCGTGGCTAGCAGGCCTAGGCAGAGTAGAAAGGCGTACCCGTAGGTTGAGGTTCGGCCGACTTCAGCGGCGAGCGTTGGGATCACGCGGATTAGCTTCACTGTTTTTGTAACCGTGCCTGACGGCTTCGGCCAGTTGAAACACGGCCATCGCGTATAAGGCGCTATGATTATAGCGCGTTATCACGAAGAAGTTTTTCAGCGCCAGCCAAAATTCCCGGCCGGAGCCGGTGTCCAAGGCGACGAGACACGCGAGCACGTCATCGCCAATGAGTCTCTCTGGGACGATCCCCGCCTCCCGCATTGTTTTCAAGCTCGCACTGGGCTCCCTGCCTTGATACAAGAAGCTATCATACTGCCGGCCGGTGACGCGGGCGGGCACCGCGATCGGCTTTCCGGCTTCCCAACCGTGGGCTTTTAAATAGTTCCCCACGCTGGCAATCGCATCGGCCGGATTTCCCCAAATGTCCGCGCGGCCGTCGTGATCGAAATCCACCGCGAAGCGGCGATAGCTACTGGCAATAAATTGAGGGATCCCCATGGCGCCGGCATAGGAGCCCTTAATCGATAGCGCATCCATGCCATGATCGCGGGTGAACAGCAGGAAGCTCTCGAGCTCGCTACGAAAGAACGCGGCGCGTGGCGGAAAGTGAAACGCCAGGGTGCTGAGCGCGTCCACGACCACATGCGTGCCGGTATTCTTTCCGTAGGAGGTCTCGACCCCAATGATGCCGGCGATGATGTGAGGCGGTACCCCAAAAGCACGTTCCGCCCGTTCCAGGGCCGCGCGGTTACGGGCCCAGAAATCGACGCCTGCTTCGGTTCGCTCGGGCGTTACAAAGTTGGTGCGGTATTGATACCAAGGCTTGGACTCGGCGGGTTTCGCGATCGCGGCCAATACCACCGGCGCCAAGCGGACTTCACGGAACAAAGCATCGAGATCGCCGCGCGAAAAAGCGTGGCGTCCCACCATCTGATCGATAAATGCCTTGACCGCATTGCGATCGAGCTCGCTCGCAAACGACGATCCGATGCAGGAAATTGCGAGGCACACGGCCCCAATCAACGCCTTCAAACGTGCTCCTCAATTCGACAGTAATCGTTTGTGGGTGTGAATCGACATCAGAATACCGAAACTCGCGAGCAGAGTCACGAGCGAGGTTCCTCCGTAGCTAATGAAAGGCAACGGGATGCCGACAACCGGCAATTGGCCGACCACCATACCCATGTTGACGAAGATAGAAATAAACAGTGTGATCGTAAGGCTCCCGGCGAATAAGCGCACGAAGCTTTCTTGCGCCGCAAGGGCGATCGTGAAACCGCGCAGGATCACGAATAAATAAACGTTCAGAAGCACTAACACACCCATTAATCCGAATTCCTCGCACAACACGGCGAAAATAAAGTCGGTCGACCGTTCCGGCAAAAATTCCAAGTGTGATTGCGTGCCGTTTAACCAGCCCTTGCCGTACAACCCTCCGGAACCGACGGCAATCATGGATTGGATAATATGATAGCCCGACCCTAGTGGATCGTTCTCCGGATCCAACAAAGTGAGCAAGCGCTGGCGCTGGTATTCATGCATGTAATACCAAAGAACCGGCGCGCCCGCTGCGGTCACGATCGCCCCAACGCCAAGCAACCGCCAGCTTACGCCGGCTAAAAACAATACCGATAGACCGGTCGCCGCCACCAGCGTCGCGGTGCCGAGATCCGGTTGCTCGGCAATGAGAGCCGTTGGAATCATTACGATGCCGAGGGTCACGAGCGTGCGGCGAAAGCCCGGGGCCATTCCCGCGTCGCTCAAATACCAACACACCATCATCGGCACCGCGATCTTCATCAGCTCCGAGGGTTGAAAACGCATGACGCCGAGATCGAGCCAGCGCTGGGCGCCGCGCCCCGTGCCGAGAAGCATCACCAAACCGAGCAGCGCCACGCCAATCGCATAGAACCAGGGTGCCCAGCGTCTGAATTGGGCCGGGGGAATCTGCGCCATGCCGACCATGATCCCAAGCCCAGCGGCCATCTTCACGCCTTGGCCGATGACAACTCCCATCCGTTGCCCGCCGGCGCTATAGAGCACCAGCAATCCCATCGCACACAAGATCAGCACCCCGGTAAGCAGAGGCGGATCGAGATGAAACCGATTAATGGCCGGGCGCAGGCTATCCTCCGCCAACTTGCTGCATCTCCGTGGCGTCGGCGCTAAGATACTGATCCAAGAGTCTGCGCGCGATCGGCGCCGCGGCTTCGCTGCCGCTGCCCCCGTGCTCGACCACGATTGCCAGCACGATAACCGGCGCTTCCACCGGGGCAAATGCTATGAATAGGGCATGATCACGCAGATGCTCCGGTACGTTTTTTTTGTTGATCACCTGACCTTGCTTGATTCTGAACACCTGGGCGGTACCGGTCTTCCCCGCAAACCGAAAGGCAGCATCCAGGCCGACCGTTCGGGCCGTTCCATCGCTACCGTGAACGACCCGTTCCATGGATTGAACGATCTGTTGCCGGTCGGCGGCGCTGATGAAGGGGGCTTCGGCCTTGGCGGGGTCCTCCACCGGAGTGCTCGTCTGGGCCCGGCGGTCAACCGTGTGGCTCACGACGTGCGGTGTAACGCGGCGGCCGCCGTTAGCGAGCATCGCCGTGGCGGTTACGAGCTGCACGGGCGTCGCCAACACGAATCCTTGCCCAATGCCGGTGATCAAGGTCTCCCCGGGGTACCAGCTAAGACGCCGCGACTCTCGTTTCCACACTGGCGAGGGCAGAAGTCCGGATGCCTCACTCGGTAAATCGATTCCCGTAGGTTGTCCGAAGTTGAACCGGCTCAGATAGGCGTGCAAACGCTCGATTCCGAGATCGTGCGCCAGGCGGTAAAAATACACATCGCAGGATTGGGCGACGGCCCGCCCGAGATCGACATGCCCGTGACCGGTCTTTTTCCAACAGCGGTACTTGTGCCGTTGCCCGGCCAGGCTGAACCAACCGGGGCACCAGCTCGCCGTCGCGGGCGTTCTCAACCCTGACTCCAGGCCGGCCAGCGCCACGAACGGTTTGATCGTGGAACCGGGTGGATACATTCCTTGTAGCGCGCGGTTGAAAAGCGGCCGATCCGGGGAATCACGCAATGCTTTGTACTCGTCGATGCCGATACCGCCGACGAATGCATTCGGGTCATGCACCGGGTTACTGACCAAGGCCAACACCGCCCCGGTTCGAGGATCGGCGGCCACCACCGCGCCCCGCGTCGCTCCTAGCTCCTGCAAAGCCGCACGTTGCAGCCGGGTATCGATAGACAGGTGCAGGTCCCGACCCGGTACCGACGGCACGCGCTTCAAGACCCTGATTAGGCGCCCTTCGGCATTTACCTCCACTTCTTGATAGCCCACGCGGCCGTGGAGCACCGCTTCATAGGATTTTTCCACGCCGGTCTTACCGATGTGGGTGGTCGCGCTGTAGTTGGAGGTGTCCAATTGCTTGGTCTCCGCCTCGTCGATCTGGCCCATGTAGCCGACGACGTGAGCTAGCTGCGCTCCACGCGGGTAGTAGCGGCTTAAACGCGCAACAATCGCCGCGCCTGGGAAGCGGTGACGATCGACGACAAAGCGCGCAACGTCCTCCTCGCCGACATTACTCACTAAGGGCACCCCGTCGAACCTGCGCTTTTTGCGCACGGCCCGATAGAAGGTCTTGAGATCATCATCGCCAATCGTCATCAACTCCCGCAGCTCACGCATGACCTTAGGGAGATCAAGCGTCCTTTCCGGGACGACCTCGAGGCTGAAAGAAGGCCGGTTGTCGGCCAGCAGCACGCCGTCATGGCTGTATATAAGTCCACGTGTCGGAGCGACCGGCACGATCTTGAGCCGATTCTCTTGCGATAGCGTCTTATAGCGGTCGTGCTCGAATACCTGAAGCTTGATAAGCCGCCCGATGACCAGCAATAGCGACACGCCCATAATCACGAGCGAGGCGATGACGCGGTTACGAAAAATCCGGGTCTCGGTCCCCGAATCCGTAAGGACAAGTGGGTAAGGCACCTGTATACTAACTTGCCGGAGCGGCGCAACAGTTAACGCATGCCGTTAAACGCCCCTTAGAATGTTCGACGCCGATGGGAATACCCTCTCTAAGCCGCGGGTGAAACCGGTTAGACGATACCGTGTTTGCGGCGCATATCGCGCAACACCAGATAGAGCCATGGCCAGAACACCATGGTCGAGATGACGGGCAACCAGTGGATCGCGTAGTTCGGGGTTAAGCCCATGATTCCTTGGACCCAGGACTTCAATAGCGCATTGGTCGCGACCAGCAGACCCACGCATAAGGACTGTTGAAACCATGAAAAGGTACGCAAGCGCCGGTGATTCGTCACGGTGAGGTAGGCGATGATCGCGAACCCGGCGGCCTGTTGCCCAAGCAGACTCCCCTCCAAGGCGTCGAGTACCAGCCCGATAACCCAAGCGGCGCCGATACCGACGCGGTCCGGCACGGCCATGCACCAATAGATCAACACCATGGCCGTCCACGCGGGCCGCCACGCCGCCGCCCAGTCAGGCAGGGGCATGAGCGTGAGTACTATCGCCGCCAGCAAGGTCACCGGAATAGTCCAAGCAGATCCGCCTTGTTCCGCTATCATTGAAACGCGATACTCTCTCTGGACGACGAATGATCGGGGCTCTGCCGCCTGTCAGGCCAAAGCAAAAGGACCTCCCGCGCTTGTTCGACCTTCGCGCTTGCGACCGCCATGACCTTCGCGAAAGGTTCACCCTGATCAACGCTAATTTTGGTCACCACGCCCACCGGGTAGCCGGCCGGGAAACGCCCATCAAGGCCCGAAGAGACGATTAAATCCCCGCGCTTCACATCGGCATTCAACGGTACGTGCGCGAGCTCCAGACCATCGGCCGAACCGCTGCCGCTGGCGATGGCGCGTACGCCGCTGCGATTGATTTGCACCGGCAAGGCATGACTGATATCGGTGATCAGCAAGGCCGTGGATGAAATCGGATTTACATGGATGATCTGCCCCATGATACCGTCGCCATCGATGATCGGTTGACCTTGATAGACACCCTGCTGGCTGCCCTTGTCGAGCACGACGGTTCGGCTGGGCGGGACCAGCTCCAAGGCGATCACATCGGCTACCAACACCCGCTCGCTCACCTCCAGCGACGATTCCAACAGCTCCCGCAAGCGCATGTTTTCCGCTTCCAACGCCGCAAACCGCTGGGAACGTGTCTTAAGCAGTAAGTTTTGCCTGCGCAGAAGTCGATTCTCGGCGATTAAGCTAGTTTGGGTTACGAGTGCTTTACGCACCCCGCGAACGATTTCCTGCGGAAGGTTTACAACGTAATGCAGCGGATACACGACGAGCGAGAGGGCCCCGCGTATGTCCTCCAGCTGCTCGCGCTGATGATCGACGATCATCAAGCCGAGCGATGTCAGCAACAGTAGGCCGAGACGTAACCGGAGCAGCGGCCCGCGCCGAAATAGGGTCTTTTCCGCCACAATCCCTCCGTGCCGTGTTGAAGCTTACTCTAACGATAAAACCTCGGGACCGAGCTCATCGATCAGTTCCAGTACGCGCCCGCCACCGCGCGCGACGCAGGTGAGCGGGTCCTCGGCAATCACCACCGGGATCCCGGTTTCCTCTTTCAGCAACCGATCGATGTCCCGGAGCAAGGCGCCTCCACCGGTTAACACCATGCCGCGCTCCGAGACGTCCGAGGCGAGCTCCGGCGGTGTCTTTTCCAGGGATGCCTTCACGGCGCTTACGATTCCTGACAAGGGCTCCTGCAAGGCCTCCAAGATCTCGTTGCTGTTCAGGGTGAAGCTGCGGGGCAGCCCTTCGGCAAGATTCCTACCCCGTACCTCGATTTCCCTCACCTCATCGCCCGGATAGGCGCAACCTACCGTGTTCTTAATGCGCTCGGCGGTCGCATCCCCGATCAGGGTCCCGTAGTTACGGCGCACATAATTGATGATCGCGTCGTCCAATCGATCGCCGCCGATACGCACGGAATCCGCAAATACAATGCCGTTAAGCGATATAATCGCAACCTCGGAGGTGCCCCCGCCGATATCCAAGACCATGGAGCCGCTGGCATCGCTGACCGGCAACCCGGCGCCGATGGCCGCGGCCAAAGGCTCTTCCAGCAGGTAGACATCGCGCGCGCCCGCCCCGGCGGCTGATTCGCGGATGGCCCGCCGCTCCACCTGTGTCGAGCCGCAGGGTACGCACACCACGACTCGCGGGCTCGGCTTCAAGAAGCGATTTCCATGGACCTCATGCATAAAGTACTGCAGCATTTTCTCGGTGATGGTAAAATCCGCGATGACCCCATCCTTGAGCGGACGCGTCGCCGTGATATTGCCCGGCGTGCGTCCCAACATGCGCTTGGCCTCGGTGCCGACGGCTGCGATACTCTTGTGGTTGGAATGATTCGGGCTCTGACGAATGGCCACGACCGAGGGCTCGTTCAGAACGACGCCCTTTCCGCGCATGTAGATGAGCGTATTCGCCGTTCCCAGATCGATGGCTAGGTCGTTCGAAAAAAATCCGCGCAATCGGCTAAACATACCAGACGCAACTCGCGAATGCGGGCGGCGAAAGCCCGCCCGGTGCGATTAAGAACCACGAACTAAACGTTTTCCCAGGTCAACGTATGTGCCACTGTAACAGTCGCCAAGGCTTCGAGCAAGCTTGCGGCTGTGGTAAATTTGGAATCCCGGACCCGCATGGCGAGCTGAAATGACCCTAGAGAAAACGGACGTGGAGAGAATCGCGTGGTTGGCTCGGTTAAAGTTGAGTGACAACGACATTCCCGAGTATGCGCGGCAGCTTTCCAGTATCCTGGCCTTGGTCGAACAAATGAATACCGTGGATACAGTCAGCGTCGCACCGCTCGCCCATCCTCTGGAGCTGAGCCTGAGACTCCGCGACGACGTGGTCACGGAAGGGAATCAGAGAGAGACGTTTCAAGCGATTGCCGCACACGTGGAGGCCGGGCTTTATTGTGTCCCGAAGGTGATAGATACCTAGCCGCCGGATGTATAAAATTTCCCTAATACAATTGTCGCGGGCGCTCGAGCGGCGCGAGATCTCGAGTGTTGAGCTGACCGGGATCTACCTCGATCGCATCGCGCGCATGGACAGGGAATACAATAGCTTCATCACGGTCACCGCGGAGCTCGCAGGCGCGCAAGCCAGGGAGGCCGATCAACGGCGACAGGCGGGTAACAATGGACCGCTCACGGGCATCCCGATCGCGCACAAAGACATTTTTTGTACGCGCGGCGTCAAGACGTCCTGCGGCTCGCGAATGCTGGACAACTTTATCGCTCCCTACGATGCGACGGTGGTCGAAAAGCTCCGGCGGGCCGGTATGGTGATGCTTGGCAAGACCAATATGGATGAATTCGCCATGGGATCGTCCAACGAGACCAGCTTTTACGGACCCGTGCGCAACCCTTGGGACCTCGAGCGCGTGCCGGGGGGCTCGTCCGGCGGCTCCGCATGCGCCGTGGCGGCCCGATTGGCGCCCGCCGCCACCGGCACCGACACCGGCGGGTCTATTCGCCAACCCGCGGCCCTCTGCGGTCTTACCGGCATTAAGCCCACCTATGGGAGCGTGTCCCGCTATGGGATGATCGCCTATGCATCGAGCCTCGATCAAGGCGGACCGATCGCCCGTTCTGCAGAGGATGCGGCGCTATTGCTCACCGCCATGGCGGGCTTCGATGCGCGGGATTCGACCTCCGCCGAGCGCCCGGCCGAAGACTACTCGGCACACCTCGACGACTCGATCGAGGGACTCCGGATCGGGCTCCCGCGCGAATTCTTCGGAGAAGGGCTAGACTCCCAAATCGGCGCTGTGATCGAATCCGCGGTTAAACAATTTGAACGCCTGGGGGCGGTCGTTTCCGAGATTTCACTGCCCAATACCCGCCTGTCCATCCCGGCGTACTATGTGGTTGCGCCGGCCGAATGCTCTTCCAATCTCGCCCGTCTCGATGGCGTGCGTTACGGCTACCGTTGCGATGATGCGGCGGATATCAACGATCTCTTTTCCCGCTCCCGCGGCGAGGGGTTCGGCGCCGAGGTCAAGCGGCGCATCATGATCGGAACCTATGCTCTCTCGGCCGGTTACTACGATGCTTACTACCTCAAGGCGCAGCGGATCCGGCGACTCATCCGCGATGACTTTCACCGGGCCTTCGAGCAGGCCGATGTGATCCTCGGCCCGACCTCGCCGACCGTCGCCTTCAAGCTCGGCGAAAAGACCGGCGATCCGGTCACGATGTATCTCTCAGACATCTATACGATTTCGATCAATCTGGCGGGATTACCGGCCCTGTCGCTGCCGGCGGGCTTTGTCGGGCGTCTTCCCGTCGGTTTACAGCTCATCGGCGATCACTTCGACGAAGCCCGGTTATTGAACGCGGCCCACCGCTACCAGCAAGCGACGGACTGGCACGCCCGCGCGCCAGAGGGATGCAGTTGAAATGGATTGGGAACCCGTTATCGGACTCGAAATTCACGCGCAGCTCGCGACAAGGAGCAAGATCTTTTCCGGGGCCGCCACCGCGTACGGCGCCCTTCCGAATACGCAGGCCTGCGGCGTCGATTTGGGGCTGCCCGGGGTGCTGCCGGTGCTCAATAAAGAAGCCGTGAGGATGGCGGTGAAGTTCGGACTCGCGATCCATGCGGACATAAGCCGGCGATCGGTATTCGCGCGCAAGAACTATTTCTACCCCGATCTCCCCAAAGGCTATCAGATCAGCCAGTATGAGATCCCCATCGTTGGACAGGGATCGATCGAGATCGAGAGCGAAAACGGCTCCGTTATGCGCATTGGCATCACGCGGGCGCACCTCGAAGAGGATGCCGGGAAATCGCTTCATGAAGACTTTCACGGCCTGTCAGGCATCGACTTGAACCGCGCGGGAACGCCGCTGCTTGAAATCGTCTCGGAACCGGAGCTGCGTTCGGCTAAGCAAGCCGCCGCTTACATGAAAAAGATTCATAGCTTAGTCCGGTATCTCGAAATCTGCGATGGAAACATGCAGGAAGGCTCGTTCCGTTGTGACGCCAACGTCTCGGTCCGCCCGCAAGGACAAACCACGTTCGGGACTCGGGCAGAAATCAAAAACCTCAACTCGTTTCGCTTCGTCGAGCGGGCCATCAATTACGAGATCCAACGGCAGATCGACCTGCTTGGATCCGGCGGGCGGGTCGTGCAGGAGACCAGGCTCTACGATGCCGAACGCGGTGAGACCCGCTCGATGCGCTTAAAAGAAGAGGCCAACGATTATCGGTACTTTCCCGATCCCGATCTCTTACCCTTGGATCTCAGCGCAGAGTTTATCGCCGGCGTCGAGGCCACGCTACCCGAGCTCCCCGATGCCAAGAAACACCGGTTCAGGGCGGAGTTTGGGTTGTCGCCTTATGACGCGGCGTTGTTGACGGCGAACCGGGAGACCGCGGACTATTTCGAGGCCACCGTTGCGGCCTCTGGAGGTCAGGCGAAGCTGTCCGCCAACTGGGTGATGGTCGAATTGATGGCCGTGCTCAACCGCGCCGGCATCGAGATCGACCGCAGCCCGATCAGCCCGGCGCTGCTCGGGGGAATGCTAGTTCGGATCGCCGACGGCACGATCTCCGGGAAGATCGCCAAAGAGGTGTTCGAGGCCTTATGGAACGGCGAGGGTGACGCCGACGAAATCATTCGAAACCGGGGATTAAAGCAAGTCACCGATACGGCCGCGATTGCGGAGATGATCGATGAAGTACTGCAACAGAATCCGTCGCAAGTCAGTCAATACCGCCAAGGCAAACAGCAATTGCTGGCCTTCTTCGTCGGGCAGGTCATGAAGAAATCCAAGGGCAAAGCCAACCCACAGCAGATCAACGAGATCCTCAAACAGAAGCTAGAAACTCCCTGAACCCCCGGTGGTTGTTACGTTGGTTCCTCGAAGCTTATTGGCAGGCCAACGCACAGGTCCAGCACCCTGTCGGCGCGCCCCTGGTTGACGGCAATCTCGGCGAGCCCGTTCGAGTTTTCGTACCACATCGGATGCCCCACAGGAACGTCACTGAACGTTCTGGCCCTCGGCACGCTTTGTCCCGCAATTGTGATGGCGGCCTGCGGCGATACGACCGAGGCGCGCACACCGGTCATCGCGTTCCCGAAGTGGTCGAGGTAGACGATCTCATGGAGATCATCCGGCCACGTCGCATAATCGCTTAGCTCCAGAGGTTCCCAATGGGGAATTTGACCGCGGGCGAGGGTGGCGGCAACAGGCGCGTAGAGATCGCGGCCGTGAAACGTCGACGAGATCACCTCGGGGCGCCAGGTGATCTTCCAGGCACGGCCAGATCCCCCGTGCTTCATCACCGCGTTGAAGATGCCGTTGCCGGGACCGACAAACCATTGTTCGTCGACTTGAACGACGATCGGTGCGTGCGGGTGGCTTCCGACACCGGGATCCACGACGCATAAAAACACACTGTTTTTCGGGAATCCGTGGCGATAGGCGGCAAGCAGATAGGCCGTGGCGCGAGGATCGTAAGTGGGGGCATTGGCGAAGAGGTTGACGACCTGGACCCCAGGCGCAAACTGATACAGCACGGAGATAACCTGACCGAGGTACGGCCCTTCCATACCATAATCCGTCACTAAGACGATCATCACAGGCAGCGGCTCACGCTTAGGGTCGCGGACTGAGGATTAATCGCCGGGCCGGCCGTGGCCCGGATCCGCTACCGATGGCAAACTTCTTTACCAACGGGTCCAGATTAGGAGGTTTTCGCGTCCTTCGCAGCGTCGGCGCCGGTCGCCTCTTGCGGCAAGGGCCGACCGACGAGCTCGACCAAGGCCATCGGAGCGCGGTCACCGTTACGGAAACCGCACTTAAGGATACGTAAATAACCACCGGGCCTCTCCCGATAACGCGGTCCGAGATCGCTAAAAAGCTTCGCCACCACCTGTTTGTCCCGCAACCGGGAAAACGCCAACCGGCGTTTCGCCATCGTGTCTTGTTTGGCTAGCGTAATCAGCGGCTCCGCGGTGCGGCGCAGTTCCTTGGCCTTGGGAACGGAGGTCTTGATAACCTCGTGCCGAAACAGCGACACCGCCATGTTCCTGAGCATCGCCTTACGATGGCTGCTATTGCGGCTAAGCTGCCTGCCGATGTTGAGATGTCGCATCCCTTAACTTCCATCAGCTCCGGCCGCTTCAGCTCCGGCCGAGACTTTTTGCAAGCCCGGCGGCGGCCAATTAGCCAGCCGCATGCCGAGCGACAGGCCCCGTGTGGCTAACACATCCTTGATCTCGGTGAGTGATTTTTTCCCTAGATTCGGTGTCTTGAGCAACTCCACCTCGGTACGCTGGATGAGATCGCCGATATAGTAGATGTTCTCCGCTTTCAGGCAGTTCGCCGAGCGCACGGTCAATTCCAGATCGTCGATGGAGCGCAGCAAAATCGGGTCGATCTCCACATCCCTCGTTCCCTGCGGCGCCGGCTGCTCGCCGCCGCTGAGATCGACGAAGATCGATAACTGCTCCTGTAAAATGCCGGCCGCCCTGCGGACGGCGGTCTCGGGATCCACGGTGCCGTTGGTTTCAATCTCCATGACCAATTTATCGAGGTCGGTGCGTTGCTCGACGCGGGCATTTTGAACCTCGTAAGCGACCCGGCGGATCGGGCTAAACGAGGCGTCCAGCTTCAAGCGGCCGATCGCATGCTCTTCCTCCTCGGCGTTCATCCGGGTATTCGCCGGGACATAACCCCGCCCGCGCGTGACCCGCAGCGTTAGATGGAGCTCCCCGCCCTCCATCAAGGTCGCGAGATGATGTTCCGGATTGACGATCTCGACATCATGGTCTAGGGTGATATCGCGCGCCAGCACATCGCCGCGGCCATTCTTATTGAGCGTCAACATCGCCTCGTCACGGGCGTGCATGCGTATCGCGAGGCCTTTGAGATTCAACAAGATGTCCGTGACATCCTCTTGGACACCGGGAATCGTCGTGTATTCGTGCAAAACGTTTTCGATCGTGACTTCCGTGACGGCACAGCCCGGAAGCGATGACAGCAAGACGCGCCGCAAGGCGTTTCCCAGGGTGTGCCCGAAGCCCCGGTCCAAGGGCTCCAATATCATGCGCACACAGCGGCTGCTCACCGCTTGGACGTCGATCTGGCGTGGCTTTAATAGACTGACAGTATTTGCCAACATGCGAACTGGCCCCTCTCGGCTACTTCGAATAAAGCGCCACTACGAGCGATTCGTTGATATCCGGCGGCAGCTCGCCGCGATCCGGAACGGTTTTAAATATCCCTTCCATTTTCTTGGGATCGACCTCGACCCACTCCGGGAATCCGTACTGTTCGGAGAGGGTCAATGCATCCTGGATCCTGACCTGAGTCCGACCCTTCGGCGAGACGCTGATCACGTCATTGGCCCGCACCTCATAGGATGGGATGTTGGTCGCCTTGCCGTTAACCCCTATAGCCTTGTGGCTCACCAACTGCCGCGCCTCAGCCCGCGTCACCCCAAACCCCATACGGTAGACGACGTTGTCCAGACGGGACTCCAGTAGCTTGAGAAGGTTTTCGCCTGTTGACCCCTTGCGGCGAGCGGCCTCCTGATAGACTTTGCGAAACTGACGTTCCAACACCCCGTACATGATGCGCAGCTTCTGCTTCTCTCTGAGTTGCAGCGCGTAGTCCGATATGCGGCGCTGGCGACTCTCCCCATGCTGGCCCGGGGGTTTGTCTAAGTGACACTTGGTCTCGAGCGGCCGGGCGCGGCTCTTGAGCGCGAGATCGACTCCTTGACGCCGGCTTAAGCGGCACGTCGGTCCGAGGTATCTGGCCATAGTCTCTATCGTTTATACGCGGCGCCGCTTCGGCGGGCGGCATCCGTTGTGAGGAATGGGTGTGACATCAGTGATGTTGGTGATCTTGAATCCGGCCGCATTGAGCGCGCGCACCGCCGATTCCCGGCCCGGCCCAGGTCCCTTGACGTAGACCTCGAGCGTCTCGACACCGAATTCTTTCACCGCGGTCCCGACCTTCTCGGCCGCGACTTGCGCCGCGAACGGCGTGCTCTTCCGCGAGCCCCGGAAACCGCTGGCGCCGGATGTGGACCAGCCGAGCGTATTGCCTTGCTTGTCGGTGATCGTAATGATCGTGTTGTTAAAAGAGGCATGGATATGGACCACCCCATCAACCACGATCTTCTTCGCCCGTTTGTGCGGACGCGCACTCTTGTTGGCCATGATTATTTCCTTATCGCCTTGCGGGGTCCTTTTCGCGTTCGGGCATTGGTGCGAGTCCGCTGCCCTCGTACCGGCAAACCTCGGCGATGCCGCAGTCCACGGTAGCAGCCGAGGTCCATCAAGCGCTTGATGTTCATCGATACTTCGCGCCGGAGATCGCCTTCGACGGGGTACTTGGCTATTTCGGCGCGCAGCGCATCCAGTTGTTCCTCACTCAATTCCTTTACCTTGGCCGCCGGCGGCACGCGGGCCGCTCGGCAAATTTCGACCGAGCGATTACGCCCGATCCCGTAGACATGGGTAAGCGCGACGCTCGTATGTTTTTGTACAGGTATGTTGACGCCGGCTACGCGGGCCATCGGGAGCACCTCTTAATCATCTTGATCATTGTGACACCTTGCATCCAGCTGGGGCGGCTAAACTAGCTTCACCACGCCGGCTGCGCACTTAACCCTGCCGCTGCTTATGCCGCTTTTCTGTGCAGATGACACGCACGACCCCTCGGCGCCGCACAATCTTGCAATTTCGGCAAACCTTTTTTACGGACGTCCGAACTTTCATAATTTTTCTCTACCGCCGGCCATAGCCCTTGAGGTTCGCCTTCTTCATCAAACCTTCATACTGGTGGGACATCAAATGAGACTGCACTTGGGCCATGAAGTCCATCACCACGACGACGATGATGAGTAAGGAGGTCCCTCCAAAATAGAAAGGCACATTGAACTTCAGGATTAAAAACTCCGGAAGCAAACAGACGAGCGTCACGTAGGCCGCGCCAGCCAGCGTCAAGCGCGTCATCACCCCGTCGATATAACGCGCGGTCTGCTCGCCCGGCCGAATGCCCGGGACCAAGGCCCCCGACTTCTTTAGGTTTTCCGCTGTCTCCTTGGGATTGAACACCAGCGCGGTGTAAAAAAAGCAGAAAAATATGATCCCGCCCGTGTACAGGATGACGTACAGCGGCTGACCGGGCGAGATGGCGTTAGCAACGTCCGCCAGCCACCCCATCCCCTGCGTGCTCCCGAACCAGCTTCCGAGCGTCGATGGAAATAGGATCAAACTCGACGCGAAAATGGGAGGAATGACGCCCGACATATTGATCTTCAGCGGTAAATGACTGGTTTGCCCGCCGTAGGTGCGCCGCCCGACTTGCCGCTTCGCGTAGTTGACTGTGATGCGGCGCTGGCCGCGTTCCACGTAGACCACGACCGCCGTCACCGCGAGAACCAGACAGAACAGCAGAAATAACGTGATGTAGTGGAGCTCGCCGATGCGGGCAAGTTCAAGCGAACCCCCGACCGCGGTCGGCAATCCGGCGACGATACCGGCGAAAATGATCATTGAAATCCCATTCCCGATCCCGCGTTCGGTGATCTGCTCACCGAGCCACATGAGGAACAGGGTCCCGGTCACCAGCGTCGTGACCGCGGTGACGCGAAAGCCAATGCCTGGGTTGAGCACCAAGGCCTGCGACGCCGCCTGCTGACCCTCGACTGCGATGGCCATACCCAGGGCTTGAAATATCGCCAAACCAACGGTGCCATAGCGCGTGTATTGGGTTAGTTTTCGGCGGCCGGATTCGCCTTCCTTCTTTAACTGTTCGAGCGTCGGATGGACGGCCGTCAGCAACTGCACGATGATGGAGGCCGAGATATAGGGCATGATCCCGAGGGCGACGATCGAAAACCGTTCCAGCGCGCCTCCCGAGAACATGTTAAACATGTCCAGGATAGTGCCGCGCTGCTCATTGAAAAGCTGCGCCAAGGCGATCGGGTTGATGCCCGGGACCGGAATGTGCGTGGTGATCCGAAAGACGACCAAGGCGCCTAAAAGAAAAAATGCCCGTTGCCGCAGCTCGCTGAGCTGACCGAGGCCGCCGAGCGCGCCGGTTCCTAGAGGTCGGGTGACCGCCATCAGTCCTCGATTTTACCGCCCTGGGCTTCAATGATCGCGCGGGCGCCCTTCGTCACCGCAAGACCTTTGAGCCGGAGCGCCTTATCCAGCGTCCCGGTCGCAATGACCTTAGCGCGCTTTACTTGCCCGGCGACGAGCTTCGCGGCCTTGAGAGAGGCTAAATCAATAATGTCCGCATCGACGCGAACAAGATCGCCCAAGCGCACCTCGGACATGTAGCGCGCGCTTCGAGATGCGAATCCGAATTTCGGTAGGCGCCGCTGCAAGGGCATCTGCCCGCCTTCGAACCCCCGCTTATGGTACCCGCCCGCGCGGGCGTGTTGCCCCTTATGCCCACGCCCGGCGGTCTTTCCCAAACCCGAACCCATCCCCCGGCCGAGCCTTCGGCGCTCGCGCTTGGAACCCCGCGCCGGCTTCAAGGTATTAAATCTCATCTCAAGTTTCTTCCACCGCTAAGAGGTAGGATACCTTCGTTATCATGCCGCGGATGGCGGGCGTGTCATTCACGACGGCGCTGTGTCCGATGCGCCGTAGCCCCAATCCTTGCACACACGCTTGGTGAGCCGCTAAGCGCCCAATCACGCTCCGCACCAGAGTCACTTTCAAGCGCCCTTGCGGCTTAGGCGTCGCCATGGATCTCCTCAACCGTCTTGCCACGCTTGGCCGCATACCAGGCGGGATCATGGATGGCGGACAGGCCCTTGATGGTCGCCCTGACCACATTGACCTTGTTGGTCGTACCGATGCACTTGGCGACGACATTCTTCACTCCCGCCACCTCGAATACCGCCCGCATGGCGCCACCCGCGATGATGCCCGTACCCTCGGGCGCCGGAAGAATTAGAACCTTGGCCGCGCCGTGGCGTGCGGTGACCGGGTATTGAACCGTGCTACTGTCCCGCAAGGAAATTGAGCTCATGCTTCTTCTAGCCTTCTCCATCGCTTTTTGGATCGCCACGGGAACCTCGCGCGCCTTGCCGCGCCCGAAACCGACCCTTCCGGCGCCGTCACCGACAACCGTTAGGGCCGAAAAACCGAAGATGCGCCCGCCTTTAACGACCTTGGCCACGCGATTGACGTGCACGAGTTTCTCCAAAAAACCTTCGCTCGATTCGCTTAAGCTTTCTAACGCCATGCCCGCCACACCTAAAATTGGAGGCCCGATTCGCGCGCCGCATCGGCCAGCGCCTTGATCCGGCCATGGTACTTGAATCCCGATCGGTCAAATGCAACCCGCTCGAGGCCTGCCGCTTTGGCGCGAACACCGACGGCTTTACCCACGATCACCGCGGCCTTTATGTTGCCGCCGTAGCCGATTTCCGCGCGTAGCGCCTTATCCAAGCTGGAAGCGCTGGTGACGATCCGAGCCCCGGCCGGTGCTATCACTTGGGCGTAGATATGCCGCGGCGTTTTATGGACGCTCAGCCGATGCAGCCCCAGTTCTTTTATCTTCGCGCGAGTACGGCGGGCGCGTCTGAGCCGAGTCGTCTTTCTATCCACCGAAGTCCTTACCTCGCTACGCTTTCTTTGCTTCCTTACGCCTAATCACTTCGCCAGCGTACCGGATCCCCTTCCCCTTGTAAGGTTCCGGCGGCCGATACCTGCGAATATTCGCCGCAATCTGTCCCACCTGCTGTTTATCCGCCCCTTTTACCACGATTTCGGTCGTACTTGGGGTCTGGATCGTGATGCCTTCGGGAATGTCGAAGCTAATCGGGTGAGAATAGCCAAGCGTGAGGTTCAATACTCTGCCCTGTACTTGGGCGCGATAGCCCACCCCGGTGATCTCCAGTTTTTTCTGGAACCCCGTGGCGACACCTTCGAGCATATTGGCTAACAACGCCCGCGTCGTGCCCGCGAACATGCGGCCGGCCTTGGAACCATCCTTGGAGGACACGCACAACCTCTGGTCTTTATTGATGATCTCCACGAAGCTTGAAAACTCCCGTGACATCGTACCTTGAGAACCTTTCAGAATCACGGTCTGGTCCGTCACGGCGGCCTCGACTTCCTTGGGGAGCAGTACCGGGTTTTTCGCGACTCTAGACATGGTTACCCTCATACGATGTAGCCCAGCACTTCGCCACCGATGCCGCGCTGGCGCGCCTCGCGGTCGGACATGAGCCCCTGCGAGGTGCTCACAATGGCGATCCCTAGACCGCCGCTGACTTTGGGGATAGCGTTTTGCGAGCGGTAGACACGCAGGCCCGGGCGGCTGGCGCGCTTGATTTTCTCGATCACGGGCCGTCCTTCGAAATACTTGAGCGTCACCGCAAGCGCCGGCTTTCCATCGCGCTCCTGCGCGCTATAGTCTTCGATATAACCCTCGCGCTTGAGCACCTCGGCAAGTGCGCTTTTTTGCTTGGAAGCCGGCAGGACAACACAACGCTTGCCCGCCGCTTGTCCATTGCGGAGCTGGGTGAACATGTCCGCAATCGGATCTTGCATGGTCATACTTTTAGCGTGCCTTCCAAAAACGATAATAGCAGACCGTGACGGCGCGCATGGTTACCAACTTGCCTTGACCAAACCCGGGACGTCGCCGTCCATCGCGGCCAGCCGCAGTCTGCTGCGCGATAAGCCGAACTTGCGGTAAAAACCGCGCGGTCGCCCCGTAGCCCGACATCGACTGCGCAGCCGAACCGGACTCGAATCTCTAGGCAGCAGGTGTAGCTTCACCCGCGCCTGCTGACGATCTTCTTCGCTGATCGTGGTGTCTTTCATTTGCGCCGCTAGGCGCGCGCGCGCGGCCGCGTATTTTTTTACCAGCCTCAGCCGCCGCAGGCCGCGATTGATGATCGATGTCTTTGCCATTTCTCTATCTTGGGATCAGTGACGCAGCGGAAGCTTGAACGCGGTCAGCAAGGCCCGCGCCTCATCGTCCGTCCTTGCGGTGGTGGTAATACAGATATCCAAGCCCCGGATCACGTCGATCTTGTCGTAATCGATTTCCGGAAAAATAATTTGCTCCTTCACGCCGAAGCTGTAATTCCCTCGTCCGTCGAAGGCCCGGCCGCTCAAGCCGCGAAAATCGCGGATCCTCGGTATCGCGATATTGATCAAGCGATCCAGAAACTCATACATGCGTTCGCTCCGCAAAGTCACCTTGCAGCCGATAGGCCAACCGTCCCGGATCTTGAAGTTGGCAATCGATTTACGCGCTCGCGTCACCACCGGTTTCTGGCCGGCAATCCGCGTTAAATCGTCGACCGCATGGTCGACAATCTTCTTATCCGCCACCGCTTCGCCAAGTCCCATGTTCAACGTGATTTTGATAATCCGGGGGACCGCCATGACGCTCTTGTACCCATACGCCTTTTGCAACTCTGCGACGATGGTTTCGCGATAAATTGTACGCAACCGGGGCATGCCAACACCTAGGTCTCTACTACTTCCCCCGAGGATTTGAAATAGCGCACCTTGCGGCCGTCCTCGAGTACTTTGAAGCCGACCTTGTCGGCCTTTTTCGTCTGCGGGTTATATAGCGCCACATTCGAAATATGGATGGGCGCTTCCTTCTCGACGATCCCGCCCGCGGTGCCCGAGCGCGGGTTAGGCCGGGTGTGGCGCTTTACCATATTGGCGCTCTCGACCACGACCCGGTCATTGGGAAAAACGCGCGTCACCACCCCGCGGTGGCCTTTCGATTTACCCACGGAGATGACGACTTGATCACCTTTTTTGATCTTGCGCATTGCTCGACTCAGAGTACTTCAGGCGCCAACGAGATGATGCGCATAAACCGCTCGGTACGCAGCTCGCGCGTGACCGGGCCAAAAATCCGTGTCCCGATGGGTTGCAACTGCTTATCCAATAACACCGCGGCATTACCATCGAATCGAATCACCGATCCGTCCGCTCGCCGCACTCCCTTTTTCGTACGCACGACCACCGCGTCATACACCTCGCCCTTCTTTACCTTGCCCCGAGGGATGGCCTCCTTGATCGCGACTTTTATGATATCGCCGACATAAGCATACCTTCGCTTTGACCCGCCCAAAACCTTAATACACATCAAGCGCCGCGCTCCGCTGTTGTCGGCTGCATCCAAATTCGATTGCATCTGTATCATCGATCAGTTCCTAGGCGCGGCAATGACCCATGGTTCAAAGCTCCGCGGCACGCTCGATAAGCTTTTGAACGCGCCAGCTTTTCCGCTTCGAGATCGGCCGGCACTCTTCGATAGCCACCGTATCCCCTTGCTTACAGGCACCGGCTTCGTCGTGGGCGAGTAACTTCGTCGAACGGCGTATGTATTTCTTGTACAAGGGGTGTAATACCTTGCGCTCGACGAGCACGGCAACGGTTTTTTGCATCTTATCGCTGACCACCTGACCGATCAGGATCCGCGGCGCTTTTAGCGGCTCATTCATGCGGACTCGTCTTGCTTCAGCTCGTGAAGCACGGTCTTCACGCGGGCGATCTCGCGCCTCACACCCTGGAGCCGAGTCGGCCTCACCGTTTGACCGGCGCCTCTTTGCATACGCAAATTAAATTGCTCCCGCCGCAAGTCCAATAATAGACTTTGCAGTTCGCCGGGTTGTTTTTTCCTAAGTTCGTTCGCTTGCATCATAACAGCGTCCGACTCGTCATCGTGGTATTCACGGGGAGTTTAGCCCCTGCCAAGCGAAACGCCTCGCGCGCGATATCGGCGGGCACGCCTTCCACTTCGTACAGTACGCGGCCCGCTTGCACCTGCGCGACCCAATACTCCACTTGTCCCTTTCCTTTGCCTTGCCTGACTTCCAAGGGTTTGGTCGTGATGGGCTTGTCGGGGAACACTCGAATCCACAGCTTGCCGCCCCGCTTCACATGGCGCGAAATCGCGCGCCGCGCCGCTTCCAACTGGCGCGCCGTGATGCGTCCCGCCGTGGTGGCTTTTAACCCATACTCGCCAAAGCTTACGCGTAGGCCCGTGGTCGCCATACCGCGATTGCGGCCCTTTTGCTGCTTACGATACTTTGTTTGCTTAGGTTGAAGCATAATCGCTTAGGCGATTAACGAGGCAGGGCTCCCTCCGCGCTCCGATCTTCGATCGGTACCGCGCGATCTATCACCTCACCTTTGAAGATCCAAACCTTCACGCCTATCACGCCGTAGGTCGTCTTGGCCTCCGCTAAACCGTAATCGATGTCCGCCCGCAAGGTGTGCAAGGGCACGCGCCCTTCCCGGTACCACTCGGAACGGGCGATCTCCGCGCCGTTGAGCCTTCCGGCGACGTGGATCTTGATCCCCTGCGCCCCGAGCCTCATGGCGTTGGTCACCGCCCGCTTCATCGCCCGGCGGAACATGATACGGCGCTCGAGCTGACCCGCGACACTCTCCGCAACGAGATAAGCATCCAGCTCTGGTTTACGGATCTCCTCGACGCTGATCTGCACCGGCACGCCCATCAACCGCGACACTTGCTTGCGCAGCGACTCGATGTCTTCACCCTTTTTGCCGATGACGATACCGGGTCTCGCCGTATGAATAATGATGCGCGCATTGCTCGCCGGCCGTTCTATTTGGATCCGGCTGACCGAGGCCTGCCGCAGTTTCTTGCGCAAGAACTCGCGCACGGCGAGATCCATATTTAGATAATCCGCGTACTTCTTCGAATCGACATACCATTTCGATGACCAGTCTTTGACGATCCCGAGCCGGAAACCTGTTGGATGAACCTTCTGTCCCATGGCTATCTCGTTACTCCGCGACGCGGACGGTGATGTGGCTGGTCCTTTTCATGAGTCGATTGGCGCGCCCCCGGGCTCGAGCCACCACCCGCTTCATCATCGGCGCGGTATCAATCATTATGGTTTCAACTTTAAGCGCATCGATGTCCGCGCCGTCATTGTGCTCCGCATTCGCAATCGCCGATTCTAACACTTTCTTGATGATTCCCGCGGCCTTTTTACCGCTAAACGCCAGTACGCTCAGGGCGCGATCCACCGGGAGCCCGCGGATTTGATCCGCAACCAGACGCGCCTTTTGCGGAGACACCCGCACGAACCGAAGTTTAGCTGCCGTTTCCATGCTTGACCTGCCTTATGCGTCGGTCTTACGGACTCTTGGCCTTGCGATCGGCCGAATGGCCGCGAAAGGTCCTCGTTACCGCAAACTCCCCGAGCTTATGTCCGACCATATTCTCGGTAATATAAACCGGCAGGTGCTGGCGTCCATTATGGATGGCGATCGTGATCCCGACCATCTCCGGCGCCACCACCGAGCGGCGCGACCAGGTCTTGATGGGCCGCTTGTCCTTGCTGTCGCGGGCCTTGGCGACCTTTGCGGCAAGGTGGTGATCTATGAAAGGCCCTTTTTTGAGTGAGCGTGGCACGCGAGCCTCCAGACGCTACGTTGCCTTATGCCGATTGCGCACGATCATGCCGGTCGTCCGCTTGTTTTTCCGAGTCTTGTGGCCCTTGGTGGGCTGACCCCATGGGGTCACCGGGTGCCGCCCCCCGGAGCTCTTGCCTTCCCCGCCCCCGTGCGGATGATCGACAGGATTCATGGCCACACCGCGCACCGTTGGGCGGATACCTCGCCAGCGCGTCGCGCCGGCTTTACCGAGCGAACGCAGGGCATGCTCATTGTTGCCGACGTCTCCAATGGTCGCCCGGCAATCGAGGGGAACTTTCCGGACTTCCCCGGACCGCAGCCGCAAGGTCGCATGCCCCCCTTCCCGAGCGATCATTTGCACCGCGGCGCCCGCGCTTCGGGCCAACTGGGCGCCTTTCCCGGGCCGTAGCTCCACGCAATGAATCGTCGTGCCGACGGGAATGTTGCGCAAGGCCAACGAATTCCCCGGTTGAATCGCCGCCTCGCTCCCCGACATCAAACGCATGCCCGCTCGCACGTCTTTCGGTGCGACGATGTAACGGCGCTCGCCGTCCGCATACAGCAGCAACGCGATATGGGCGCTCCGGTTCGGATCGTACTCGATACGCTCAACGCGCGCCGGGATCCCGTCCTTACGGCGCTTAAAATCGATGATGCGGTAATGTTGCTTATGCCCACCTCCCCGGTGGCGCACCGTAATTCGGCCTCTGTTGTTGCGTCCAGCCTTGCGTGTCTTTTTTTCAGTCAGCGGCCAATGAGGATCACCCTTGTGCAACCCAGGCGTCACTACCCGCACCACGCCGCGCGTACCCGGCGAGGTCGGTTTGAGCTGCTTCAATGCCACGGCGGCTTACTCCTTACCCACGAAATTGATGTCAAATCCGGGTTTGAGGCTGACATAGGCTTTCTTTATGTCCGAACGGCGTCCCCGCATGCGGCGATTCGCCTTAACTTTCCCCTTGATTGTGCAAACCCTCACGCTTTCGACCTCGACCCTAAACATCAGCTCGACCGCTTGCCTGATCTCGGGCTTGGTTGCATTCGGGATCACCCGAAATACGAACTGCCGGGCGCTGTCCGCAAGCCGCGTCGCCTTCTCTGAAACCCGGGGCTCGATGAGAACCTGCAGCAACCGCTCCTGGTTCATGCGAGCCGGGCCTCGACGAGCTTGAGGGCGTCTTGCGTCATAACCACCGTCTGGTGCTCGATCAAACGGACCGGATCGAGCGCACGCGCGCCGGTGACCTCGACGTGCGGGAGGTTCCTGGATGCCAGATCAAGGTTCCTTTCCTCTGCGTCGACGACGATTAATCCCGCCTCAAGACCCAAGACCTTAAGCCGCTCGATGAGCACTTTCGTCTTGGGCAAATGCATCACTAATGCATCCACGATCTTGAGTCTCCCCGTGCGTGCGAGCTCGGAGAGGATGGACCGGAGTGCACCCGTATACATTCTTCGATTGACCTTTTGCGCATAATCCCTCGGCACCGCCGCGAACGTGACCCCACCGCTACGCCACAGCGGACTGCGTGAGCTGCCGGCGCGAGCGTTTCCCGTGCCCTTTTGTTTCCACGGCTTCCGGCCACCGCCCCGGACCTGCGCGCGCGACTTTTGGGCTTTGGTCCCGCTACGGCCCGCGGCGAGATAGGCCGTCACCACTTGATGCACGAGGGGCTCATTGTATTTGGCGTTAAACAATTGCTCGGAAACCGCGACGGCACCGACCACGGCCCCGGTGTCCCCCGATTGGACCTGAAGCTCCATGCTAACGCCCCTTGACCGCTGGCCGTACGACCAGATGGCCGCCGCGCGCACCCGGCACGGCGCCCTTCACAAGCAGCAGGTTTCTCTCGGCATCGACGCGCACCACCTCCAAATTCGAGACCGTGCGCTTCACGTTACCCAGATGCCCCGGCATGTGCTTTCCCTTGAACACGCGGCCGGGAGTCTGACGCTGCCCGGTGGAACCAGGCGTGCGGTGCGAAAGCGAGTTACCGTGCGTGGCGTCCCCAGATCTAAAGTGATGCCGTTTGATCGTCCCGGCGAAGCCTTTCCCCTGTGTGGCACCGCTCACGTCGACCATCTCGCCCGCTTTGAATACATCGACCTTGACTTCCTGGCCGACGCTGAGCGCCTCGCCCTCGCTCGCTTCCAGCCGGAACTCCCACAAACCCTGACCACTTTCGACCCCTGCTTTTTTATAGATCCCGGCCAGCGCCTTGCTAATTCGATTCCGTTTTTGGGAACCCTTTGTTACTTGTATGGCGCGATAGCCATCGCGTTCCAGCGTCTTGACTTGTGTGATCCGGTTAGCTTCGGCGGCGATGACGGTCACCGGGATCGCGGCTCCCTCTTCGTTATAGATGCGCGTCATGCCGCATTTTCGCCCTATTATGCCCAATGCCATTCGCGTTAACTCCG
>JBIMKC010000009.1:2664-29410 GCA_043673925.1 Chromatiales bacterium | reverse complement strand
GGGTTAAAGGGGCCAAGCTAGATATATTTCCACTCGAATATATTCGAGCCTAGCCCCTTGATCCTTAATCACACCCTCTGTCACGCTCGGGTATGTCACGCGCCCATCGGAGTGGCCTCATTCCAGCATCCACCGGTATATTGGCAGGGGAATACTGCCGCCCGATTGGGGCGCCGCCATCGGGGCAATGCTGAACGTCAGTGCTGCCCCCGTGGCCATATTGTACAAAACGACAGGACTTAGGGTGCGATAATTTGTCGCATTCTCAAATGCCGTGAATCGTTTATCTTCCGAGCCAGGGTTGAGCGGAGCGAAACGCGGGGCACGTATCGACAAACCCCGGATTACGCCGCTCGGAAAGCTCCGTCGATCCTAGGTCGGGTGTCTTTGCCGGCGCTTTCGACGTCTCGGGCGCGGTCACCCGCCTCCTCTGGGTCGGCGGCGCTCAGGCGGGATCGTGCTCCGTGCACCACCTGGCTCAGGTAGCGCCACCGGAACAATCCGGGCGACCCCATCCTGAACCCGCAGGACAAACCGCCGGCCGCTCTCAGCACACTTCCGGTCCTCCGGGATCCGCCGCCACTCTTGCCAGCTCAGGCCCTCGGTATCGCGTCGTCTTTCCATCGGTCCCCTCCCGCGGTTGGATTCTGGGGGATTGTAGCGAGAAACCTCCTGCCTGCCGATGCGGCAAATCGTCGCACCCGGCGGCTTCTCCACGCACCCTGCGGATGGGCAACGAGTCGCTGCGCCGAGCGCGCGGCAAGCCGTGCGATAAAAGTGGTGCGGAGGAAGCTCTATGGCAGTGCGGGAAGGACTCCATTGACCCGCAAAAATTCGCGGCCAATTTCGCCTGGGGCGACGAGGACGGCAAGACCCTATACCTGACAGCGCGGACAGCGCTTTATAAAATGCGGCTGAAGATCGCCGGCGTCCCACCGTAGTCTTGCCACGCGGTATGCGCAGGAAGGTTCCCGGACAAGACCGCGAGGAATAAATTTGATCCCTGAAGTGCTATGCTTAGCGTGAAGGTGTTCCCATGCGCGCTCCCACACTCGATATCCTGGTAAAGCTCATGAAACCCACGGGTCGCGCATGGCTCCTCATGGCGGCAGCCGTGAGTTTTTTTGTTGCCATTCTCCATGTTGTCATTGTCTTGATCGGTCCCTCGGCGTATAGCTTTTTCGGCGGCCAACGACTCGCCCGGCTCGCCGAGAGCGGTTCCTCTTCCCCGGTGATCCAGACCCTTTCCTTGGCTGCAGTGCACGCTCTCTTCGGTAGCTATGCGCTCGCGGGAGCAGGCATAATCCGCCGCTTGCCCTTGCTTACCGTTGCCCTATTTGCGATCGGTGGTATGTATGCATTCCGCGGGTTAAGCGCCATCGAACAGGCGCTGCAACTTCTTCGAGATCCTGACTCACTCCCGTTTCGCGTCCTCCTCTATTCCCTCGTGTCCTTCGCCACCGGTTGCGCCTATATTGTGGGAAGCGTAAAGAGATGGGGGTGGCTTCGAGACGAGGGAGAGATCGAAGCATGAGGGCAGCTATGCACTGATCGGCGCGCCGCCCAGTGCTAAAACGTGTACACGACCGGTCCACGCAGCGATCCTGTCTATTACCTGATTATCAATAGGCCGATTCGGAATCCGATCACAAAATAAGGAGCGAGACGATGAAAATGCGCAGCTATCTTGGCGTTCTTACTCTCTTGGCGAGCCAACTTCTTCGGGCGGAGGTGCTGATTGTCGACCTACACAACATCGACGACCGCGGTGTGGGGACCGTCCTCGGGTACCTGACGTTTTCGGAGCGATCGGGGGGGCTCCTGATACAACACGAGCTTGGCGGGTTGCCCCCCGGGGCTCATGGCTTTCATCTGCATGAAAATCCGAGCTGTGATCCGGGCGAGAAAGACGGCGCCGTCCAGCCCGGGTGGTCGGCCGGAAACCATTACGACCCGGCCAAGAGCGGCCGTCATGAGGGTCCGCAAGGCGCGGGCCATTTGGGCGACTTACCGACCCTCAACGTGGACGAAGCGGGGCGGGCAATCGGCGCGCTCACCGCCCCGCGGCTGAAAATGAGCGATCTCAAGGGGCGGGCAGTGATTATCCACGCGGGATCGGACACCTATTCCGATCAACCCGAGAAGGGCGGCGGCGGAGGTGCGCGCATTGCCTGCGGCGTTATCCAGTAGACCTGCTGAAGGGCCGGCTATCGACTATCGCAAGGTAAGAGCGACGAGGCGACAAGCTACGGAGCAGCGAGGTTATGCGGCTCCAAAACGAGTTGGCCGGTAAGGGGACCCCGGTACGTCGGTTGCCGCGCGCTGTTTCCACACCTCTCAGCGCTCGAAAACATCGTCCGCCCGATATGCGGATAAGGGCCTCGCCCGGAAACCTCCCCCGCAGGCCATGGAATTGGATTAACGTGTGATTACAGCGACGATCGGATTGTCTCGAAGCATGGATGCAAGCACGACCCGATCAAAGCGGCGCGTAAGCGCCAGGGCCCATTTGGCGACCTGACGGGCGAGCGCTTCTTGCTCGGGCTCGTCAACCATATTGATGAGGGGGACGACCGTGGCCTTGCCGATCCCTTTAAGCGCGCCTTGCTCATCAGCGAGGAGGCGCGCCACATGCTCCGGGGTAATGGTCTCACCGGGTTCGACTCCGGTCACCGCACTGATGCGATCGGGGCGATGCGCAATCGAGTCGCTAAGCCGTTCACCGATGGCGCGGGCGGAAACTATCGGCACCACCGTGGAGGCGTGCTCGGGAAGTTGCGGCTCGTCGGGCGCCGGGGCTTTGATTAACCTAGAACGCGCACCGTCGGCTTTGACCAGGGTCACGTCGAAGGCGCCCGCTTCATGAATGTGCGGCACCTCACTCGGCGCCAGCCCGCGTAGACGCCCGGGCTTGACGGAGGGTTGCGCGAGCGCCACGGTACGATGCATTCCCGTATGCCTCACTGCCTCGAGGAGCGTGCTGTATTCGGCGACGATCCTATGGGCGTTCAAAGCCTCCGGAAACGGGGGAATGTGCACCGTGGCGGTCACGGCGACACGGCCCGAGCACGCCGCCGCAATCCGGTAGAGCGTGCTTTTTTTTCCGCCGGCCCCTACAAAACAAACGATGCCACCATGAATGGCGAGGGCATCGACCAGCGAGATGCGAACGCCCTTCGATCTAAGCATGGATGCTTACCTGGACGGAGAGGATGCGTGGTAAATAGCTCGCGATCAGGGTCCAGTGATCGCCGGCATCCCGGCTCGCGAACAGATGTCCGCTGGAGGTCCCAAAATAAACCCCACCGGGATCGAGACCATCGGTGGCCAAGGCTTCTCGCAGCACGGTGACATAGACATGTTCCTGGGGTAAGCCGTGTGTCAGGGCCTGCCAACTGGCGCCGGCATCGCGGCTGCGATAGACGCGCAGATTGGCGCCGGCCGTGGTGCGGACATGGTGATTGTCCTCGGGGATCACATAGACCACGTCGGGATGTTCCGGGGCGGCCGCGATGGCATAGCCAAAATCGCTCGGTAGACCCGCGGTTATTTCGATCCAGGTGGCGCCGCGATCATCGCTCCGATAGGTGCCGTTATAGCATTGGCGGTAGAGGCGGCCGGGCAGGGTAGGGTGCACGACCAAACGGTGAATGTTATGGCCGGTCTCCGGATGCGGGCGTGGGATGTTCTCCGCGCGTACGCCGCGGTTGATCGGGATCCATGTGATCCCCTTGTCATTGGATCGAAACGCGCCGCCGGCGGAGACCGCGGCATAGACGCAATTCGAGTCACTCGGATCGCTATAAATGGAGTGGACCGCAAAGCCGCCGCGGGCCGGTTCCCAGGTGTGACGCGTCGGGTGCCGGTTGAGCCCCATTAGCGGGGTCCAGCTTTCACCGCCATCGGCGCTTGAAAATAAACCGGGCGGATCGATCCCGGCATACAGGCGCCCGGGATCTTCTCGATCGGCGGCCGCGACAAACCAAACCGCATCGAGGCTTGAACGGTATTCACCCGGGCTATGGCAAGGAACAGCCGGCAACGGGCACCAACTGCGACCGCCGTCCGCGCTGCGATAGATATGGGCGCCCCAGACAGGATGGTTTGCCGCCGCGTACCCGAGACGCGGGGCTCTCGGATGCAGCCAGGCATGCGTGATCTCGTAGCCGACGATGTGGGGCCCATCCATTTCCCACTGTTCCCGGCGATGATCGGAGCGAATACAAAACAAACCCTTTTGTGTGCCCACCAAGAGCGTGGCGCGGAAATTTCCCGGTCGCATTTCGCATGTTAGCCCGGCTCGCGCTGGAGGAGGGGCCGATGGGCCCCGCGGCAAGACGACGGGGTGTCTGTTTAATGACTCTTGATTCCAACCTTGATGACGGTATCCCTGTTGCGCTCATCGAGCGTGTGCATCTCGACAGGCCGGCGCCAAACGCAGTGGACGTATTCGAGCACCTTGCGAGCGTACTCGGTATCGAGTCCCTGTCCGTCCGCGATGGCGTCGTGCTTGAGATCCAAGGTGCCGTCGGTCCGTAACTGTGCCACTCCGATCCGCGGCGCGCCGAAATGATACCGCGGGGACAAGATCTGTTCGCGGATGGCGTTGATATCCGCATCATTGACTTTGATCTCGCCGCAGCGTTTAGCGCTATAACTAAACAGTCCTAGCTCCGCCGCCAGCTCCTCGTCAAGATAATTATGCACGAAGCTAAAGTCATCTTCTTCCCGCATAATCCTGCGGGCTTTATCTAACCCGCGGTCCTCGACGAGGCGATCCCACAGAACGAACCCGAGATGATAGGGATTGATCTGCAGCGCGATCTCGTGTTCTCCGGCGAAGGGACGAACGACGTCGGAATGGGCCCGGAGCGCGTCTAGGTAGTGGTCGTTCGGCAGAAAACGCGCTTCCCTGAGTAGACGCGCATGCCAATAGGACGCCCATCCTTCGTTCATGATCTGACAGGAAAATACCGGGTAGAAATAGAACGATTCCTCGCGCACGGCGAGAAAAATATCGCGTTCCCAGTCCTCCATCTCCGGGGCATAGTGCGCGATAAACCACAGTAGGTCATACTCGGGATGAGGGGGAACGGGAGCACGCACATGCTCGTGGCCGCTGACCTTCCGTGGGGCCTCGCCCGGCAGCGAGGTGAATCGCTTTCGAAATCCCTCGGCGGGAGGCGGATCCTCGACGGCGGCATGCGCCGGATACGGCGGCCGCGACAAGGTTTGATTGTCGTCGATATGCTGTTCCAGTGCGAGCGCCGCATCGAGCACCATTTCCACCCGCTTTTGGCCATGGGCCGAGGCAGCGTTTTCGATATGGAGCGCGTGCGCCGCGGCTTGCTCGACCACATGATACCCGGCTTGCTCTTGCGCACGCTGAAACAGAAGATTGTTTTTTGAAAAATCCGCGTGTCCCAGCACGTGCGCGATCACCAAGGCATTTTCCTGAATCGTATTGGTGTTCGCAAGGTAGGCGCGCCCCGGATTTCCCGGGAAGACCACCTCGAAAATCTTTGAATGTCCCATGCGATGCTGAACCAACTGATAGATGTACCGCACCCCGAAGGACCAGTGCGGCATGCGCACGGGAAATCCATAGACAGCGACCTCCATCATGAAGCTCGGGGGTACCACCTCAAACTCAACGGGATAAAAATCAAGCCCCTGATCGTGCGCGAGTTGCTCCAATGGACCGCAGTAGGGATTGCGCTTCATGTTGCTAGGGAGCGCCGTGCTGTGTTTGGTGGTTGAAGAATTTTTTTATGCCGGGCCAGATATCTTCCTGCCCCCCAATCGCATAGCTCCCGACGCGTAGCCCCCGGTTTAGCAAACTCTGAAATAGGGCGCTCATCTGGGTGTCGAGGGCGTCCGACAAGGTTTGCGCGATCTCGACATAGCCGACGAAATTCCCGGCCGCGGCTACTTTCTCCAAGGCAGCCTCCGATGGCTCGCGATCCTCGATAAAATTATCGCCGTCAGAGGCGTAGAACAGATACGTGTTGTAACGGCTCGGGTGGAATCGTTTCTCCAGTATTTCCAGCGCCAAAGCGAAACCGCTCGAGGCCTGGGTCCCGCCCTGGGCGGTGACTTTGAAGAACTCCTCCTCGGAGAACTCCCATGCGGTCGCGGTGTGGGCGATAAATACAGTACTTATATTCAAATATTGGCGCCTCAGACCCTGCAGAACCCAGAAGAAGAAAGCCTTGGCGAGCTTGCGGCCAGCCTCCTCCATACTTGAGGAGGCGTCCAATAGAAAAAAGACAACGGCGTTCGTGGCCGGCCTCTGGCGTTTCGCGAGTTGCCGAAAACGCAGATCCTCATTGGTGAAATCGGGCGCATCATCTTGGACCGAGCGGCGTTTGATCGCCTCTTTCAAGGTGCGCCGCCGATCCAGACGCGAGCGGGCGCCGCGCCGATCCCAGCCTTCGCGTACGAGTTGCTCATCGACCAGCGTTTCCCCGGGCCGCGGCTCAAGGTTCGGAAGTTCGAGCTCCTCCCAGAGCCAATCAACGATATCGTCAACCTTGAATTCGAGCAGCAACTGTACGCCGCCCGGCTCGTTCCCGGCTTGCCTGTCGGCGCTGTCGAAGAGTCCACGAGCCGGCCGCAAGATGTCTCCGGCCTTCACCTTACCCGGTTGCGCTTGCCCAACGCCGTCTTTTTGATCCGAGTCCTTCAGGCGGAAGCGGTAATGCTCTAAAAGCTTTACGGGCACCCGTAGCGTACGGTTATCGGGACGGGAGATCACATCGGAACCGGCAATCAGCTCGGGCAGGCGTTGCTTAACGCTGTCACGGATCTTTTCGTTGTGCCGCAGCCAGTCGCGGGCGCCGCGTGAAAACAAATCGTACCACTCCGTGTCCTTGGATTGCGGGATTCGATCGCGGTGCTGATTCTGGTTCATTGGTCTTGTAATCTTTGCCGCTTATTCCCCATTCATTCCTGAGACAATAAGGTGGTTACGTAATTCAACGCTTCTTTAGCGCTGTGCTCATCATAGCCGTATTCGTCGACTAAGCGCTGTTGCACGGCCGATATCTTTTGCTTCGCATCTTCCTCCGGACGGGTAGTCGAGGTGACAAGCCGGAGCACGTCGCGGCGTTCCTCGAATAGATACTGCTCGATCGCTTCGTGAAGCCGCGTGTGACTGTCGAGCGTGAACTTTTCGCCTTGCTTATATGCGACCATCGCCTTACGCACCACCTCCTGACGAAAGGACAGCTTGCCGGATTCCGAGATATTAATCTTCTCTTCCACGGCACGCTGGAACCGTTCATCGGCCGATCGGCTTTCACCCGTGATCGGATCGGTGATTTCACGGTGATCGAGCGTCGCCTCCACCTCATCGAGGTACTTCTCCAGCAAGGATTGCGCTTCGTGCTCGAAGGAGGCAAACAAGGCTTTGTGCACGTCTTCCTTGACCCAGCGGTTGTAAAAATCCTTGCGCGCAACCACCAAAAAATCCAACCACTGGCGTTTCTGCTTGGCGTCCATACGGGCATCGGATTCGATCGCGTCTTTCAATGCGAGCAGGACTTCCATGCTGGTCAGGCTGCGCGCCTCGCTTTTTGTGATCGCTTTCGAGAGGGCGTTGATCACGAATCGTGGACTGACGCCTGACATGCCTTCTTCCGGCGTCTCAGCGCGGATGCGGTTCACTTCGGCCAGGCTCACCCCTTCCACACTTTCTCCGGTGTAGAGGCGTGCTTTCTTGCTGAGATCCAAACCCTCGCGCTCGGATTTATGCAAACGCGTCAGGACCGCAAAAATAGCGGCACTATCCAGGGCATGGGGGTCGAGATGCACCTCCCGAAAGGTGGGCGTCGAAGAGATTAGCTTCGTATAGATTCGGCTTTCATCCTCGTATGACAAGGTATACGGCACCTTGACGATGACCATGCGATCCAATAAGGCTTCATTCTCCCGTTCCTGCAGGAATTTTTGAAACTCCGCGAGGTTGGTGTGCGCCACAATGGTTTCATCGAGGTAAATCAACGGGAAACGGGACACCTTGACGTTTTTCTCTTGCGTCAGTGTCAGTAGTAGATAGAGAAATTCCCGCTTTACCTTAAGAATCTCGATCATCTCTAAGATCCCGCGGCTGGCAGCATAGACGGCACCCGACCAGGACCAGGCACGCGGATCACCTTCGTCGCCGAATTTACTGACCTTCGATAGGTCGACGGAGCCCACCAAATCGGCGATATCCGCGGTGGTGGGATCATGGGGCGCATAGGTCCCGATCCCGGTTCGGCCTGCTTCCGAGATGAAAATACGCTGGACCGGGAAACGCATGAAATCGCCGGCAAACTCGTCCGCGAGGCGAACCCGGCAGAACGGACAAAGCTCTCCCGCGATCTCTACCCCATAGGTCTCACGGAAGTTGCCTCGAAGCGTGTGCGGGATAAGATGAAGAGGGCTCTGATCGACCGGACATCCCTTGATGGCATAGAGCGCTCCGGCATCGGTATGACTGTATTCTTCGAGACCGCGTTTCAACAGGATCACCATCGTGGACTTGCCACCCGAAGGCGGTCCTAAGAGCAGCAACAAACGGCGCCCGACCTCCGAGCCCGCACTCGCGGCTTTGAAGTAATCGGCTATGCGTTCGAGCGCATCCGTAATGCCGAAAAGCTCATCCGTGAATAGACCGTGGGGCCGCACGTCGTTGCCGTTCTCCCGTTCCTTGATCCCGGTACGGCGCAGCATACTCCAAAGGTACTGGTGACTATTGCGCGTAAAGCGCTCAGGCTGTTGCGGTAGGATGTCCTGTAGAAACTCTCTGAAATCGCCTTCCCAATGTTTCGCTCGGTGCTCTTGTGTGAAAGCCGTCAGCGATTCGAGAAATTGTCCCCGCGGATCCGTGGTCATATGTTCTCCGAAAAATCTGAAAAGCGTGTGCCTTAAATTGAGTACCCGGTTCGTCTACGCGTTTATCTCAATGGTAGTAGCAATGGTGCCCTCATTACTAGGTCGTTGTGGCGCTGAGTTAGTTCCACCGCACAAAGTTTAGTCTAGCTTGCTGAAAAGCAAGCGCCGCTCGTTAGCAATCCGTGACCAGTTCAAGGGCGCGGTCAAGTTGATTGCGCGGAGTATAAAAGTGAGGTGAAAATCGAATTGCGCCGCCGCGAATCGCGCAAACGACACCCTCCGCGCGAAGTTTTTGATAGAGGGTTTCGCTCAGGTGACGGCGGTGACGGAAGCTCACGATACCAGACTGGTGCGCCGGATGTGCCGGGGAGCGCAGCTCTAAATCAGGATGTAGTATAATGCGGTCAGTAAGATAACTCGTATTATTCAACACTATTCTAGAGATAGCGGCCATGCCGATCTCGTGCAGCAGCGACAAGCTAGCCGACAAGGCATGCACTCCAAGCAGGTTCGGGCTGCCGCATTCAAACCGCCGCGCCGAATCCGCAGGACGCCAGTCCTTGCGGTCGAATGCGTTCGGATCCTGTGTCATGTGCCAGCCAAACTCGCTCAGCGTGATTTCGTCGCGGATGGCCGAATTGACATAGAAAAGGGCGATGCCCTCCGGGCCGAGCATCCATTTGTGGGCGTCGGCGACGACAAAATCCGCGTGACAGGCGCTCACGTCAAAATTCAACGCTCCGAGCGTTTGAATCGCGTCAACGCAAAGTAATATCCCATGTTCTCGGCAGTGGGCCCCAATCAAATCGAGATCAACCCGAAAACCGCTCGCGTATTGCACGGAGCTGATCGCAAGCAGCCGGGTACGCCCGTCGCACGCATCGAGTAACGGCTGCTCCGGACGGGGATGGTCATTCAGCAACTCGATCTGACGCACGGCCACACCGCGCGCTTGCAGCGCTTCCCAAGGAATACGATTGCTCGGAAACTCCTCGGCTGAAATCACGATGTTGTCACCGGCGCTCCACGCGATCCCGTTGGCGACAAAAGACAGGCCTTCGGAGGTGTTTTTCAGCAACGCTATATCACCGCTGGCCGGAGCGTTAATGAGCTGCCGTAGCTGCTCTCTCAATCGCCGTTCCGTCTCCAGCCAATGGCTATAGTTCGAAGCGCCATGGTGTACATTGTGTTCCGCGAATGCTTTTACCGCTTCGGCGGCACGCCGGGGCCACGGCGCAACACCCGCGTGGTTTAAATAAATGGAATTTTTTGTGAGGGGGAACTCGTCCCGCCACAGGGACGCATCTATTTGAGGAGACGTATCTCGTATAGTGCGCATAATGTGTATTATGTTACCTAGTATTATCCTGTATCCTTGCAACTTCCCACGCCAAGCAGTTAAGTAAACCGGTACCGTAAACGCGCCGATACCGATGTCCGAAGGACCCAGGGATGCGTTAAGCATGACAATAGGATTTCGTGCTTAATTTTACTTCTCTTTCTTCCCAGGGTTGGGTTTCGCGGCCCCGAAGGTCATGGTTGTCGGTATAAAGATAAGGCCATCCTAGACATCAACGGCAAACGACGTCTACTCGCCGCGGGACAGGCTCCCGAGGGTATTACCCTCATATCCGCCAATAGTAAAGAAGCCGTGATTGAGATCGAGGGAAAACGCGGAATCTACGCTCTCGGCAACCGTATCGGCAGTCAATTCGCTTCCGCAACGTTCGGCGCCACGGTGCAAATTTCGCCTAATTACATGGTAATGTATAACGTAGGCCGCGAAGGCCGTATAACAGGGCACACCAAAACGCGTATAAAAGGTCGGGCCGGGCAATGCCCGGCGATGCCGATGAGGCAACCGTGGTAGCACGGCTGCGTGATGACGCCTTAAGGCGATCGCCGTGCTTCGACGCAGACGATCCTTAAGGCCGCGTCTTCCTGATGCCAGAGGCCCGAGACAGGATCTTGCCATTCCGTGTACTGCTGGGTATGGCCCTTGATCCGCCGGTGCTTCCAGCCCGATCCCCACAACATAAACGCCTGCGCCGCATGTCTAAAAACCAGATTTAATGGCATACTCATAGTGAACACCTCGCCTGGTAGCATAGTACCCAGGATCCGCGAGCCCCATGCGGGACTCATGGGCTATTAGCAGCATTATTTGTGCCGCGGTAGGGTGATTTTGAGACTATGAGTGGTGCGCGTTAACACCGTCAGTCTTCGTCTCGCGAGCGGTCGTTTTCATCGAGGCCGTCGGCCCGGTCATCTTCCTCCTCATCATCCTCATGTTCCTCATTTTCTTCCCGCGGCCGCTTAGGATGTTTTGAACGCGGGCTCCAATCGTCGCTCGGGGATCCTTTCTCTTCATGCTCATAGCCGGTGTCTTGGCCGTTCGGTACAACGCTCTGCCCGATCCGCTCCTCGGGAATCTCGATCGGTTCGATCTCTAAATCGTACCATTCGTCAATATCCATTTCGTCAATTTCGCCGTTGGCATACTGAACCTCAATGACTCCACGCTCATCGTCCACATCGACGACCTCGAATTTCTGGCCACGCTCGATGTGTTCATACCAACTCCCCGCGACCGGATCAACTTCGTTGCTCATCGTTCTCTCCCCTGGCCTGTCCGCGCCCCCTGATAGGACGTATTGGTTTACTGCAAAGCATAGAGCATCTTTCGCGAATTAACCTAAGGCAAGGCCATTCATTCACGCAACCCCCATATGGCGCCTAAACGCTGCATGGGCCGCAACACGAGCCGGTAAGGCAGATCGGGGCCCGGCCGCCTTGCCTTACCGGGGGAGTCATGATGATCCCGGTGTTCGGATTCCCCGAGCAGCACCGCCGACGGCACGCGATAGCTACGCGCCGTGCACCCCTCGGGATCCGGCGCGCCGCGGTGGGACATGACGTTAAACCAAAGCGTGCCGAAAGGCGACAAAAAGGCGGGGACCAAAATCACCAGGGTGGACAACGCCCGCGATCCGCTCAGTCCCCAGACCGCCAGCCATTCCACCCACGGGATAACAAAACACCACTTATCGAGCCACGCGGTCTCGGGATAGCGCAGCTTGATACGGCGGCGCGCATTCCTCAGGTCATAGGGCCAACCCAACCAGGCGTAAAGCACCGAGCGGGCCACGGGTGAGTGCGGGTCCTCTAGGGTATCGCAGTGGAAGTGGTGATGGCGGTGATTCGCGGCCCACCAGGACATGCCTCCTTGGTTGGCCGCCGCGCACGAATAGGTGATCACGAATTCGAACCAGCGTTTGGCCTTGAACGCATTGTGTGAAAAGTACCGATGCAACCCGAGCGTCATGCCGAGGATCGAGTGCCGGTTGCCTTGCAGGATGATCAAGATCCACGTCAGGGGCTCAAACAGCAGCGGCTTGACCGCCTCAAGGTCAAGGAGGATCAAGGGCACGATGTAAACGATGATCGTGCAGGTGCCGAAAATGCGCTGAAGGGTCCAGAACAACATTGGGTTATGATTTCGGGCTTACGCGGCGCGTGCACCCATTAATTCAGTGATTATAGTAGAGGACCAAGACGGAGCTTACAAAATCGGTGCGCGGAAATCATCCACTGCAAGCCCCCCAGGCCCCAAGCATGGCGCGGCAGCCGCGTGGTCTCGCACTGTTGTTCGTGGTGGAGATGTGGGAGCGTTATTCGTATTACGGGATGCGGGCTCTATTGATCCTGTTTCTGGTCACGGAGACCGGGCGCGGTGGCTTGGGTTGGACGGTCGAGCGCGCGGGACAATTGTACGGTTGGTACACGGGGCTCGTGTATCTCACTCCAGTCATCGGCGGCTACCTCGCCGACCGCTACCTCGGCACCCACCGCGCCCTCGTCGCCGGCGGCATTTTGATCGCGCTCGGGCATTTCTCTCTCGCGCTCGAAAATACCGTGGCGTTTTATTCCGGCTTGACCCTCTTGGTGTTGGGCACCGGGTTTTTCAAATCCAATATTTCCACGATGGTCGGCCAGCTCTATGGGCTTCATGATCCCCGTCGCGACAGCGGCTTTACCATTTACTACATGGGGATCAATCTCGGAGCGCTCATCGGCCCGCTCATCTGCGGCTATCTGGCGCACAACAGCCGCTTCGGGTGGGGCTACGGTTTCGGGGCGGCCGGGGTCGGGATGCTGGCCGGGCTTGCGATTTATCTCGGCGGCAGAAAACGGTTTCTAGGAGACGTCGGTATAGCGAACGCGCCACGCACGCGCGATGCTCAAGCACATCCGCCGTTAAACCACGAGGAAAAAGAGCGGATCGCGGCGATGCTGGTGATGGCGTTCTTCGTAATGTTCTTTTGGCTTGCGTTCGAGCAAGCCGGTTCCTCCATGACGGTGTTTGCCGAGCGAAGCACCGATCGAACCACGCCGGGGTGGTTACACTGGTTGCTGGCGGATGATCAGTTTCCGGCGGCTTGGTTTCAAGCGGTCAATCCCGCCTTCATTCTGTTGCTCGCGCCCCTTTTTTCCATGCTCTGGCTGCGCCTCGGATACGCCGGTTTGGAGCCGCGAACTCCGGCAAAAATGGCATCGGGATTGATGCTCCTCGGGAGCGGTTTCCTGGTCTTGGTGTTCGCCGCGGCGCAGAGCGATCGCGGTATGCCGGTAAGCCCGCTGTGGTTGGCCGCGGCCTATCTCTTACATACCTGCGGCGAGCTGTGCCTGTCCCCCGTGGGTCTCGCCCTCGTCACTCGCATCGCACCGCTCAAGTATGCCTCGATGTTGATGGGGGTGTGGTTCTTGGCCAACTTTGCAGCCAATCTCGCGGCCGGCTATTTCGCGGGCATGCTCGATGCTTTTCGCGAGGGCCGCGTCGTTGCGATCCTAGGCGGCCAAGCGGACTTTTTCCTGATCCTGGTCGTAACTTCGTGTGCCGCCGGAATTCTTCTGTGGCTGCTCGCGCCTTGGCTTAACCGGCTCATGCACGGCCGCGACCAGCGTAGCGCATCCGCACTCCCGGCGTAAGCCATCTCCCATTTCGTGAATTTGTCACAGAACTTTTGTGACAAATTACCGCGATTTTTACGCGCATCATTCGGTATTCTACGAACCAATTCGTTATCCACTCAACTGCGGGTAACTTGATTGCCTCCTCCCCCGCCGCGACATGCGGCACATTTGGGCACAGGGATGTGCCGCCTTTTTTTTCAAGCGCCTCCCCTGCCCCGCCGCGCGCGTGTAACGCCTATGGTGCTGACCAGATCTTTAATGCATACTGCGGCGAGCTACGCATGAATCGATAGCCGTTATCGGATCGACCTTGCCTTTTCGCCACCTTCACGTCGCCATGAACAATCTACATGAAAAAATCCACGGCAGCCCATGGCTCGCCGCCCTGCTCCTGGTCCCGGCCTTTGCAATCACGATCCTCTTCGCGGGTTTCTTCTTTGCGCTTTTTGTTAGCGCTTTTTTAGTGCTGGGGGCGATCCTCGGAATGCGCTTTTGGTGGATCAAACGCCGCCTGAAAAAATCCGGTGGCCCAGAGATCATTGATGGCGAATTCATCGTCGTCGATAAACGGATCACCATTATCAAGGGAGAGCACGCCCGCGATCGTGGCGCCGCGGATGACTGAAACCTTGCGCTCACGGCTAAGACGCGGCGATTTATTGATCGGCACGACCGATCACGAACCCGTCGCAGCGCACCAGCGCCCGCAGCCCGAGCATGGCGGGAAAGGGATGGGTGAGGAGATAGGTCGGCAGGATCTCTAAGTAACGCCGATACCGTCCTTTGTCGACAAAGCGTTCGCGAAAACGCGAACCCGTCAGCGCTTCGGAGATTTGCGGCAAGATCCCGCCCGCCAAGTAAATCCCACCCCGAGCGGCTAAGGTCAGGGCGAGATCGCCCGCCACGGTGCCGAGAAAGCAGAAGAACATGTCCACGGCTTGCGCGGCATAGCGGTCCTCTCCGAGTAGGGCCCTAGCAGTGATCTCCGCCGGGGTTCGATCCGAGGCTACATCACCTGCGAGCGCCGCGAGACTATGATAGATCTCCACCAACCCGGGTCCGGACACGGCGCGCTCCGCGGACACGTGCCCGAAGCGGGCCCGCATACGCCCGAGCACAGCCGCTTCGGCGTCGTTCATCGGCGCCAAGGTAACGTGCCCTCCTTCGCTTGCAAGCGGGACCCACCCCGAGCGGTAGGGGATGAGCCCGGACACCCCGAGGCCGGTGCCCGGCCCGATCACGCCCAGCGGCGCGTTCGCTTGCGGTTCCCCCGCGCCGATCTGATGTCGATGCGACGCTTCGAGCCGCGGCAACGCATGGGCAACGGCGGTAAAGTCATTGATCACCTCGATGCGCTCCCAGCCGAGGGCCTCCTTGATCCCCTGGATAGAAAAGGACCAACCGCGATTGACCATGCGCACGCGATCCCCCACGATGGGGGCGGCGACCGCCAGCGCACCGGCACGGATAGACGGCTGTGCCCCCTCCTCCTCCAGGTAGCTACGCAGCGCCGAGACCAGGTCCGGCAGCGCATCATTCGACAGGACCCGGATCGCCGTGATTTCGTCGCGGTCGTTGAGGATGCCGATCCGGGTCCGGGATCCACCGATATCAGCCAGCAACCACGGGCACGCTGTGTTCATACTTTCTATGCAGTACGAGCCGCATCCTCTAAGACCTGAATAAATCGCGCGGCGAGCCTGTCTATATCAAACTCCTCCGCCGCGAGCCGCTGGGCAGCCAACCCGGCCCTGCCGACCGCTTCAGAGTCCATCAGGAACTCGACCAACATCGCAGCGGCCTTCGCGGGGTCATCGGGCGGAACCACGATGCCGGCACCGGAACTCCGCAAAAGATCCGCCTGCCAGCCCGAGTAATTTATCATGACCGGTTTACCCGCGGCCAGCGCATCGAAAAACTTGTTTGCTGCGTTGTTCCACATCTCGGGCAGGTCGATGAATAAGGACGTCGCGACGTCGGACCCGGCGAGAACCAGGGGCATTCTGTACTTTTCGACGGGAGGACACACGAAAACCGTCTTGTTCAACAACCCCAATTGCTCGGCTTCGCCCTCAATGAGACCGCGCTCTGCCCCATCGCCCACGATCAAGAACCTGACATGGGGTGCGACGGCCGCCGTGTGGCCTGCAACCCTCACTAAATACGAGACGCCGTTAATGCGGCCACACGTCCCGCCGTAGAGGACCAGGCGGTCCGAATCGGCGAACCGTAGCCCCGGAAACACATCACGGATCCCGCCGCGCACGTTCTGAAACCGCGCCCGGTCGCAACCGTTAGGCACGATCGCGAGGCGTTCACGGGGATATCCCGCCCTGATAACCCCCTCGGCCATGCCCGGAGATAAGGCGATAACCCTCGCGGCGTGGCGATAGGCCATGCGCTCGAGCCACCTCGCAAGGACAATCAGCACGGGATTTCGCAGCTCCCCAACCGCCATCGGAAGCTCCGGCCACAAGTCCCGAACCTCGAACACCATGGGCCTCCCAAGCCTCCACGCTGCATAGATCCCGGGAAGGGCGATGGTCAAAGGGGTGCTGGTCGCAAACACGAGGTCGCCCCGGATGGAGGCGGCGACCCGGGCGCTTTTGACGGCGAACTCCGCAAAGGCTCTGATCCGCTGCCGTAATCCCATGTGATTGGAATAGCTGACAGGGATCCAGTGGATATGGATACCATCCACGCGTGCTTGCCACACACCTCGGCGGGCCGAGGGATCCCGAAATGCCGTCACCACATGGACCTCATGGCCGGCCTGAACCAAGCGCGCGGCCATCATGTAGGACCGTGTCCCCCCCGCCATCTCAGGCGTATTGAAATATTGGTGTAGGTAGACGACCTTCATTGTGCCGGCGCCATGTCCCCCGACGGCCGCATGCGAAGTTCCGTTCTCGATCACGAGAGTATCTGCTCGTAGAAAGCCAGTAACTTTTCGGCCTCGGACTCCCAGCTATATCGACTGCGTACCAGCGCCCGTGCCTCGCGGCCGATCGCTTCTGCCTCCTTGAGCACACGACAGGTTGGGCGAAGTTTTTCACAACAGCATCGCCACGTATAATACGCTCTTGACCAACAGGCGAAACCACTCGGCGGCCATGATCCCGAACCGCGTTGCATTTTTACTCATCTTCCTGCTCTGCGGAGGGTCGCTGGCGTTTGGGATTTATCTCGAGATCGTTCAAGGACTCGAACCTTGTCCCTTGTGCATGATTCAACGGCTGTTCTTCGCGGGCACGGGTCTCTTGGGGCTCCTCGCCGCCGTGCACGGTCCGGCGCGAACCGGCAGCCGCGTCTACAGCGCCTTCATCGGCTTACCCGCGCTCGCTGGAGTCGGTGTCGCCGGGCGGCAGGTGTGGTTACAGCACCTGCCGCCGGATCAGGTACCGCAATGCGGCCCGGGCTTCGACTATTTGATGGATACCTACCCCATGCTCGAAGCCCTCGCCAAGATCCTGCGCGGCAGCGGGGAATGCGCGGAGATCGGCTGGAGCTTCTTGAGTCTCTCGATCGCTGAGTGGGCGCTCGGGTTATTTATCGTGCTGCTCGGGCTTTGCATAATTCAGATCGCGCGACCGCCGGCGATAAGCGGCTAAGCTCGCGCCTATTCACCGCTTTGCAGAAGCAATCCGCGCGCGCGGGCGACTTCGAAGGCCCGCAGGAACACAATCGCCGCCAGTACGATATAAAGGACATTCAATTCCGCCGCGGCGGCGAATCGATCGGCATCGAAGCGCTGCTCGAACATCACCGTCCTCATCCCCTCGAACACATGGCTGCTTGGCAAACACCACGCCACCGGTTGCAGCCAGGCGGGTAAGGTGGCGATCGGGTAATAGATCCCGCTGATCGGGGCGATGGCAAAAATCGAGGCCCAGGCGAGCGATTCCACACCCAAGCCGAAACGCAGCAAGAGCGCGCAGATCACAAGTCCGATTGCCCAGCCGAAGATCAGCAAGTTGGCGAAAAACGCGATGAGCGGCATACCCATCGCAAAAATGGAGTACTGATAGAGCGGGATCGCGAGGAGCGCCGCCGTTCCCACCCCGATACAGGTACGCACGAGGCTGATGCTGATCAACGCCAGCACCAACTCGTAAGGACGCAGCGGACTCGCGAACAGCTGAGCGAGGTTGCGCGCGAACATCTCCTCCATGAACACGACCGAAACCCCGAGCTGCGCCCGAAACAGCACGTCCCAGAGCAGCACGGCTGCAATCAAGACCCCGGCGGCCTGGGCCACCCAGGAACTATTGGTGGCGAAAAATTGCGTGACCAGCCCCCACATGATCATCTGCACGGTGGGCCAATACGCTTGTTCGAGGATCCGCGGCCACGATCCGCGCAGAAGATACAGGTAACGCAGTATCATTGCCCCGATGCGGCGCGCCGAGAAAACCTGCTCCGGAACCGCGATCATCGCACGCTGTACCGTGCCTGCCTGTCCGCGGGATCCCCGTTGCGGACGATGTGCAAGAAGACCTCTTCCATCGTCGTGCGGCCATATTTTGCGATCAGATGCATAGGCTTCCCGCGATCGACGATCTCCCCCGATCGCATGATCAGGACCTGGGTGCAAACCCGTTCGACCTCCGTCATGTTGTGCGAGGCCAAAAGGATGGTCGCGCCGTTGCTGCGCTGGTAGTGAACTAAATACTGACGGATGCGATCGGCGCTGTCCGGATCGAGGGAAGCCGTGGGCTCATCGAGTAACACCAGCTCGGGTCTATTCAGCAGGGCCTTGGCCAGCACCACCCGGGTCTTCTGGCCGGCCGACAGCGTCCGGTACTCACGCCGCATCAAACCCTCGATGTCGAGGTGCTGCCCAAGCTCCGTGACGCGTGCTTGGATATCACGCACCCCGTAGAGACGTGCGTACACATCGAGGTTTTCAGCGACGGTCAGCCGCTGCGGTAGATCGACGTAAGGCGAGGAAAAGTTCATGCGCGCCAATACGCTATAACGATCAGTCCGCAGATCCCTCCCCAGGACGCGGATCACGCCCGCCGTCGGGGTGACCAAGCCGAGGAGCATGGCCAGCGTCGTCGTCTTACCCGCCCCGTTCGCGCCGAGTAGCGCACAGATGGATCCACGCTCGATGCTGAAGCTGATATTCTCCACGGCCACGACGGCGCCAAACCGTTTCGACAGGCCCTCGACCGCTACCGCCGGATCGGGCATGCGGCTCCGGGCTATACCGGCGGGACGCGCCCGGACATGGAGCGCATGAGCTTCCCCAGCCCGCCTTTTTTCGAGACCTGCTTCATCGTGCGTTGCATCTGGGTAAATTGCTTCAACAGGCGGTTCACATCCTGGATCTGGGTGCCGGACCCGGCGGCGATCCGGCGTTTATGCGAGGCCTTGATGTTGTCGGGATAGCGGCGTTCTTTGGGCGTCATCGAATTGATGATGGCCTCGGTCTTACCCAGCTCTTTGTCATTGACTTGGTCCATCATGTGTTGGGGGACATCCGACAGTCCCGGTAAGCGGCTCATCAAGCTCCCCAAGCCGCCCATCCCCCGCATCTGCCGGATCTGATCGCGAAAATCCCGGAGATCGAATCCCTGGCCTTTTTGAAGTTTCTCGGCCATGTCCATGGCCTGCTCACGATCGATCTTCCGTTCCACCTCTTCGATAAGCCCAAGCACATCGCCCATGCCCAGGATGCGCGCGGCCACGCGATCCGGATAAAATGGCTCGAGCGCCGTGCTCTTCTCGCCGGCGCCGATGAATTTAACCGGCTTACCCGTGACATGGCGCACCGAGAGCGCCGCCCCTCCACGCGCATCACCATCGGTCTTGGTAAGAATGACCCCGGTCAAGGGCAAGGCCGCATCGAAGGCCTGCGCGGTGTTGACCGCGTCTTGGCCCATCATGCTATCGACGACAAACAAGGTCTCGGCCGGATCCAATACCCGGTGGAGGCGCGTGATCTCATCCATCATCGCCGCGTCGATGTGCAATCGTCCCGCGGTATCGGCGATGAGCACATCGTGAAATCGCCTTTTCGCATGCGAGAGCGCTTCGGAGGCGATCGCCGCGGGATCTTGCGCCGGATCGACGGGGTAGCATTCGACACCAATTTCGCTTGCCAACATGCTCAACTGATCGATGGCCGCCGGTCGATGCACATCGCAGCTCACCACGAGCACCGATTTTTTCTCGCGCTCCTTCAGGTACCGGGCCAATTTCGCGGCCGATGTGGTTTTGCCCGACCCCTGCAAGCCGACCATCAACACAACAGCCGGCGGCGGCCGGTTCAGGTCGAGGCGTTCGCATTGTTCGCCCATCAATGCCGTCAATTCGTTGCGAACGACGCGAATGAATGCCTGTCCGGGGGTGAGGCTGGCGACAACCTCCTCGCCCACCGCGCTCGTCCGCACATGCTCGACAAACCAACGCACCACAGGCAAGGCTACATCGGCTTCGAGCAAGGCCATGCGCAGCTCTCGCAAGGTCGATTGGATATTATCGTCCGTCAGGCGGCCTTGCCCGCGGAGTTCCTTGACAATGCGCGTTAGGCGTTGGGAGAGGTTGTCAAACATGGCGGCGCGATCCAGGGTTTGCTAGGAGCCGAAGCCTGCCCGCTCGCCGGACAGCGCGAGGAGCAGGACGTGCGTCGAGACCTTCCACACGGGATAGAGGGCCAGCGTTCGCGTGAAACCGGTCAGCCGATCCGGATGGAGCGCCAGATAGACCGGGCTTCCCGGAAAGACGCCCTTCATGCTCCGCAGCGACTCGTCCACGCGCCGGTCGTCCTGGATGCCGCGGATCAGGTGGCGGCGCGCGTAGTAGACGGGAACCATCGACTCCTCGGGCGTGAGGACGACTGCGGAAGGTTCCGTGGCTTCCTGGATCTCCCGCGCGTACTCGACGAGCCCCGTCCGGGCCGACCCAGCCTGGATCGCGGTCTGCCACGCGAGCCCCGCCGCGATCAGCAGCACCGTGGGGACGGCGAGCAGAGGGACCCAGCGCATGGCGCTTAGCGTGCGATCGTTCGCCCGAGCTAAGAACGCGGCCGCCGCCGAGAGACCGACACCGAGCGTGGCGGCTGCCGCCGGCACCGCGAGCAGCATCTCATATCCGTGGTAGTAGGCATGGTGCGACATCAGTACCTCCCACAGGAGCCACGGCACCAGCAAGCCCCCGAGCAGGAGCCGAAGCTTTGAAACACCTGCCCGTTCCGCGACGATGGCCCCGATCAGCACGCCGACGAGCGCCACCAGGGGGATCTCACCGAGCTCGAGGGTGCGGCGCACCAACCTGGCGGCGACCACCGGCAGCGAGGGCTCGTCGCGTCCGTAGGTCACGAGGTTCACTAAGGTGTGGACCGGTACGTGATCCGGCGGCGCGTAGCCGAGCCCGCTCCGGAGCATCACGGTGCGCCACAGGTCCCCGAATAGGAACGGATACGCCTGCGCCGAGTTGGCGACGACGGCTCCTGCGACCATCGCGCCGATCGCCCCGTAGAGGAGCGCGAGCCGGCGCCCGTTGCGGCTTCCCACCCACCACGAGGCGAGCCACAGCCCGGCCGCGCCGAGCAAGGGCTCCCACGAGGAGAGCATCGCCAGCGCCATCGCGGCCGCTCCGAACGCGGCCCATCCCCGGCCGAGACGCTCGCCTTCGGTGGCGCGGACGAAGCCGAGCACCGCGAGCGTCAGGAACAACGTGGCGAGCGGCAGGTGGAAGACCGTGTTCCCGGAGGCGATGAAGACCGGGGTCACGAGCACCCCGAAAGCGGCGAGAAGGCCCGCGCCCGGTCCAGCGCACGCCCGAACCAGTGCCCAGAGCGCGACGCAGCTAGCCGCCGCGATCACCAGCATCACGCCGCGGGCCACCGCTTCCGATTCTCCAAACGCGCGAAACGCGCCGCTCAGCAGGATCGGGAAAAGCGGCGGCCAGTGCGTGTAGGCGTCGGGCTCGTTCCCGAGCGGCGGGTTGTTCTGGATCGGGATCATGCGCAGCGGAAGCACCCCCCGCTCGACGAACGCGCGGGCCATCGTGCCGAAATGGGCGCTCACCCAGGGGTGCGACTCGCCGTCGAACGGACGGCGCGCGATCACGTGATTCGCCGCCACGGTGAGCAGCGCGGCGACCGCGAGCAACGCCGCGGGTGTAGAGGCAAGCACCCGCGTGCCGAGCCCGGTGCGCCGCTCGAGCGCGGACACGGCGGCGCCGACGGCCGGGGGCGCGCCCGCTTCTCCCGGATCCGCTCTGGCCGGTGGGCGTTGTTCCGTCACCGCGTGCTTCCGATGGGAGGAGCGGTCGGTCGCGTGTGCTCGTGGAGCTGCGGGATGTCCCAGAACAGGAGCGCCCACATGAGCAGTGTGCAGGCGATCACGACCGCCATGAGGGCCGGCTCGCGATAGAGTTTCTCGGGATGCTGGGCGGCGCTGTTCTCCTTGAACGCCACCGAGAGGTACGAGGACATAACGAGCGCGACGAGCGGGAAGGACAGCATCAGCTCGAGCCGGTAGCGCATGATGAACGCGCCGAAGAACAGCATTGCCGCCGAGCCATAGAAGACGATCGAGACCAGGAGCTGGTGCTCGTCCAAGTGCGCGAGCGATCGCCGGTAGCGAGCGAGCCGCTCGCGGTCGGCGAAGTTGCGGATTTCGGCGAAGCGCTTCAAGGCCATGAAGTACGACCCGATCATCCAGTAGGAGAGGATCAGCGACGCGGGCGCGAAGCCGGCGGTGGTGGCGATGCACCAGCCCGCGACCAGCCGGATGGGGTTGTTGACCGCCTCGGAGATCACGTCGAGGTAGGGCTGGTCTTTGATGCGGATCGGCGGGATGTTGTAAAGGCAACCCATCACGAGAAGGCTCGCCATCGTGATCGTGTACGCGGTGGACACCTGCGCCGCGAGAGCCAGGCCAAGCGCCCCGAGCGCGATCCATTGCAGATAAGCCAGCGGGACGTGTACCTGACCCGAGGGGATCGGCCGCGCGGCCTTGATCGGATGGTGGCGGTCGAAGGGCGCGTCCATGAGCTCGTTGATCACGTAGTTGCTCGACGCCACGATGCACACCGAGATCAGCCCGACCACGATCCGGAAGAGCAGGTCGGGCGCCACGTGCTCGGGGTCGATGGCGACGGCCGCGACGATCCCCGGGATCACGAACACGTTCTTGAACCAATGGTCGACCCGCATGATGCGGAGATGGCCGAGGAGCGTGGGACGCGCGGAGGCGACGGCGCGGGGCTCGGTCGCGCCGGCTGATGCGCTCGTGCCGGCTTCCGCGTTCCTACCGGCATCTGCCGGCGGAGCGAGCTTTCCTTCAGCCATGCGAAGTCCCAAGGTAGAGAACGTACGAGTCGTGCAGGTTGAGCGGGATCACCCGCGAGTAGAGCCACCGGAGCGCCGACGATCGGGCGGCCCTGCGATTTAGCCATCCGAGCGGCAGGTACACCGAGAGCCGCTCCGCCACGTACGCGACCGGGAAGAACCACTTCGCGCGATGGCGCTCGAGGATGACGAGACCGCTGTTCTCGACGAGCCGCTCGAGCGAACGTGCGCTGAAGTAGCCGACATGCGCGAGCCGGAAATGCCACCAGCGCCGCCCCAACAGCCGCGCGGCAATGCTTCGCACGTCCGGCGTCACGAGTACCAGGACCCCGCCGGGCGACAGGAGCGCGGCCGCTTGGCGAAGCAGCGCCACAGGATCCGAGACATGCTCGATCACGTCGACCAAGAGAACCACATCGAAGCGACGACTCGAAAGCTCGGGGTGGGGGAGGACCCCCAGGATCAAGGGAGCATCGTTCGTGCGGCGGCCGACCTCCACCAGCTTGCGGCTAGGCTCGATCCCCACCGCGTCCAGACTACGGCGCCTCGCCTCGGCCACCAGGAGACCGGTTCCCGCGCCTACGTCGAGGAGCGTGCGCGCATCCGGCTTGAGGGCCAGCGTGGACGAGAGCAGCCAGCGCATCTGGCGCAGCCGGGTGTCCTGGGTCTCCTCGTAATCGGGATCGTCGAGCGCTTCGTAGAGCGCCGTGAGGTCGCGGACCTCCTCGTCGTCGGAGAAAATGAAGCCGCAATCGCGGCAGCGTGCCAGCGAGAGTGTCGTCCCGTAGCGATGGTCGGTGATCCGGAAGTCCGCGGGCTCGAGCCGCCGCTCGATGTTGCGGTCCTTCCAGTGGACGACATTTCGGGATCCGCAGATCCAGCAGGCGCGCGGTGTTTCCGGAGCGCTACGGCCGGCGACGACATGCCACAGCTCCTCGAAGCCGGAAACGCGCAACCACGCGCCGGGCGCCGAAGGCGCCGCCGAACCGATGATAGCGCAGGCGACGCCGGCGTTCGCAGCGGTCGGCGCGTCGAGATCTACGCGATCGCCCACGTACAGGGCCTGATCCTTGCTGACGCCGAGGCGTTCGAGCGCCACCTGAAGGCCGCGCGGATCGGGCTTGAAACGCTGGACGTCGGGATCCTGTGCACACACAAGGACGTGGCAAAAACGGCGGATCCCCATCGCCTCGAGCTTCGCCTCGGCCGGATAGTCGGAGAGCACCGCGAGCCGCAGGCCACGCTCGACCGCGGCCGATAGGAACCGCAACAACCCGGGATGCATGCAGCGCGGGAGCAACGCCAAAGGCTCGCGCTCCATCCAGCGGGTCACGTGGGAAGCAACGATCGCGGGCTCGGCACGGCACCGTTCGGCGGCCAGGTTCACCTGGCGCTCCGCTAGATCGCCATCACCGGGAGGGAGGCGGCGTAGCATCTCCTGGGCGCGGCGATAGGAAGAGAGGATCCGTGCGACGCGTATTCCCTCGAAGGGGCGCCAGGAGTAGGATCCCACGAGCCGGAGCGTCATCAAGGCGCGGAGCGCCGTCGCCCGGTAGAGTGTGCCGTCCAAGTCCAGGACGATGGCCTGGAGCCGGGCCGTCGACGGGGCCAGGGATGGCAGCAAGCCAGCTTCGCGCTGGGCTCGACACTTCGAAAGGTGAGACACCCGTGGCGCACCAGAAGCAGGCATTAAAATATTGCTGCTTTGGACTTCTGAAAGTTGATCTATTCTCATCGAAAAATCCTCTGCCCTCTCCATTAAATTACCCTGGGCCGGTGTCTCAACTTATTATTGGCAGAGAGGGATCATACTAACATAATCCCTTGATCAGGCAGTGCAGAACCCGCCTTCTACCTCGAATCGCTTTGTGTCATCATGCACCGGAGCCTTGCAGCTATGAACATCGCCTTCGCAGTCCTCGCCATCGTCTTTTATCTTGCCGCCGCCATGCACATCGCCCGCGGCATCGTGGAGCGCGCACGGAGCGGATCGGCCGCCACGCGTCCGGCGCCGATCCTTGCGCTCCTCGCGCTCGCCTTGCATGCCGCGGTGTTGTACCAAGGGATCCTCACCGGCTCGGGCTTGAACCTGGGGATCTTCAACACGGTTTCGCTCGTGGCCTGGGTCGTGGCGGGTGTCGTCGTCGTGGCATCATTGGTCGCGCCGGTAGAAAACCTCGCCTTGGTGCTACTGCCGAGCGCGGGCCTTGGGATCGGGTTGGAGCTGCTGTTCCCAAACGAACGCTTGCTGCTGGCATCGGCGCCGCTCGGGCTGAGGTTGCATGTCGTGCTGTCCGTGACCGCGTACAGTCTCCTGACCATCGCGGCGCTGCAAGCGGTTGTGATTGCCGCGGAAGAACGGCTGCTGCGAACACGCCGTTACCTGGCCGCGATGCAACTCTTGCCGCCCTTGCAAATCGCGGAATCCTTGATGTTCCAATTCATCGTCGCGGGTTTCTTTCTGCTGAGCCTCGGACTCTTAAGCGGTCTCATGTTTGTCGAGGATATCTTCGCTCAGCACCTGGTTCATAAGACCGTGCTTTCATTTGCCGCCTGGTGTATCTTCGCGGTGCTCCTCTGGGGGCGCTATCGATTCGGCTGGCGCGGCAGGACCGCCCTCCGCTACATGTTTGCGGGTTTCCTAGCCCTCCTCCTGGCCTATTTCGGCACCAAGGTCGTGTTGGAGCTGATCCTGCACCGGGTGTAAGGGTTCACCCTTGGCGCGCCGAATCTTCGCTAGGTGCGCCCAGTTTCAGCACCAGATAGCGCTTATTGGTAAAAACGACCTCGCCTTGCAGTTGCCGCGCATCGAAGGGCTGCTCGAACACGGCGTAGTCGATCTCGAATTCCCTCGTCAGCGAAGCCAAACGCGATTGATCCATGCGTAGATAGCCGGCCTCGGCTTCAACCAGGTTCCTCACCTTGGGATCGCCGCTCACACGCCCCAGGCGGCGATACCATTCTATAAGCTCGGCGGCTTTGATGGGGGTGGATTTCCAGTCCACGACCACCGCCCGGGCGGCATGCAGCCGAAAGGTCTTTAAGCTCGGTGGGATGAGGAATTGTGCATCCGGGGCGGTAGATTGGGCCCACTGAACCAGCTCGTGCTTGGGCGCCGAGAGGCCGTGCAGGACATTGGACGCTTTATAGGCGGGGGCCGCCGAGAAGGCGAGTCCCACAACTACCAGACCAAGCGGCACCAACGCCGGCGGAATCATGGTGAGATAGCGCCGGGTCTTACCGCGCGCAAGCAACGCAAACAAGGTAAGAATAGCGATGACGACATAGGTAGCATTGACCTGTAGGAGACCGACCTCGGTGGGCTGTACCTTCGAGCCATGGTGGATGAGAATGAGCCCGCCTCCGGCGGCCGCCAAGACCCACTGCCAGTTAAAACCCTTGGCAGTCTCGCGTTCCGTGCCGGCGCTGAAATAAGGCGCGATCCGAGTGATGATTACGATCTGGGCCAGCAAGACCGATAACGGCGCCATGCGCCAGAAGAATAGTTGTGAAACAAAGGGGACATAGATCACCGTGGTCAGCACCGTGGCGGTCATGACGAGGCCAAGAAACACCGCATAGACCTTC
>JBIMKC010000009.1:0-2564 GCA_043673925.1 Chromatiales bacterium | reverse complement strand
CGTGGTCAGCACCGTGGCGGTCATGACGAGGCCAAGAAACACCGCATAGACCTTCGCCAGCCGGGAGGAGACCCGCGATTCGGAGGATTGCAGGTCGAGACAGCTCATGGCCAGCAAGTGCCATCCCGCGAAGGGAATAAAGTCCGGGAGATAATTCCACGGGACATAGTGATGCGGCGAGCGTATGAACTGAAAGACATGGCGCGCCTCCCCCCCCAGGGGATCGGTCGCCATGGCATAGAGCACGGGAAGCTCGAAGAGCAAGACGGCGACGCTCGGCCCCAACTGTTGATACAGGCGGCGCGCGATGTCCTCGCGCCCGAGGGCGAGATGAACAAGACCGAAGAAAACGAAATCGAGCAGCAAAAAATTAGCATGAAAAAAGCCGCCTATCGCCACCAGCACGCCGGACCATAGGTAGCGTTCCGCGAGCAGCAATAGGAGCCCGATCACCACCGCGGAGGCCGCGACCGAGGAGGGTTCGAGAATCGAGGTCAGGATATGGCTGCTGGCCACGCTGCGGGTCTTCTCCAAGAGCACAAAGCACATGAGGAGCAGGATCGCGACTAGAGCATCGCGCCGATAATAGCGATTTAAGAAGCCATAAATCGTCAGCATCAGCGCGGCCACCAGCGCCATGTTCGCGCTCGCGACCGTCCAGGGCGCCGGACCCAATGATGCTAAAAGCTCGATCAACAGTGCGAAATTTCGATGATACGCCGTGGTCTGCGCGGCGAGCCAGTCATAGCGCAGGAACTCTGGATCGAGTTCCCGGAGCGGGTACAGAAGATAGGTGTTGTGGTTCGCGAGCCCATAGCACAAACCAAAGCTCAACCCCACCGCCACCGCGAGCAGTAGAACCAGCGCATGCTGAAACGCGGCTCCTTCACGCGCTGCCATTTAGAACACCCAGTACTTCAGCGATAAATAATTCAGGACAGTGATGAACGCCATCACGATGATCCACGTGGGGGTTGCCGGCCAATTCCAGATGTCCACGGTAACGCTCATCAGCGCACTGCTCGCCATGAGCAACAGCACTTGCACGAGCGTGAAACGCAGCGCCTGTCTTAGGACTCGGCCTTCGGCTCCGAAGGTCCAGCCGCGGTTCCAATAGAAGCTCCACAGTGATCCAAGCCCATAACTTGCCATCTGCGCAACCCCGGCGCGGTAGGCATAACCGCCCAATAGCGAGAGGGCGAGAACGAAGACGGCGTAGCTGAGCGCCGCGTTCGTGATGCCAACAGTGATAAAACGCGCGACCGGTGAGCTCCAGAGACGCACTCCCATGAAGTCCTCGATTCAGGTCCGTGGCAGATTGACGCTGTCGCGGATGATCACCGTCGGCCGGTTCTGCAAGCTTTGGTGGATCCAGGCAAGATAACTGCCGATGATGCCGAGGATGATAAACAGCACCCCGAACAAGAACGACAGGATCCCCACGGTGGAGGCCCAGCCGGAAACCGTCTCCCCTCGAAAGTACCGTGCCAGCACGTAAGCAATCTCGACAAAGGCCAAGAGACTGGTGGCGATCCCGAGCCAGATCCCAATGCGCAGCGGCTTGGTCGAAAACGATATGATGGCATCGCCGGCGAACCTGAGCATTTTTCGCAGCGTGTATTTGCTCGACCCGTGTAAACGCCGCTCGGGCTGGAAGGGCACCACCGTCGCAGGCAAACCCAGCCACTGGACCGCACCCCGCAAGAAAAGCTCCGCAGCTTTGAGATTCACCAAGGCATCGACCGCGGTGCGGTCGAGAAGCCGGAAGTCGGAGTTACCTTCGGCCATCGGTACCTCGGCGAGGATCGAGAACAACTTGTAGAAGTACCTTGAGGTGAATCGCTTGAAGCGACTGGCCACCTCTACATCGCGCCGTTGGGTGTTCACCACCTTGTAACCCTGCCGCCAAGCTTCATAGAGCGAAGGGATAAGCTCCGGGGGATGTTGTAGATCGCCGTCCATGCTGACCACGGCCTGGCCGCGCGCAAGCTGTAGTCCCGCCAGCAGAGCGCGCTGGTGCCCGAAATTCCGCGACAGCGACACGCCTATTACGGCAGGGATTTCGGCGGCAAGCCTAGCAATCCGCTCCCAGGTCGCGTCGCGGCTGCCATCATCGACGAGGACAATTTCATAGGTAACGCCGATCCCCTCCAGCACGGCAACGAGCTCCCGCACCAGAGGGTGGACGCTGCCTTCCTCGTTGCACATGGGAACGACGACCGAAAGCGCGGGCCGCGCCTGAGCACCGGCCCCAACCTCGACTGCCGGCGGCGTCAAGGCGCTAAACGCGTGGACCGGAAACGGCGGGTAAGTATTTCGTACATGCTCGCCAAGGGCTCGAGATAAACTTTTGCGAGCGTTGGGTGGTGTTGCGGCGCTCCGATGCCGACACCGAGAATGAGATTCTTGCGGATCTCCTCACTCGGCAGGACCAGGGTGCCGAACATCCAGTCCCAGATCGCGAAGACTTCCCCATAATTGCGGTTCCAGTGCTCCGGCCTGGCGCTGTGATGGATTTGATGATGCGCGGGGCTGATGAAAATATGATTGAGCACGGGGCCGAA
>JBIMKC010000008.1:12178-31241 GCA_043673925.1 Chromatiales bacterium | reverse complement strand
AAATTGTGCGCTACGCGGCGTGATGGCGAACCGATCGAGGATAAGATGAGGCGGGTCGCGACGCTGCGCAAGCAGCAGGCCGAAGCCGCGACGCTGGACGCCGCCATCGCCGCCAACCTGAAGGAGCTTGGGTATGACGGGTGAGTGGCGAGCCATGACTCTTGAAAAAGCTCCGCTCGAGATTATCGACGGAGATCGAGGGACGAACTATCCAAACCAAGCCGAGTTCTCTGCCACTGGTCACTGTCTGTTTCTGAATGCCGGGAATGTCACGACGAACGGGTTTAGCTTTTCCGACTGCGCGTTCATCACGCCAGCCAAGGACGCTTTGCTGCGCAAGGGCAAACTGGTTCGACACGACGTGGTCTTGACGACCAGGGGAACGGTTGGGAACTCAGCGTATTTCGATGCTTCTGTTCCATTTGACCACATCAGGATCAATTCAGGGATGGTGATTCTTCGGGCGAAACAACCCGACCTGCGCTCCCGTTACCTGTACCTCTTCATTCGGTCTGCGCTATTTCTTTCGCAAGTGGCGGCGCTTCGTACTGGAAGCGCTCAGCCGCAGCTTCCGATTCGGGATATCAACAGAATCGAGATTCCAATCCCACCGCCCGCGGAACAACGCGCCATCGCCCACATCCTCGGCGCGCTGGACGACAAGATCGAGCTGAACCGGCGGATGAACCAGACGCTGGAGGCGATGGCGCGGGCGCTCTTCAAGTCGTGGTTCGTGGACTTCGACCCCGTCCGCGCCAAGCAACCAAAAAATGTAGGGTGGGTTAGCCCGGCAGAGCGTAACCCACCGGACAAGGCCGATGGTGGGTTACGCGGCTACGCCGCTAACCCACCCTACGAATTGCTGCCCCACATCGCCGACCTCTTCCCCGCCCGTCTCGTTGACTCCGAACTGGGCGAGATTCCGGAGGGATGGGTCGTCAAGAGACTCGGTGACCTCTTCTCGCTGGACAAAGGGCTTTCATACAAGGGGCAGCACCTAGAGGGTAGCGGTGTTTCGATGGTCAATCTCGGGTGCTTCCTTGGGCAGGGCAGGTTCGAGTCGGCTGCCTTGAAGGGTTATTCGGGAGAATTCCAACCTCGCCACACGGTGCGAGAAGGCGACTTGGTGTTGGCTAACACAGATATCACGCAGAAGCGCAAAGTGCTTGGAAGCCCAGGTATAGTTCCGCCGACGCGGGACAGAGGCGCGATCCTCTTCACGCATCACGTCTTCGCAGCCCGTTTCCACGAGCGTCTGGAGTCCTGGAAGTCATTCGCTTTCCACACGCTGCTTCGCGACGAGTTTCGCGAGCGTGCCACAGGGTTTGCTATCGGAACGACGGTTCTCGCTCTGCCGCGCGATGCAGTTCTCGATTTCCATTTTGCCGCGCCACCGACGGCCATACTTGATGCCTTTACGAAGATCGCGCAACCGCTTCTGCGTCGGCAGTGGGAGGCCCAGACGGAATCCCGCACCCTCGCCGCCCTGCGCGACACGCTGCTGCCCAAGCTTATTTCCGGCGAGCTACGGGTGAAGAACGCCGAGCGGAAGATCGCTCAAGCCATTTGAGCATGGATCCACGTGTCACCGAGCTGCACTGCATCATGCCGACGGCCAACATCGCGTCCGTGATGACCCACGGCATCCTGTCGTACGAGCGCGCGGCGAAGCTACAGCATCGCTCGGTGGCTATGCAGCCGGTGCAGGACCGAAGGGACCACAAACAGGTGCCGGGTGGCCTGAAGCTGCACCAGTATGCAAACCTGTACTTCCACGCCCGCAACCCAATGCTGTACAAGCGCCTCAACGACGCTGCCGGGCTTTGCGTGCTGCGGGTTTCCACGCAGGTGTTGGCCTTGGACGGCACGGTGATTTCTGACCAGAACGCGGCCAGCGACTACGTGCGCTTTCTGCACCCTTCACAGTGGAGACTGCTCGCCTTCGACGACATCTACGCGATAGACTGGCGCCACCCGGATGATCCGATCGCGGGCTGGCGGCACAAGGCACGAAAGTGTGCCGAGGTACTGGTTCGGCACCGGGTTGAAATTCGCCATTTAACAGGTGCTTATGTGATCGATGCGGTTACCGCCTCGCATCTGGCCGGCCTCGGATTCGCCTTGCCAATCACGGTGAACCCGGTGTTATTTTTCCGCTGAGAGATGCACACTATGCCCATGTTCAAAGCACTCATCGGCGACCTTTTCGCGAGCCGGGCGCAGACCCGGGTAAACACGGTGAACTGCGTCGGCGTGATGGGCAAAGGTGTAGCGCTAGAATTCAAGAAGCGCTTCCCGGCCATGTTCGACGACTACAAGCTCCGCTGCGAGCGCAAAGCGGTGCATCTGGGAGAGCCTTACCTTTACCGGGACGCGTCTGGTGCGTCGATCGTCAACTTTCCGACCAAGGGGCATTGGCGTTCGCCGGCAAGGTTGAAGGACATTGAGCGGGGGCTCGACCACTTTGTCGCGCGCATTGGCGAATGGGGAATCACGACCGTGGCAATGCCCCCGCTCGGTTGCGGAAATGGCGGACTGGAATGGTCCGAAGTTGGACCGCTGATCTACCGCAAGCTGCAAGGGCTGCCCATCGACGTGGAGGTCTACGCGCCCTACGGAACGCCGAAGCACGAGCTGACCGAGGATTTCCTCGCCTCGCCGACGCAGATGACGCTTTCGGGAAAGGGACGTAGGCCCGAGAAGCTGAACCCGAATTGGGTCGCTTTGACGGAGGTGCTGCGGGAACTAGAAGCTCAGCCCTATGCGACCCCCGTGGGCAGAACGATCTTTCAGAAGATGTGCTATGTCGTCACCGAGATGGGTGTACCGACCGGCTTCGAGTTCGGCAAGGGCAGCTACGGCCCGTTCTCGGCGGACGTGAAGTTGGCCCTGCATGACTTCGCCAATCGCAACTGGCTGCATGAAGAGCAGCTTGGACGGATGATGGCGCTTCGGATCGGTGAACAGTATGAGAAGGACCGAAGCAAGTTCGTGGATCAGATCGAGCGCCACCAGAAGAAGGTCGCGAAGGCCGTCGATCTATTCAGCCGAATCAAGAAGACTGAGCAGGCCGAGGAAGTCATGACGGTGCTGTACGCCAGCCGGCAGCTCAAACAGGCCAAGCCCGGCGAGGAAGTGTCGGAACAGGAGCTTTACGACTACATCCTCGGATGGAAGAAATCCTGGAGCAGCGATGACAAGAAACACGCCGTCGCGAGCGCTATTCGCAACCTCGTGCTGCTGGGATGGATGCGGGTGCAGATCAGTGAGTCAATGATTGACGCTGCGTGACCGGATGGCGGCATTCGATGAGTCGGTAATCGAACAAGCTGCCCTTGCCTGGCTCGAAAGCGCCGGCTGGTCGGTCAAGAACGGCGCGGAGATCGCCCCCGGTGAGCGCGCCGCGGAGCGCGACGACTACGGCCAGGTGATCCTGTCACAGCGCCTGCGCGATGCGCTGGCGCGGCTCAACCCCGAGCTTCCCGCCGAGGCGATCGAGGACGCCTTCCGGAAACTCACGCGGCCGGAGGGCGCGGAGCTGGTGACGCGCAACCGCGCTGCACACCGCCTGCTGGTGGACGGTGTGACGGTCGAGTACCGTACCGCCGACGGGGACATCCGCGGCGCGCAAGCGCGGGTCGTGGACTTCGACCGCGCCGACAGGAACGACTGGCTCGCGGTCAACCAGTTTAGCGTGATGGAGAATAAGCACAGCCGCCGGCCGGACGTGGTGTTGTTCCTCAACGGCCTGCCGCTGGCAGTGCTGGAGCTGAAGAACGCGGCCGACGAGGACGCCACGCTGTGGACCGCCTTCCAGCAGCTCCAGACCTACAAGAACGAGATCGCGTCGCTGTTTGCGACGAATGCCCTGCTCGTCATCTCCGACGGCGTGGAGGCGCGCGCGGGTACGCTCACCGCCGGGCGCGAGTGGTTCAAGCCCTGGCGCACCATCGCGGGCGAGGGCCTCGCCGATCCGTACATGCCGGAGCTGCAGGTGGTTATCGAAGGACTCTTCGCCCCGCGGCGCTTCCTCGACCTGGTGCGCGACTTCATCGTCTTCGAGGACGACGGCGGCGGGCGCATCGTCAAGAAGATGGCGGGCTACCACCAGTTCCACGCGGTGCAGGTGGCGGTGGATGAGACGCTGCGGGCCGCCGAGCTTGCACGCGAGGCGCAGGTGGCCCAGGACCGTGGCCGTTACGAGGCGGGCGGCAAGCCAGGAGGCAAACCGGGCGACCGCCGCGTTGGCGTGGTCTGGCACACGCAGGGCTCGGGCAAGAGCTTGACGATGGCCTTCTATGCCGGGCGCATCATCCGCGAGCCGGCGATGGAGAACCCGACCATCGTGGTGCTCACGGACCGCAACGACCTCGACGACCAGCTCTTCGGCACCTTCTCGCGCTGCAAGGAACTGCTGCGCCAGCCGCCGGTGCAGGCCGAGAGCCGCGCGCACCTGCGCGAGCTGCTCAGCGTTGCGGCGGGCGGCGTGGTGTTTACCACGATCCAGAAGTTCCTGCCCGATGTAGGGGCACCCCTTGTGGGTGCCTACGATACGAGGGCAACCACGAGGGTTGCCCCTACATTGTCCGGGCGCCGCAACATCGTGGTGATCGCCGACGAGGCGCACCGCAGCCAGTACGACTTCATCGATGGCTACGCGCGCCACATGCGCGATGCGCTGCCGCACGCCTCGTTCATCGGCTTCACCGGCACGCCGATCGAGCTCGCGGACGCCAACACCCGCGCGGTGTTCGGCGACTACATTAGCGTCTACGACATCCAGCGCGCCGTACAAGACGGCTCTACGGTGCCGATCTACTACGAGAGCCGGCTGGCCAAGCTCGCGCTCGACGAGTCGGAGCGGCCGAAGATCGATCCCGACTTTGAGGAGGCCACCGAGGGCGAGGAGGTCGAGCGCAAGGAGAAGCTCAAGACCAAGTGGGCGCAGCTCGAAGCCGTGGTCGGCGCCGAGAAGCGCCTCGCCATCATCGCCCGCGACATCGTCGAGCACTTCGAGAAGCGGCTCGAAGCGATGGACGGCAAGGCGATGGTCGTCTGCATGAGCCGGCGCATCTGCGTCGAGCTTTATCGCCAGATCGTGAAGCTCTGGCCGCGGTGGGAGAGCGAGGAGGACGAGCGGGGCGCGATCAAGGTCGTGATGACCGGCTCGGCCTCCGACCCCGCCGACTGGCAGCCCCACATCAGGAACAAAGCAAGGCGCGAGGCGCTAGCCCACCGCTTTCGAGATGCGGCCGATCCAATGCGCCTAGTGCTGGTGCGCGACATGTGGCTCACCGGCTTCGACGCGCCGAGCCTGCACACGATGTATCTCGACAAGCCGATGCGCGGCCACGGGCTCATGCAGGCGATCGCGCGGGTCAACCGAGTGTTCAAGGACAAGCCCGGCGGATTGGTGGTGGACTACCTGGGACTAGCCCACGAGCTGAAGGCGGCGCTCGCGACCTACACCGAGAGCGGCGGCACCGGGCGCACTGCGCTCGACCAGGACGAGGCGGTCGCCGTCATGCTGGAGAAGTATGAGGTCTGCTGTGGCCTCTTCCACGGTTTCGACTGGAGCAAATGGACGACCGGCACGCCGCAGGAGTGGCTGGGCCTCTTGCCGCCCGCGCAGGAGCATGTTCTCAGTCAAGAGAATGGCAAGGACCGCTGCGTGCGCGCCGTTCGCGAGCTATCACAGGCCTTCGCGCTGGCGGTGCCGCACGCCGAGGCGCTGCGCATCCGGGATGACGTGGCCTTCTTCCAGGCCGTGCAGGCGGTGCTCGCCAAGCGCGCGCCCGGCGACGCGCGGCCGGAGGAAGACATCGACCACGCCGTGCGGCAGATCATCTCGCGCGCGGTGGCGCCCGAAGGCGTGATCGACATCTTCGCTGCCGCGGGGCTCACGAAGCCCGATATCTCGATCCTCTCCGACGACTTCCTGGCCGAGGTGCGCGGGATGCCCCAACGCAACCTCGCCGTCGAGCTCTTGCAGAAGCTGCTCAAGGGCGAGCTCAACATCCGCCGGCGAAAGAACGTCGTGCAGGCGCGCTCCTTCGCCGAGATGCTGGAGCAAACCATCCATCGTTACCAGAATCGAGCGATCGAAGCGGCACAGGTGATCGAGGAGCTGATCGCGTTGGCCAAAGACATGCGCGAAGCACACGCGCGGGGCGACGCGCTTGGACTTTCGGAGGACGAGCTTGCCTTCTACGACGCACTGGAGACGAACGACAGCGCGGTGAAGGTGCTCGGCGACGAGACGCTGCGAACGATTGCGCGTGAGCTGGTTAAGACCGTTCGGGGGAACGTGACGATCGACTGGACCCTCCGCGAGAACGTCCGCGCTCAGCTTCGCGTACTGGTGAAGCGGATCTTACGGAAGTCCGGCTACCCGCCCGACAAACAGGAGAAAGCGACGCAAACGGTGCTGGAGCAAGCGGAAGTGCTCTCCCATGAATGGGCAGCCGCATGAAGATGGGCCCCAACCGGGGAAGTGGACCCCAGTCGATGTCCGGAAGTACGGAGGGTAGCGTCGCTACGCACCCGCCCGGAACGCTTGCGGCGCCGGCGGTGCGAAAGCCGCCCGCTCCGCGCACCGGGCCTGGTACAGGCCCAGGGCCCACAGAGGGAAGTAGGCGCGGTACAGCGTGTAGTCGAGGAGCGCCGTACGGAAGAAGACACCCGCCATGTCTTGCGCCGGCCATTGGCCGCGTGCGTCTTGCCTGCGCGAGAGGTAAGCGGCGCCCCGCTCGATAGCGGCCCAGGCGGGTTCACGGGCTTCGATCAGGGTCAGCAGCGCCCAGGCGGTCTGGATAATCTGGCTCTCCGAGTGTCCTGTATAGACGCCGGTCAGACAACCGCTGTGGTGCTCGCCCCAGCCGCCATCGGGCCGCTGGCGCGCCAAGAGCCACCGGCAGGCCTTGCGGATGGCAGGGTGAAACACCGGTGTGCCCGCGGCCAGCAGGCCGCGCACGCCGAACAACGTACCGTAAATGAGGTACACCCCCCAGGCTCCGGGCCACGCTCCGTCGGAGCGCTGGCTGGCATAAAGCCAGCGCTCCGCGCGCCCGATGGCGCGCTCGATCGCTTGTGCCATGAGATCGGGATAGCGCTCCCCGACCGCGGCGAGAGCGGCGATGCAGGAGGATGTACACTCGACCCAGGAACGGTCGCTCATGGAGTCGGCAAACATCTCCGCGGGATTCAGCCATTCGATCTTCCAACGCGTGCCGCTCGGCTCGTAAGTGCCAAAGCCGCCGTCGGTGTTCTGGCAGCGCAGGATAAACGCCACGGCTTCGCCGAGGGCTTCCGGATCCGGCGGCGCTCCGGGGGGTGCGAGCAGCGCCAGCACCGCCTCGGCCGTGCAGTCGCTCACCGGCCAGCCGTGCCACACACCTGCAAAACACCATCCGCCCTTGGGGTCGATCCGGAAGTTCTCGACTATCCCGCCAAACGTCTGCCGGATCTGCTGACTCCGGAGAAAGGCCACGCCCCGCGCCCTGGCCTCCCCGGAGCCGGGATGCGCCCCGGCGGCCGCCAGCGCCTGCAGCGCAAAAGCGGTGTCCCAGGAGGCGCTTCGCGCTCCGGTGATCCGCGTCCCCGCCTGATCATCTTCCCAGATCCAGCCTTCGAAGCGCGCGTACGCGCGGAGCAGATCGGGGTCTCCGGGGTCGTGGATCCAGAGTGCGATCATATTGAGTAAGCCGCTGACCGGCGAGATGCTGGTGTGATCCGTCGTCCGCAGCTCCCAGCGGATCCGCTCGCGCAGCCGCTCGACGATCGGCCGCCGCGCCGAGCCAGGGCGCCAGCGCTCCACGAGCGCACCGAGCGCCCAGAGGCCTCGAAGCCACAGGGTCGGGGGCGCAACCAGATCCCCCGGCCGCAGCGCCCTGCGGCTGGCGGCAACGTGCTTATGGCCCAAGGGGTACAACTCCGTGCGCAAGGCCTCGATCACGGGTGTGGAGGGTGTCTGATAGCGAGAGGCGTAGATCACGCTCATAGCCAGGTAGATGAGCCGGGTATGGCAATAGAACCGGCCCGGGTGCAAGGGCACCCAGCGGGGCAGCCGCCAGGCCTCGGGCGGCAGCGGGTTGAGGCCGTCCCAATCATAGAGCTTGAGCAGCGCGAGCCAGAACTTACCCCAGCTCGGGATGGCCGTGACCCCGCCTTCGGCCGCGATGAACCGGGCCGCGGGGACCAGCAGGGGATCCTCCCGGTTCACCCCTAACAGACGCGCGGCGACATAAACCAGGGCAGTGACGAAGAGGTAGGGTGAGGACTGGGGGTGCAGGCCCCAGAGTCCCGAGGCCAGTTGCGTGCGGCGGAAGTGAAGGCACAGAGACGCCTTTCGCCCAGGCGCGATCGAGGCGCCGGTGATATGGCACATGAGCACGTACTGCGCCGCCAGCATCGGGCACCAGATGACCTCTCCCTCCCAGCCGCCGCCCGGCGACTGCTGGCGAATGAGTGCGGTGACGGCAAGTTTGAGCGCCGGGCCGGCTTCGGTATCCTCTAGCTCCTCATTATCCTCTGCCACGGGCCGGGGGCCGGCGTCGCCCACGATCGGCGCGGACGAGGTTCCATGACCCTCAGGCGCGAGCGCCCAGGCGCGGCCGGATTGGGGGGGCAGGATCCCACGCAGGAGCCAGCGCAGGCGCCCGGCTAGCGCCCTGGCCACCGTCCCGGCATGAGACAACTCGCCACGCCACAGCGCCTCGCCGACGATTGCTGACAGGGCATGGGTGATGGCACGGAAAAAAGACCATCCAAACCGGGCGGTCCGGGTGTCTTGGCAGGCGAGATAGCGCATCGTGCGCGTGCGTTCAGTGCTGCCCTTGCGCCACATCCGGTAAATGGCTTGGCGGGTGGCGACGGCTTCATCGCTGCTCTCGGTCAGGGCCTGATAGAGACCGACGGCCAGCAGCTCGGCGACCCGCGTGGCCTGCCGCCGGCGAGACTGGTAATCCGCCTGGTCCCGGCACTCGGCTAGGCACAGGGCATCGCCGAAGCCCAGGGTTATCCCGACAGCGGTCAAGGGGTGGTGATGGCCGACGGCATCCCCGGCAAGAAACACGTGATCGCGGCCGTAGTCACTGCGCGCCCTGATTTCGTTGGCCGCGCCCTCGAAGGTTCCCGTGAGGAGGGCCGCGCGAAAGCCCGGCCGCAGCGCGCTGGGCAAGACCGGCGCATATCCCTCCCACAGGTAAACCGCGCGCTCCTGGCGTCCGCGGCGGTGCACAGGCACATCCAGGATCAGGCGTACTTCATGCGGGGTGATGCGGTAAGCGAGGACCGGGCCGGGCCCGCCGAGTAACACATGCCCATAGCCCTCGAACGGGAGCTCCACGTCGCGAAGCAATAGGCCGACCATACGCGAGCAGATAGCGTGATCGACCGGCAGGCCGAGGCTGGCGCGGACGATGGAGCGGCGCCCATCCGCACCCACAATGCGGCCGGCGATGATCGAGCCCACTCCACCCCGCTGCACATAGCGTAAGCTGTGACCCTCGATACGGCGCACCCGTGCCGAGGTCAGATAGTCCACATTGGGGTGCGCGGCGGCGGCGGCGCGCAGGGTCTCCACCAGCGCGCTGTGCTCACAACTGAGTCCCGCTGCCCCGGCGGCGTAGGGCAGCAGGCACGGCGAGGAACCGTCGTCCGGAAACACCGCAAAACCCTGACCGGCCGAGTGCTCCGGGATCGCGGCGGGCAAATCGATGCCGATCTGTCGCAATACCTCTATGGCTGGGGGATGCAGCCACTCTCCGGCCAGGCGTTGCGCCGATCTCGGATTGGCCTCAAACAGTGCGACCCGTGCCCCGCGGCGCGCATGGGCCAGGGCCGCGACCGCGCCGACCGGTCCCGCGCCGACCACGGCGACGTCAAAGTGTGGGACCCCCGACGCTGTCATACGTTGGGGCCGAGCGGCACGGTGCGGCGCCGGTAGCGAACCCGGCACGGCGGCCGTGGCCCGGTGACCCAGCTTCCATAATCCGGTGCGGGCGACGGCGAGATCAGATCGAGATCGTAGCGCGACAGCAACAGGCTCCATAGAGCTTTGATTTGCATGTACGCGAAGTGCATCCCGAGACAACGGTGCCGGCCGCCGCCAAAGCCAATCAGCACATGGGTCCCTTGCTTGTGTTCCTCGCGCGGCGGGGCGAACCGATCCGGATCGTAGCGCTCGGGGTCCTTGAAGACCGTGGGCAGGCGGTGCGAGAGGAGGGGTGAGACCATGGCCAGGGTCCCGGCTCGAATGCGAAAGCCGTGGTATTCGACGTCGCCGAGGGCCTTGCGCACCAGCAGGATGAGCGGAGGATGCAGGCGTTCGCCTTCACGGACGGCATGCTCCAGCGCCATTTGGCTCTTCAGGGTATCCAGGCCTAAGGGCTGGCCCTGACCATAAACGGCCTGGATCTCGGCCAGGACCGCGGCCAGGTACTGGCGGTGCCGCAGCAGATCGATCCCGACCCAGGCCGCGAGCACGCTGCTCGTGTGCTGACCCGCGAACAGCACGGTGAGCAAGAGACCAGTGATTTCCTCATCGCCGAGCGCACTGCCATCGGTATAGCGCGCTTCCATCAGCGCCTGCATGAAGTCGCCCGGGCGCGTGCCGGTCCGCCGCCGCTCGGCCAGGATCCCGTGCATCAGGGAGGCCACTTGGCGGCGGGCCCGGTCTCTCTGTATATGGCCAGGGATCGGCAGGCGCGGAAAAAAGAACCCCAAGGTATTGATCCCCCGTTGGAGATCGTGGTAAAGCCGGGCGAAGCCGGTATCGAGACGCGTGCGGATCTCCTCCCCGAGCAGGCAGCGGCTGGCGATGTTCACCGTCAGCTCGTTGGTGACCACCGGGAGGTCGATCTCGCCTTCGTCCCCCCATCTTGCGGTGTAGTCCTTGATTTCCTGATCTATGAGGCGGGCATAAGCGTGCATGGGTCCGCCCCGCATCAGGGGCGCGAGGAAGCTCAGTTGCTCGGCCATGCGCTCGGGCGCGACATCGTAAGCCACACCCTTGCCGAAGATTGGGACCGTGAACTGGTAGACCTCGCGCGCGCTCAACTGATCGTCCGGGGCGCGGAAGTAAGCATCGTGGGCCTCGGGTCCGGCAAATAGAACGACCTCGCGCCCGCCAAGCCGGAACTGGAACACCTCTCCATGCGCCCGCCAGGCCTGCTCCAGCAGGCTCAGCGGATCACGCTGAAAGGCCAGGGCCTGGCCCAGCACTGGCAGTCCGCCGCGCATTCGCGGGATCGGCCTGGGGGGAGGCGTGTCGGTGACGACGGGCCAGGCCTGGGGTTCCATGAGTTAATAGACGAAGGGTAGCATGCGGAAGCGAGCTCTCTGCGTGTATTGGGTCCAGAGCGTCCCGTATTTCGCGTAGCAGCGGCGTTCGTCGCGCCGGGCGCGGTGGATCAAGAGTGCGATGAGCCAGGCTGGAAGCAAATAGGGTAGGATCGAGTCGCGGCCGGTCGTGAGCGTGAAGGCCAGGTAGACGCAAATCTCGCCTGAATAATTGAGATGCCGCCCGATGCCCCAAAACCCCGAGACCAGCAAGCGGCCGCCAAGGGTCTCGGCGGGCCGCCCCCAAATCCGGGCGCCGGCGTCGGCCTTGAAACGGTGTTTCTGCTCATTGGCGCCGCGGAACAGCCAGAAGCCGAACAGGAAGAGCGCTGTGAGGGCTACCGCGGCAGAGGCCGGCAGGGGATCAAGCCGGTGGACGAGAAACCAGCCCGGCAGGGAATAGAAGAAGGGGACGAGAACGTAATCACCCCAGATCAGCATCCAACCGAAGCGCTCGGCGACGATGTCCGAGGTATAGAGCATGCCGTATTCGAATTGAAAGTAGTTGCCGATGTAGATCAGGGTGAAGATCTCATAGAGGAGCATCGCACCGGACAGCGTCCCGTAAATCTCGTACTGCGCGACGGCAAAAGCCGCATTGAGCAGCCCGAGCCCGATGAGCGACGGGCGGTAGCTGAAGAGCTTGAGATCGACGCCGGCGAGCCGTGGGTTCAACTCGACGCCGAGGAACAACCCGCGCAAGGTCTCCGCCAGAGGATTTTGACGCGTCTGCGCGGACGGCTGCTTGCCACGGAGGAATACGATCCCGGTGAGCACGAATGCAAACAGATTGGCCGCGAGAAAAATCGGCAGGAAGTGGTGGTAAAGCACGGACAGGGACCACCAGCCGAGTAGCTGCCCGAGCGCCGCCACCAGGGCAACCAGAAGGCAAACCCGTAGTCCATTGAGGCGGTAGGCGAGTCGCCCGCCCGAGGGTAGCGGCGCGCCCTGTGCTTCCGGGCCCGGAAGCAGCCGCGAGCCGACGAACAAGAGAATCACGAAGGCCGCGACTCCGGCCAGCGCCTCCAAGCTGGTGTTCAGGCTGCTCATCTACGTGCAGGCCTCTAGGGAGCTCGCTGCATGGCTGGTGTCACGCGGACACTCGCTTCTGCTTGCGGCGCCAGGCGGTCGAGATGGGCCTGCCATTTTCGGATGGTGACCTCCTGGAAGGCCCGGACGGCCGGGTTGATCTCCGCGATCGGCGCGTCCCAGTGCGCTTCGTAGCCTTCCTGCTCAGCCTCGACCGCGCCGCGATCCTGGTCCAATAGCGGTGCAATCAGCAGGCGGTTGGCGAGCCTCAGTACAAAATCCATGGCCGCGCGCGGGATCCGGACCGCCGTCCACGGGATCTTGAGCGACTCGAAATAGAACAGGAAAAAAGTCCGCGTCGTGCGCTCGTCGAGGGGGAGTACAAACAGCCAGTGCTTGATCTTGTCATCGGTGTTGGACCACTGGTAAGGATACTGGTAGCAGAGCCGCATGTGGTTGGTGTTGATCCGGTCGCGGTCGACGAACAATCCGGAGATCCGGCCCCGTCCCACGTGGGTGTCGTAGGCGACGTGGACGCTGTCACCGGCGGTTTCACAGCGGACCAGCCGCGCATCGTCGAACGGGCGGTACTTGCGGTGCAAGTGTGCATGGGTGAAATCGCTGACGTTATCGATGATCATTGAATGATGCGCGCGCCAGGTGAAACTGAGCGGCCGGCAGGCCCATCGATCCGGTCCTTCGATCTCCGGGATTTCCGGGATTGGCCGTTGCTCGGCCAGGGCCGGATCGCCCGGAAATAGCCACACGAGCCCATAGCGCACGCGCACGGGGAAGCTCGCGATGCGAAACTCCGGCATGCGCCGCCCGAAGAGATCGTGGGGAATGCGGACCACGCGCCCCTCCCCGTCGTATGTCCAGCCGTGATAGAGGCACACCAGTTGGCAGTCATCGACTCCTCCCAGCGACAGCTTCAACTGGCGATGCGCACAGCGGTTCTCGATCGCCCGCACGCGCCCGTCCCGGCCTCTGAAGAGAGCGATGGAACGCTTCCAGAACACCACCTCGGCTACCTGGCCGGGCTGGATGCGCTCATCGACCTCCACCGCATACCAGTAATTCGGATCCAACCCGGCCGCACGGACTTTTTGGCGCGCATTGCGAGCCTCCGCGAAGCTAGGCGGGGAAGGTTTGGTTGGAAGGCGCTGTCCGTTGATCGTCGCGGCCTCAGGTCTAGGGCAAGGCCATGCGGTGGGCCGCCGCTGGTTGGCTACCCGACGGGCCGCTCGGCGCTCGCGCCGCGGCATGATGAATAGCGCCCCGCGTGTAATGAAAAGCGTACGCTTCCTCCACCGCGGTACGGATGCTCGTCGGCCGGTAGCCGAGCTCGGTGCGGGCCTTGGTGAGATCGGCGTGCCGGCATTTGCGCAGCAAGCGGATAGCGCCCGGCGTCAAACGCTGGGGAAAGCCCGGGTTGACACGGCTTAGATAATAGCTCGCGACCTCGGCGCAGGCCAGCATCAGGGGTGCCGGGAGGCGGCGGCGCGGGGTCGCCACACCCGAGATCTCCGTGAACAGATCGAGCAGCTCGTCGAGCATCAGGAATTCCGTGCTGAAAATATACTTGTGCCCCGTCCGCCCCTTGTGCATGCAGAGCAGGTGAGCTTCCACGATATCGCGCGCCGCCACGAATTCGAAGCCGCCGCGGAGGTAGGCGCCGAGATTCCCGTTGACAAAATCGCACAGGGTCCGGCCCAGGCGCGAGGGCCGGAAATCATTGCCGCCGATGATGGCGCAGCAGGTAGCCACCACGACATCGAGGCCGTCGATGACGGCTTTCAGGCATTCGTGCTCGACCAGGACCTTGGAGCGCTCGTAAGGCATGCTGCGCTCGAAGGGATAGAACTGCATGGTTTCATTGCTCGACGCGGAGGGCGCGTCGAGATCGTACCCGACGGCGCTAAAGGAACCGGTGACAACGACGCGTTCTACGCGCGCCTCGCGTGCCGCGCGCAATAGATGCTGCGTCCCGATCACGTTGCATTCATAGATTTCCCTCTGGTGCCGGGCATCCCCCTCGATGGTCGAGAGCTTGGCCGCGCAGTGATAGATCCGTCCGCACCCGGCGACGGCGGCACGGGTGGCGGGAAAGTCCCGCAGGTCGCCGAAAACGCGCTCGACCGCCAAGCCTTCCACGGCGGCGGGATCGCTGCCCTCGCGGAGAAGAACACGGGCCGGATACCCCTCGCTGAGCAGCCGGCGCACCAGATTGGCGCCGAGGTGGCCCGAAGCACCTGTCACGAGCACCGGTCTGTCGCGCTTGGAGGGATTCCCGTTGGCGGTCGCATGCCGGACGCCGGCGCGCGCGGACATCAAATCGATTCTCCCCGATCGCGGGTAACACCGGACATCCGGCAGGTTCGGCTGCGTAGAATGATCGGGGTACGCATCGTTTCAAGAGCCGCTATCATCTTTCTCTCTTGTTGTTTGCGCGTGTGATTTGGCGCTGGCCCGGCGTGATTTTTTCCCCTTCACGACGATGGCATTCCCTTATCGCACCCCTGGGCCGGGCACGCTAACGGATCTGCTAGGCTGTTTTTTAACACGTACCGCCGTGCGGGATCAATAGAGACTATGCGCTCGCGCTTCTGTCATCGCGCTTGGACAGGAAGTCTTGAACACGACCGCGCAGGCCGCCCTCGAAGACCTTGGCGACCACCTGCTCAAAGGGCGGATCGGCCAAGAAGGAATTCGGCAGGTTACACGGGGCATCGGGATCCGCGCAGCTCAATTCGACCGGGGTGGGGGCGCGCGCGGACTCGCTGTAGTCCGTAGACCTCAAGGCCGGGCCGCCACTGGTAGGTCACGCCGAAGGCCGGATTGAAACGCCGGAAATCGTGTTGGCTGTTGAGATCGGGCTCGTCGCCGCTCAAGTCCGTGATCCGAACACGGGTCGCGTAGTAACGTCCGGAAAAGGTCGGGGCCAGCTTGGAGGTCAGTCGCCCAAAACAAGATCCTAACGCCAGGGCGCCGCATAGCTCTTTCGCCTTTAGTTGTTATCACGGGACGCCACCGGTGCTCTCTTATCTCCCGGCAGCGACTCTTCATCGTAACGGGACTATTCTACCCCAATCCGGATGGGAATTTTTCCCGTTGTTAGGGCGCTAGCACGCCATGGCGGATAGCGAGACGGGTAATGTAGCCGCAAGGAGCGCTGGCGCAACATGCAGGTGGGGGCGAAGTGCAGGGAGGGGGGAAGGGGGAGCGGGAGTCTTCATGACGCCCGGCCCCTTCCGTGGTAGCACCGCGCCCCCTTGCTGCTTTAAGCAATAGATATGCCAGTGTATAAGCTAATAATTGCACGACGTTTTTCCTTTGAGTGCGCCGGTCTTGATCGCGAAAAATGTCACGGAATGGAGACATCTCGCGAGCGCATAAACCCTGTGGCGCTCCCTAGGGGAATCGAACCCCTGTTTTCGCCGTGAGAGGGCGACGTCCTAGGCCGCTAGACGAAGGGAGCAGTTTGGGAGAAGGGTGCAGTTACAGCATGGGCGCCATGCGCGGTGTATTATACGCACCGTCTACACTTTTGAAACGATGGCCATCCCGACCGAGGTGACAATCCCGTGCTTTACGTAGCGATGCAAACCAACGTCGCGAAGATCCCGATAACACCGCGGATCATACCGCGATCCGGCCATATCATCTCGCGGGCCAATATCGATGAGCGCGCGCTCAAGGTCCTTTATCGTTTGAAAAATGCCGGCTTTCAAGCCTTCCTCGTGGGCGGCAGTGTGCGCGATTTACTGCTCGGCCGCGAGCCGAAGGACTTCGATGTGGCCACCGACGCGCTTCCGGAGCAGGTGCGGGAGCTATTTCGTAATTGCCGCTTGATCGGCCGCCGTTTTCGCTTAGCGCATGTGCATTTCGGCAGGGACATCATTGAAGTGGCGACCTTTCGGGGCGCCGACGCGGCGGAAGAAGATGGCCGTGTCCTTACCGAGGACGGACGCATCCTGCGCGACAACGTCTACGGCAATATTGATAACGACGCCTGGCGGCGTGATTTCACGGTGAATGCCCTGTACTACAACATCGAGGATTTCTCGGTCGTTGACTACGTGGGCGGGATGGACGACATCAAAGCCGGACAGATCCGGGTCGTCGGCAACACGCAGGAGCGGTTCCGCGAGGATCCGGTAAGGATGTTGCGGGCCGTGCGGTTTGCGGTCAAGCTGGGATTCAGTATCCATCCGCAGACCGCAACACCGATCTTCGAGTTAGCGCCGCTGCTCTCGGAGATCCCGCCGGCACGCTTGTTCGAGGAGATCTTGAAGCTCTTTCTCGGCGGATGCGCCGTCCAAACATTCGAGCAACTTCGCCACTATGGCCTGTTCGGTCAGTTGTTCCCCCAAGTAGAAGCCTGCTTAAGCGAAGAGGAAGGCGGATTTCCTCATATGTTTCTGGCCCGTGCCCTGCAAAATACCGATCGCCGCATCGCGGACGGGAAACCGGTCACCCCAGCTTTTCTAATTTCGGCTTTGCTCTGGGATCCCATGCGGAGGCTCGCCGAGGAGCACCGGGCCCACGAATTGTCGCCCGCGGAGGCCGATCAGCTTGCATCGGACACCGTGATTTCGCAGCAAATCTCCCGCATTGCCATGCCGCGCCGCTACACCCAGATGACGCGCGAAATCTGGGCGCTACAAGCGCGTCTTACGCGCCGAGTGGGTGGAACACCGTTTCGGTTGCTGAGCCACCCGCGCTTTCGGGCGGCCTACGATTTCTTGGTGCTGCGCGCGGAGGCGGGCGAGGAGGTCACCGAATTGGCCGAGTGGTGGACTGAATTCCAAGGCGCCAAGGAAGTCCGCCGGGGCGAGCTTATTTCGGCGGCAAGCAAGACCGCCCCGGCGAAGAGGCGCCGTCGCCGGCGTTAACGATGCCACGCGGCAGCGGCCCGCGGGCCGCAAGCTCGGTGATCGCTTATGTCGGTCTGGGCAGTAATCTTGCCGATCCCGGTGCGCAGGTAACGCAGGGCCTCTTGGCCATCGCGAGGCTACCCGAGACCCGCATAGTCGCTCAATCCTCGTTCTACCGCAGCGCGCCTATGGGGCCGCCGGATCAACCCGACTACATCAACGCGGTCACGGCCATCGATACGGCCCAGACAGCCTACGATCTATTGGCATCGTTGCAAGAAGTCGAGGCGCGGCACGGCCGCGCGCGCGGCGTTCGTTGGGGACCCAGAACCTTGGACATTGATATTCTTCTTTACGGCGCCCAACCTATCGCCGAGCCCGGTTTGACGGTCCCGCATCCGGGACTGAGCGAGCGGGCTTTCGTGCTGTACCCGCTGTATGAAATTGCCCCGGACCTTGAGGTTCCGGGGCTCGGACCGCTCGCCGTGCTCCTAAGGCAGTGTGAAGGGAGGGTCGAGCGATTGTCCGGCCGCGCGCCAATGACGCCTTAGCGTGTTGAACGGATGGGCGCAATCACTTCAATTTCCACTTCGGATCTGATCGAGATGAAGCGGCGCGGTGAGAAAATCGCTTGCCTCACCGCCTACGATGCGAGCTTCGCCAGGCTCGCCGACGCAGCCGGCGTCGATATCCTGCTGGTGGGGGATTCGCTCGGGATGGTGGTGCAAGGCCACGACAGCACGCTTGGCGTGCGCTTGAACGACATGATCTACCATGCGCAACTCGTGCGCCGAGGGGCAAAACGGTCGCTCGTGGTGGTCGATATGCCGTTCATGAGTTATGCCACACCCTACCAAGCGCTTGGAAACGCGGGCCGCTTGCTCGGGGAGTCGGGTGCGCAGGTGGTTAAGCTGGAAGGCGGCGCCTGGTTAGCGGCCGCCGTCGAGTTGCTCGGCGCGAGGGGTATCCCGGTGTGCGGACACCTGGGATTGCTGCCACAATCGATTAATAAGCTGGGCGGGTACCGCGTTCAGGGCCGTGATCCCGAAGACGCCGAGGTGATTAAAAGAGACGCACAGGCGCTCGAGAGCGCCGGGGCAGTGATGCTGGTGATCGAGTGCGTACCCAGCCCGCTTGCCGCGGAGATCAGCGCATCGGTGACGATTCCGGTGATCGGCATCGGCGCCGGTCCCGGCTGTGACGGCCAGGTGCTGGTTGTTTACGATATGCTCGGGATCAGCGAGCGGCTGCCCCGATTCGCGAAGAACTTTCTTACCGGGCGCGCTGGTATCGAGGAGGCATTCCGCGATTACGCCGGGGCGGTTAAGCGCGGTGAATTTCCCGGCGCAGAGCACGGTTTCGAGTGATCCGTAGCGTCGCTCGGATCGCGGAGCTTAAGGAGATCGTCATCGCTTGGCGCGATCGGGGTCAGCGGATTGCGCTCGTACCCACGATGGGGAACCTGCACCGAGGGCATTTGGCCCTCGTCGAAGCGGCCCAGCACCTTGCGAGCCGCACGGTTGTCACCCTGTTTGTCAATCCCATGCAGTTCGTGGCCGGCGAGGACCTCGATCGGTATCCGAGTAGTTTTGAACAGGATCGCGCGCTTCTCGACGCGGCGGGGACCGATGTTCTGTTTGTTCCCGAGGTGGCGGCACTGTACCCCAACGACCTCGATCGGCATACCGAGGTCCGTGTGCCCGGATTGGATACTATGTTGTGCGGGGCGTCTAGGCCCGGGCATTTCACCGGCGTCGCGACCGTCGTGACGAAGCTGCTGAATCTGGTGCGGCCCGATCTCGCCGTCTTCGGCGAGA
>JBIMKC010000008.1:5051-12078 GCA_043673925.1 Chromatiales bacterium | reverse complement strand
GTCGTGACGAAGCTGCTGAATCTGGTGCGGCCCGATCTCGCCGTCTTCGGCGAGAAGGATTACCAACAGTTGCTGGTGATTAAACGCATGGTCGCGGATTTATGTATCGAGGTAGAAATTCATTCCGTGGAGACCGCGCGCGCGCCCAACGGTCTTGCGCTGAGCTCACGGAATGCGTATCTCACGGAAGCAGAAAAAGCGATCGCCTGGCGTTTGTATGAGGCGCTTTGCGAGGCCCGCGACGCGCTGAGCCGTGCGGCGCCGAGTTTTCAATCCATCCAACGGCGCGGTCGTACGCGCTTGGAGGAAGCCGGATTCAATGCCGATTACTTCGCCGTCAGGCGCGCCAGCGATCTCATGGAACCCGCTCCAGAAGATAGCGATCTCAGGATCTTAGCCGCCGCCTGGCTCGGTAAGACGCGTCTCATAGACAACCTTGCAGCGCGCAAGTTCGTTGAACGATAGCGACCTTTACGCCATAATCGCGGTCAAACTGTCACTGGCTCGGGACGCAATGTATATCACCTTGCTCAAAGCGAAACTCCACCGTGCTCGTGTTACGCATTCGGAACTTGATTATGAAGGATCCTGTGCGATTGACGCGCACTTGCTTGACGCCGCCGGGATCCGCGAGTACGAGCAGATCCATATCTACAATATCGCGAACGGCGAGCGCTTCACGACCTATGCGATGCGGGCGGAACCGAGTTCGGGGGTGATCTCCATTAACGGCGCGGCGGCGCATAGGGCGAGGCCTGGCGATCGCGTGATCATATGTGCCTATGCCGGATTGCAGCGTGAAGAGGCGGCCGCCCACCAACCGACGCTTGTCTACCTGGACGACCGTAACAAGATCACGAGCATCGGTCATTCGATACCGATGCAAGCCGCCTGAGGGGCGCGTGGCTCACGGGAGATTCTTGACATCGAATCACGGTCAAGTAAGATGGGAGGGTACGCAACAGGTTCTGCGGAATTACTTAAAAGTACAGTATTAAAAGAGGTTCGAACACCATGGGTGGAATTCTTGACGCAGTTGAGATGCTGAAGAGTCCGGTCGGAATCGTTGTATTCGTGGCCCTTATCGTGGGCGCTTATTACTTTTATCGTTACGTGACGAAAGATTAACCCCAAACGCGACCCCTCTTAAAATCCGGAACGGGGGCAAGGAGGCGCCCCCCTGCCCGGTTCCGTCCTCGTGTTACCCGCAGGTTTCCGGCCATGTTGCTCCACCGTTCGCGCGCGTTGTTTTCGATTAGAAACGCGCCAGCCGAGCGTTACTATTGAACATAATTGTTAGGATTCTAAGCCGGGATATCGCCCTATGAACAGGAACCGTTGGGTAATTGTTTTCGTGACTGTCGTCATCCTGGCCGGGGTGATGGTTTGGTTCGTTCCCGGCTTACTTCCGACCTCGTACCAGTACGGGCCCGCGAGTACGACGGCCGTGCCGAGTACCGGTGAGCCGCCTTGTCCCGACGAACGCCCGGAATGGCGGGAAGCGAAGGTGATCGAGGGCGCCACGATCGAAGAGTCCCCGCTTTGCACTCCCGACAATCCTTACGCGGTCGCGGCCTTCGTCAAGGGCACGAACAACGTTTCGATGGATACGCTGATGAGCTCGGGGCTGTCGCCGGACACCGTGGCGTTGGAAAACGACCGCGACGGCGATGGTGATCCGGACGATGTGCATATTCGTCTCGAGGTCGCCGAGCTCAACGGGCGATCGCCCGATGTCGCCTTCCCCGTGCCCGCTTATTCCATCGCGCCCGGGATCCAACCGGGATTTTGGGTCTTTGTGCCGAAAGCGCATGGCATGGCAACCAAGAATTTCGAAAGCTACGAAGCCAACGAGTTATTGCGGGTGCCTTCGCCCACCATCCGGGTCGAGGCGGGCGACCGCGTGAAGGTCACGCTGGAGAATACCCATTACTTACCGCATACCATTCATCTCCACGGTGTTGACCACCCCTACTACCTCGACCATCCCCTGCATGGGGAGCCACGCGGCAACGACGGCACCTCCGAGACCAGCCACATTCCCGTGATGCCGGGGGAGAGCTTTACCTATGAGATCACGCCCAGGCAGCCCGGCACGATGCTTTATCATTGCCACGAACAGGCGCCCATCCATGTCGGCATGGGCTTGATGGGGATTATTGTGGTCGAGGAAAACCGCCCCAACAACTGGCCACAAACCTTGAACATCGGGGCCGGGCACGTGCGCCATCCCTCGGTGGCGGTCAAGGAGTCTTACGCGCGCGAGTATGATCTCATCTATCAGGAGGTGGATAAGGAGCTGCATGATCTGATTAAAGTCGCAAACGATCCGAGGCTGATTGGCCTCGTCACGACGCGTGAATATGACGTCACCCAGGCGAAGCCCGAGTATTTCCTGCTCAACGGCCGTTCGTTCCCATACACCTTGCGGGAGTCGATCATCGTCGTGGATGCCAACGAAAAGGTGAAGATCCGAATGGCCAACGGAGGCTCCGATCGCGCCATCGCGATCCACACCCACGGCCATAAACCCACGATCACCCATTACGACGGGGTGTTGCACAATCCGGCGGCCCGGGTGCAGCGGGATGTCTTCGATCTCAGCCCCGCCCAGCGCTACGATCTCGAGCTCAGCACCGTGGACGACGGGCTGCATAGCTTCGGGCCCGGTGTGTGGATGATGCACGACCATAAGGAGAAGGCCGTCACCACCCATGGACAGTTTCCCGGTGGGAACATCACCTTGATTGCTTACCGATCCTTTCTGGGTAAAGGGGGGTTGCCCGTGATGCACGGCATGGAGCTGGCGCCGTTCTTCACCCAAGAGTTTTACCAGCGCAAGGTCCCGGTATGGGGCACGATCGACAAGGAGGGTGTCCTGGCCGATCCGGCGGCCGCCGACCCGGCCCTGGCGCGTCCGGTGTTGCTGGCCTTTGTGGGGGGGCTGCTTATCGCGGGTGTCATCGTGTTCCTGCGGCTGCGCTTAAAACGCGGAGGGACGGCGTAGGTGCATCGACGGGTAGTGCTATTTGCCCTGGGTGGGTTGGCGGTCGTGGCGGTGTGGCGGGCGAGCACGACCGGGAACGCGGAGGCGCCCCGCGTGCAAAAAGTCACCGCTACGTCTGACTATCGGCAACCCGCGCTCACCGCCGCCGCGGGTACGCACGCGCATCATCACCACCCGGGCATGTCCATGGATATGCAAGGGGCGGTGATGGGCGAAAATAAGGATCGATTACCGCAAGACTGCCCGCAAATCTCGGAGGACGTGAAGGTTAGCGTGCATGCGGGCAGAAAGCACGCACGCCGCTTCCCGGGACTGATGTTCGCCTATGACCAGCAACAATGGAACGTGCGCCCCTGTAGCCGGGTGACCGTGACCTTCGTCAACGATGACGATATTCGCCACCAATGGATGCTGCACGGGCTACCAAAATATATACATCCCCAAGGGATGTTTCACCTCGAAGTCACGGGGCCGGGTGAGAAAAGCGGGACGTTTATCGTGCCTAGCGGCGATAAGACGTATTTCGTGCATTGCGATATGGCACAGCACACGGAAAAGGGCTTGAAGGCGCAACTCAAAGCGGGCGCGGGAGATATGGACTTGCCGAGCATTCCCGGCTTGACTGCCACCATCAACGTGGACAACTACCCGATAGGCTGGGGCGCGGGCTCGTTCGGTATGGTGCTGACGGCCGGATTCGCCGGGGCTCTTCTTGGGGTTTTTTGTTTAAACCGCGCGGCGGGCGCCGGGAAAAACACCAAGGACAATCAATTCAATCGCTCTAAGCTCTAGCGATAGCTTCTCCTGGCAGGGAGTGCTGGAAAGCGCCGGGGGACTCTTAGAGTCCCCCAACGTGTTCAGCGCGTTGGCTTACTGATTGACGGATGGTTGCTTTGCTTGTTCCTCTTCACTCGTAGGCGCGTTCGTCGAACCCTGGTAGTTAGACGATTCGGGCGCGTCATACCCGCAAGCCCCTAAGTTCAATGAAAGCAACGCAAAGGCCAGAAGCTTGAGAATGCTAGTCATATTAAATGCCTCCTCATAATTTCGGTTTTTTATTGATGAGCCACCACCTGGGTTAAGGTGGAGCAACTAAAGGATAGGCAATCGTCCTTCATTTCTCAATAGGCAGGTTGGCGTTTCGCCAACATTGCTAAGTCTACATTATTTTCGGTAAATTAGAAGGAGAGAAGTTCCGAACGCATCCGAGGCCTGGCTACGAGGCCGCCGAGACGCGTTTGCATAACAATAAAACCGCATCTTCACAGAAAAACAATAGGGGAAGACTTATGAAGATCGCCGTACTCAAAGAATGCGCGGCCGGAGAACAGCGTGTCGCGATCGTTCCCGAGGTTGTCGCGCGCTTTGGAAAGCTTGGGGTCGAAGTCCTTATCGAAGAGGGGGCAGGCGCTGCCGCCTATCAGCCAGATCACTCGTACACGGCGGCCGGTGCCACGGTCGCCGAGGACGCCGAGCGGCTTTACCGCGAGGCGGATGTCGTGCTGCGCGTCCAGCCTCCAACGATCGAAGAGGCGCACCGGCTTCGAGAAGGGGGTATCGTCGTGGGATTCATGGCGCCCCATAAGAGCACGGAGCTCGTGAAGGTGTTTCGGAATCGAAAGATCACAAGCTTGGCCATGGAGCTTATTCCCAGAATTTCCAGGGCCCAGTCGATGGATGCGCTGTCCTCACAGGCGTCGGTGGCAGGGTATAAAGCGACGCTCATGGCCGCTTACCGGCTCAGCAAGTTCATGCCGATGCTCACCACGCCGACCGGGACCATCCGTCCGGCAAGATTTCTCATCATCGGCGTGGGCGTCGCCGGTTTGCAGGCGATCGCGACGGCTCGGCGCTTAGGCGCGATCGTGGAGGCTTACGATGTACGCCCGGCCACCAAGGAGCAGGTGCAGTCTCTGGGCGCCAAGTTCGTCCAAATGGACATTCAAGCTGACGCCGCCGGCGGCTATGCCCGAGAGCTTACCGAAGAGGAAAAGCGACGGCAGCAGGAGCTGATTGCTAAGCACGTGGGCCAAGCCGACGTGGTGATCACGACCGCCGCGATTCCCGGCCGCCCGGCGCCGAAGATCATTACCCGGGCTATGGTGGAAGCCATGAAACCCGGGTCCGTGATCATCGATTTGGCCGCGGAAAGCGGCGGAAACTGTGAACTGACAAAACCCGACAAGGGCGTAAAATTTCACGATGTCGAGATCTGCGGGCCGGTCAATATGCCGAGCACGCTTCCGGCGCATGCGAGCGAACTATACGCTAAGAACGTGTTCAATCTGGTAGCGCTGATGGTCAAAGACGGCAAGCTCGAACCCGACTGGGATGACGAAGTCTTGCGAGACAGCACGTTAACACGCGATGGGGACATCAAGCACGGTCCAACGCGCGCTCTAGTCGAAGGAGAATAACAATGATCGAAGGCTTCGTTGCACTTTACATCTTCATGCTGGCGGCCTTTACGGGTTATGAGGTCATCAGCCGTGTCCCCGTGATTTTGCATACCCCGCTCATGTCCGGCTCGAACTTCGTGCACGGTATCGTGCTGGTCGGCGCCATGGTCGCCTTGGGTAAAGCGGACCCCGGCAGCACGCTCGAGTTGGCGATCGGGTTTATCGGTGTAATCCTGGCCGCCGGTAACGTGGTTGGCGGCTACGTGGTGACCGAACGTATGCTCGAAATGTTTAAGAGCAGCAAGAAGAACAAATAAGGAAAACAAATGAATACGCTCATTCAAATCGCCTATTTCAGCGCCGCGGTCTTGTTTATTCTCGGATTAAAGCGCATGAGCTCGCCCGTCACCGCCCGGGATGGGATCGTGTGGGCCGGCGCGGGAATGGGGGTCGCAATCCTCATCACCTTCTTTTGGGACGGCATGCAGAACTACCTCCTGATGATCACGGCCATCGCGATCGGCTCGGGCGCCGCTTGGGTGTCCGGCAAACGCGTGCCGATGACCGCGATGCCCGAGATGATCGCCTTGTACAACGGCATGGGAGGCGGGGCCGCGGCGGCCATCGGCGCCTTGGAGTTATTTAAAAGCGAGACGCATGGCTTTGTCGTCCTCGGGCTCGCCGCGATCGGCGGAGCGATCGGCGCCGTGTCGTTCTCCGGTTCGCTGGTCGCCTTCGGCAAGCTCCGGGATCTGGTCAAGCGCGGCGGGTTGTTCCCGAGAGACAAGCAAAAGCAGATCAATATTTACGTGCTGGGCGCTCTGGGGGCGCTCGGTTTATTCATGGTGATAGGCAAGCCGTTCCTTGTCATCATCCTTGCGTTTTTCCTGCTCGCGCTCGCTTTCGGCGTGATCATGACCATGCCCATCGGCGGCGCGGACATGCCGGTGCTCATCTCGCTCTATAACGCCTTGACTGGACTCGCGGTCGCTTTCGAAGGCTTGGTGCTCGACAACGCCGCCATGATCATCGCCGGTACGGTGGTGGGCGCGGCCGGCACCTTGCTCACGCAATTGATGGCCAAGGCCATGAACCGCTCGCTCACCAACGTGTTGTTTTCCGGTCTCGGCACAATCGAGACCCAAATCAGCACGGAGGCGATGGCGGGCAGCATGAAGGCCATCGAGGCCAGCGACGTTGCGGTGATGATGGCCTTCGCGGAGAGGGTAATCATCGTTCCCGGATATGGTATGGCCGTTGCCCAGGCCCAGCACAAGATCTGGGAACTGACGGAGCTTTTGGAGGAGCGTGGCGTGAAGGTCAAATTTTCCATCCACCCGGTCGCAGGCCGTATGCCGGGGCATATGAACGTGCTGTTGGCCGAGGCCGGGGTGCCTTACGATAAGATTTATGATCTCGAGGAGATCAATGCCGAGTTTCCGCAAGCGGACGTGGCCTTGATCATCGGCGCCAACGATGTGGTGAATCCCGATGCGCGCACCAATAAGTCGAGCCCCATCTACGGGATGCCGATCCTCGATGCCGATAAGGCCAGGAACGTCATTGTCATCAAGCGCGGCCGGGGTACGGGCTTCTCGGGCGTCGAGAACACGCTCTTTTA
>JBIMKC010000008.1:2303-4951 GCA_043673925.1 Chromatiales bacterium | reverse complement strand
TACACGGTGTGGTCGCCGGGCTCGTGTTACCGGCGGTAGCGTCTGTCTATCCGCAAACGGCAGCCGCCCAAGGTCGGATGGGCGAATTGCAGAATCGCCTGCAAGAGATGGAGGAGGAGATAAGGGGGCTGAAACAGGAGCTCCAGGACACTAGAGCGGTCGACGACGCGCAGCAAAAACAGATGCAGGATATGGAGTCTCAGGACACGAGCGAGCACAAGGTGCTGGAAGATCGGGTCACGACGGTAGAAACCGCGCCGCCAACGCGGCAGAAGAAAAACCTGGTGTTCTTCCGCGGCGGCTTCACAGACTATGTAAACGACGCCCGAGGGTTCGAGTCGTTCACGGATGTCCATAACGTGGATGGATTAGCCGGGGTGCTGGGCTTTCCGGCGCAAGATGCGGAGGACGGCTGGTATGTCGGGGGCGCTATAGAACACAGCCTGACCGATGACCTGTGGGGGCTCTGGCCGGGTACCGAGGCCCTCGGTGAGATCAGCCTGGAGTACAAAAACTTCGGGGGCGAACGGGCGGTGCTCGTCGTGCCCGCCGCGGAGTGCTCGCTGCTGACGAACGTGGATTCCTTCGGTGCCTTGGAGCCTGACGGCGGTTGCTTGATCACGGGTGATCAGATACAGACGATGTTCACCGTGAGCGCCGCGCCCAAGATCAAGTTCCTGCAAGGCAGCAAGCTGCGGCCCTGGATCATCCCCGCGGGGCTCGATTTCCATGTCATCAGCCCGCCCTCGGACGCAGCGACCTACCTTGACGTCGGGGTGCAGTTCGCGGCCGGTGTCGAGTACGAGATCATCCCCGGGATCAAGTTCGGTATCGACGGCCGTTACCACCTGGTGGCGGGCATTAGCAACACGGAGAACAATACCGAAGCGGTGCTGAGAAGGCAAGTTGCTGAAAACCCGACCCTCAGTCCTTTACTTAGTGCAGGTGCATTTAATTTCGGCAATTTGGACAAAGACTTCGACTTCTGGACCATCGGTGGTTACCTCGGCTTCAGCTTCTAATCCGTTGTTACATTGACGAGGGAGAGAGGGAGGCAACTGCCTCCCTTTTTTTATTCAGGCGGGGCGCGAGCGCCGGCCTGAGATGAGCTTTTGGGCTGAGACCGGCGCCTACGGGGCGGTGCATAAGTCCATGCACCAGGACCTCCCACGGGGTGTCCTCATCGTCTTCGTGCACGGGATTTTCGGGGACTGCCGCGGGACCTGGGGCAACATGCCCGAATGGGTCTTGGAAACCGCGGGGACCGATGCGGACGTGGTCTCCTTCCAGTATCCCGCGCAACTCTGGGAACGCACCAGCATCCCCCAGGCTGCCGACGATCTTAAGACCTGGCTCGAGACGCAGTTCAACGATCATCGTCACCTGCTCTTTGTGACCCACAGCACTGGGGGCCTGGTCGTCAAGCACATGTTGCGGGAGGCGTTCGCGGCCATAGAACGCCAGATCCAAACCGGGAGTTTCGACATCGCCGCCTCGGGATCGGTGTGGCTGCGTACCCGGCGCATCATCAATATCGCCGTGCCGCATGCCGGCGGTTCCCGCATTCTGACCGGCATCAGCCGGCTCCTGTATCAAGCGCTTCTTTATCCACTGACGGTGCCGTTTCTGCGGCTGGTCCGGTTCCTGACTCAAGGGGCCATGGATTGGGGCAGGAACGACATCCTGCCCGCCCTGCGCTGGCGAAACCCCTGGCTGTTGGCGCTCGAGACCGAATTCGTCCAGCAATTGCAGCGCGCCGCGGCCTTGGAACTCCCGGCGCCGGTCGTACACGACGTGTTCGCCAAGTCGGACCTCTCGGTCCCGATCGAGGCAGACCCGCGGGAGCGCAACATCTATTTCCGCGGCACCCATGGCTCCGTCAAGGTGCCGAAGCATCCGGCGGCGCCGGTGGTGACGATCGTCTCCAAGCTTGCCAGCCGTTATCTCCGGAATCCTGCGCTTGAACTCGTGGATCGGACCTTGCTGCGGATCGCCGAAGTGAACCGGGTTACCGGCGTCCATACGCTGATCGGCAGCGGAGCAGGGACCGAACCCGCCGATGAACGCGCGGCCACGCGGAAGCGCGGCGGCTCGGCCGGGACCCAGCGGGACGTTTGTGATCTGGTCGCCAAGAAACTCCGTGGCGGGAGCGAAGGCTCACGCCGCGTCGTGATCACGGGCATGGCCGGGGTCGGCAAGTCCGCCGTGACGCGCATGGTTGCCTGGCGCCTCGGACGACTTTACCTTGCCGATCCGCACGATGAGACGCCTTTCCCACTGCTTATCCCTATGCAGCAGATTAATTTGGCGAAAGAACAGGCGCTGGACGAGAACGCTTGGGACGCATTATGGGCTTGGTGGGCGCGCTGGGCCCGCAGTCTCTATCCCGATCAGCCGATCGACACCGACTGGGTCGAGCAATCATTTCGCACCCGCGCCACCGCGGTGATCCTGGATGGCGTGGATGATTTCCTGGTCAATCACCCCGCCATCGGATTGTCGTACTTCGCCGCTATGTTGAGAAACGTGAGCGCCCGCTATGGGGACAACCGGCGGTTCTCGGTGGTCGTCGCCATTCGCAGCGGTTTCCACGGGCTGGAGCGCTTGGCGAGCGATCCCAAGGATGTGCATGAGGTCTTGCGGCTCAG
>JBIMKC010000008.1:0-2203 GCA_043673925.1 Chromatiales bacterium | reverse complement strand
GCGAAGAGGGCGGGGGAACGCTGGGAAGGGCATTTTCGCACGCTGGGGGTCCTTGAGGAGGCCGCCGATGTCATCGCCGGATTCCGCCAGGTTGCCGAGGGAGCGGGAGCCATTCTGCAACGCACGGTGTTCGTGTCGACGGGCCCGAACAAGGTGCGTTTTAGTCACCGCAGTTGGCAGGAGTTTCTCCTGGCCCAGTACTTTGTCCTGTGTTTACGCTGGGGGAACGTCGAGGACTTCGGCGTCACCGCGTTCAACTCCCATATCTACCGCATGGCGGGGGAGTGCTTCCGCGGCGAGACGATTACCGAAGAACGCATCGGTGCGGTGCTCGATGCCTGGATCCGGACCGGAAACACCTACATCACGGGCAACCTCATCGCGTTCCTGGCCTGGACGCGCACGGGAATCGATCCGCTCGCGCTGCGGCGCCTGCTCGATGAATTGCCGCGTTTCGAGGCCCTTTCGCGCGTCGTGCTCATCGCCGGTTTAGGCTACCGGGTGCTGGTGAATGGCCCCGGAGACGCCTCTGTCGGCGATATTCGCCGGGCGCTCTTACCGAAGCTGCGTGTATTTTCGAACCCCGAGACCACGCCGGTTGACGACGCGGTGGCGTCGAGCCTTGCCTGGTGCTATCAAAAGGCGTTCGCCGGATCGTTCGGCACGCCGGCTCCCGAGACGCCGTGGCCCGAGATCGGTTTCAGCGACGCCGAGACCGTCAAGGTCCTGCCGATGGTGTGCTCGCGGCAAGGCGATCGGTGGCTCGTGGACACGCGCTCACGTTCGTTGCAGCTCGCCTTCCTGACCCCCATCCTCGACTGCTTGCAAGACCCCAAGCTCGCCATCCGCGCCGTGCATTATCTATATTATCTGGCGGCGGCGCGAAAGCACGGTGTGCATATCTTGGAGCTGTCGCAAGAGTTGCCGCAGTTGCTGGCCCCGGGGTGTCCCTTCGAGCAGGTGATCGCCTCCTTTTCCGCGGTGCCCGAGGTGTTCACCTTGTACCGCTCGTGCCAGACCCTGAACGAACAGCTAGACTTGGGATCCGCTTGAGGTATGCGCAAGTCGCGCGCTGATCCGGGACTCGAAATGCGAATCGCGATTTTTACCGACACGTTTCTGCCCCAGATCAATGGGGTGGTCCGATCGATCGTCACCACCGCCAACCAGTTGGTGGAACGCGGCCATGCCGTGGCGGTCTTCACGATGGATGTGAGTAAGCTCGCGAACGGTCACGCGACGTCCGATCTGGATGCGCGCATACCGGTTCACCCGTTTCCCTCCGTGGCCCTTCCGGGATTCGCGCATATTCAGGCGCGCGTGCCCTCGCTGGTGGGACCGCTCAACGGCGTGCGCCGTTTCCAAGCGGATGTTATTCATCTGCATACGATTTTTACAATGGGCGTGGAGGCAGTGTGGGTTGCGAAGCTATTGAAATGCCCGCTCGTCGGGTCTCATCATGGGTTTCTCGCCGAGTATCTTAATAACTTCGGTCTCGATTTCGCGCTTGCAAAGGATCTCACCCGGCGTTATCTAGCCTTCTATTACAACCGCTGCAACGCCGTCATCACGCCCGCCGAAGCCTTAAAGAACGAGCTTCTGGGCCACAAAATGCGGCGGCCGGTGCACGTGGTCTCCAACCCGATCAGTCTAAAGTGCTTTTCAGGGAGCGCGTCGAAGCCGGAGCTTAAGCGCCGTTTCGGCATGACCCGGCCAACGGCCGTTCACGTCGGGCGGCTGGTGCGGCAAAAAAGCGTGGATGTTTTACTTGAGGCCTTTAGTCACCTGAGGCTAAACGGCGTGGATGCCCACCTTTTGGTGATCGGGGACGGTCAGGACCGCTCCCGCTTGGAGGCACTGGGCCACGATTTGGGGTTAACGGATCATGTCATCTGGGCGGGAATATTGACCGGGCAGGACCTCGTGGACCACATCGCCGCCGCTGATGTCTTTGCTTCCGCATCCACCACCGAGGTGCAGCCGCTGGTGTTTCTGGAAGCGATGGCCTTGGGCCTGCCGGCTGTCGGCGTTAACGCCGGCGGGGTACGGGAGATCGTGCGGCAGGGCGGCAATGGGTTCATCGTAGAGCCCGCCAATCCGCGCGCGCTGGCCGAGGCCATGGGCACGTTGCTGTTAGACGATGGACGGCGCGAAAGAATGGGTGAATACGCGCGCGCATCGGTGCGGACCTACGATGCCGAGC